>PIVM01000168.1 GCA_003353945.1 Gammaproteobacteria bacterium
CAGGCCAAACAAACAGACGCCACGCGCAGGGAGCGCGCCATGGCACAACTAGGGGATCTAAACTAGGAGGGAAGGGAGAGAGAAGGGACGTTTGAACGTTTTGGCAACACGTTTTGAAGAGCCCCTGTTTTCTCCGCCTTTCTGCGTACCGTAGTATGCTTCGTTTTTAGTGAGGGTGGGAGGGATCGCAGCCTCTCGCTGTGCGGCAGTGAGCAGTCGATGGGGTTTTGCTGGGAGGCGGGCGTTTGGGCCCGTCTGCCGCCGTCGCCGCCGCCAGCGACCTGCGCACCCGCGATATAGCCTTATTTGGGTCTATAATAGGCTTCGATGGTGACGGCTTGGCCGCCGACGATGCGAGGGCTCGCTTTTGGGCTCGCTGGTGCCGCGATTGTCGGGAACTGACGCCAGGTTAGTGCGATTCACGTGCTTGTGCTCCGCCTCCGTGGGCGGTGCACCCGCCTTTACCCTTATACGGTGTTGTTGAGGGGTTGTGTGGCGGCAGGCGTGGTCCAAGGGCCGCCTTGGCATCGCTGCACAAGGAGGTAAGGGGGTCAGCACTTAGGCGATTTGGGGGTCTGTATCCCTCACTAGCTATAGCATAGATGACGACAAGGGTGAGCCATCACGAGTATGGCCAGCCCGATGTGTCGTTTGCGGGTCGGGTGCGGTGCCTGCCGCTGATCACGCGCCTGGTAGAAAAGGTGCGGGGTCGGGTGGGCGTGCCGCCGGTGCACTGCCCGGAGGAGGAGCTTCCTGGCTCCATGGTGGACGTGCAGATCGGCCACGCGCTGGACGCTGTGCTAGTTGGGGGGGTGCGGCCGTCAGCGACGGTGGTGGCCGACCTGGCCCAGCAGGCAGTGTATAGCGCCGTGCTTCGGCTGGCCCCCGGCTCCATCCAGGTGGTGTCGGTGGCTGAGCACAAGCGCGGCGAGGGCCTGGCGCCGGATGTGCGCGTGTCCTTTAGCGCTGACGGGGGTGACGCCGCAGAGGCGGCCCGTGCGGCGCTCACGTCGCACGACACCCTGCGGGTGGACGTCCGCGGGCACGCCCGCGAGGTGCGCTGGCGGCGCGCGGCGCCGTTGCCGCAGCACCGCGGTGAGGTCATAGTCAAGCTGCATGGCGTTCCGGCCGAGGTGTGCGTCAAGGGGCTCAGCCAGATCGTAGTGGCCGCGTGTGGCGGGGGTGAGGTTGTGAGGGAGCGGCGCGGGGCTGTGGCGGGCTGCCCGGGGCTGGGGAAGAGTAGCGAGGTGCTGGCCTGGGTGGAGCCGCCGCCGGGGGACCCTTACCTGTTTGGGCTGCCCGATGTTGTCGACCTGGGTGGGGGGGTGTCCTTTCGGGTGGACGTGCAGCGCCGGGGCGTCTCGGCTGAGGAGCGCCAGTGGTGGCGGCAGCAGGTCCGCCACACCCTTGCGCAGCGCCGCTCCCCCCCTGCCCGCCCCCCTCCCCCCCCGCTCTCCTCCCTTCTCGGCTCCGCGGCGACGGCGTCGGCGCCGGCGCAGGCGCCGGCGGCGGCGGCGGTGGCGGCGACGAGCTCCCCCCCGCCCGCTCAGCCTGCCCAGCGTGAGGAGCAGCAGCAGCAGCAGCAGCAGGGCCGCCAGGGCCACCGCCAGCGGGAGGAGCAGCATCCCGTTCAGCGCCAGCAACCGCAGCAGCGGGCGCAGGCGCAGCGCGTGCTGGTCGTGGAGCGGCCGGCGCCGCAGCGCCCGCAGCAGCAGCAGCCGCCCCCCAGCCCGTCGCCGGGGGCGCAGACGCAGCAGCGCGACGCGGCCGGCGGCGGCCTGGGGCCGATGGAGGTCGATGGGCGGCACCCTCGGCCGCCCTCCCCCGTCCCCCCGCCCCCCCCTGCGCCGCCCTCCCCGCCTGCGCCGCCGGCGGCCAGGGGGGTGACGCCGCAGCAGCAGCAGCGGCCGCGCAGCCCGGCCGCGACACGTCAGCAGACGCACGGCGCGGCCGGTGGCGGCGGGGCGCCGATGGAGGTGGACGGGCGGCGCGGCGAGCCGCCCTCCTCCCCCCCCGCCGGCCCCTCGGCGCCGGCGGCGCCCGAGCCGCCCCCCGCCCCCCCCGGGGCGGCGGGCGGCGGGGAGGAGGAGGAGGAGGAGGTGCCCGGTTTTGACCAGTGGGCAGCGCGCATGAGCGAGGAGGAGCCCTTCCCCAGCATGACCGCGCCACAGCGGCGCGCCGTCATGCGGGCGGTGTACTGCGGCGACCCGGAGGGGTGGGCCAGGTGGGACGCCACGGAGATGGTTGCCGCGCTTCGCGGCAAGGCGCTTAGCCTGTACCCGCACCTCGACAGCGGCCCGCCGTTTCGACCGGCCAGGCCGACGCGTGCGGCGGGCAGGGCAGCGGCAGCGGCAGCGGCGGCGGCAGCGGCAGCGGCAGCAGCAGCATCAGCGGCAGTAGCAGCAGAGCCCGCGCCAGTGGGGCCAGCCCGCGCGGCAGCCGCCCCCCCCGCGCCTGCCCCAGCGGCCGCAGCAGCTGGCCGCTCCCCTAGCCGCTCCCCTAGCGGCCGGGGACGCAGCCGCTCGCGCGCGCGGTCGCCTGCGGCCGCGCTGGCGCGGGCAGGCGTGACGACGCGCACCGGGCGCCCGGCGCGGCCGCCTGTGCTGTACTGGCAGGGCGGCTGCGCCGGGCGCGCGACGGGCAACGGCTCCCCGCCAGGGGGGGCCGGTGCGTGATGGCGGCCCAGCCGCACACAGCCCCCTCCTGCCTCTCGTTTGGCACACTCAACGTCAACGGCCTTGGCGTTCGCAAGCGCCACGCCCTTTTTGGCGGGCTGGCGGACGTGCGGCGGCGGGTGGACGTCATGTTTCTGCAGGAGACGCACCACCCGTCGCAGCAGGCCGCTGACGCGTGGGTGCAGGAGGGGGCTGGCCCGGGGCTCCCGTTCAGGGGGCTCTCGGCGTGGGCGGCCGGCAGCGGCCGCTCGTGCGGGGCGGCAGTGCTTGTCGGCCGGCACCTGCACGCCGAGGCGTTTGAGCGCGTGCACGTGTGCCCCGAGGGGCGCATCGCCGGCGCGGTGCTCACGCTGCCCGGCGATAACACGTATCTACTGTACAGCGTCTACGCGCCCTGCGTGGGCGTGGAGCGCGCGGCCTTCTTTGCGGGGCCGCTGCGCGCTGCCTTGGGCGACGGCGTGCGGCGCCACCCAGGCGCCCGCCTCGTCCTGGGCGGCGACTTCAATTGTGTAGAGTCGGTACTGCTGGACGCCGGCACACTTACTTCCACCCCCCCTCCTCTTGCCGGTGGGGGGGGGGTGGGCCCTAGCGGCGAGGCGGGGGCTGCGCCTCCCCCCTCGTCGTCCCGTACGGTAGGGTATGCAGGTTTGCAGGAGGTGCAGCTTGAGTTTGGGCTGGCAGACTGCTTTAGGAAGTACAACCCGGCCCTTTGCCAGTTCACGCACATCGCCACTAACGGGAGCACCGCGGCGCGCTTGGATCGCGTTCTCATTGCTGACACGCTCGTTCCCTACCTGGTGGGGGCGGGCATTGCTAGCGGCTGGCCGGGCGACCACTCCCTCGCTCACACCACCCTCAGGTTGCCGGGCGCCGTGCCGCGTGGCCCTGGGAGCTGGGCCTTTCCCGCGCAACTCGCCCGCGATCCAAAGTTTGTTCGCAGGTTTACCGTAGCTATCTCCGCGTGGTTTGCGGCCAGGCCAGTTGGGCCGGGGCGGTCGCACGCCGGCCGCTGGGAGGCCTTCAAGGCCTGGGCCGGCGACAGAATCCAGGTGTGGCAGCTTGAGCGCCGCTATGGCGAGCAGCAGCAGCGCCGGGCGCTCGACAGGCGGGCGACCGCTGCGGCCGTCGCCTGGGCGGCCAGCCCCACCAGTGCTGCCGCTGCCAGCGCTTGGGCTGCGGTGCAGGGCGAGCTGCAGGCGCGCCTCGAGGCCGCGGCGAGGCGGCGCGCCACAGTTGCGGGGGTGCTGTGGGCGGGTTTCGGGGAGCAGGCCACTGCATGGTTTCACCGCCTTGCGGAGCAGCGCGGCGCTGCGTGTTGCGTGGCCCAGCTGGAGGTGCCGGGGCCGGGGGGCGTTGGGCCCAGCCTGGTCTCCCTTGCGGAGGAGGACGGTCGGGCGGCGGCGGAAGAGTGCATCGCTGACTTTTTTGATGGGGACTTGCCCGCTGGCCTCTTTCACCCCCCTACCACCGACCCTGTTGCTCAGCGCGAGCTTTTAGATGACATAGACAGGCGGCTCTCGCCGGGCGAGCGTGAGGCGTGCGAGGGAGCGCTCGGAGCCGACGGCGTTGGTGATGATGAGCTGCTCGCTGCCCTCAAGCGCTGCGCTCGCGGCAAGGTGCCAGGGTGCGACGGGCTGTCTTTTGAGTTTTACCAGGCTTTTTGGGGGGTGCTGGGGGGGCGCCTGGCGGCGGTGTTTTCTGAGGCGCTCCGGCAGGAAGGTGCGGCTAGCCTACCCCCCAGCATGCTCATGGGGGTTATCACCCTCATTTACAAGGGGGCAAAGGCTGGCCCGCGCACGCGCACGGCCAGCTACCGCCCCATCACGCTCCTAAATTGCGACTACAAGATCTTAGCTCAGGCGCTGACGATGCGTTTTGCGCCTTCCCTGCGTTCTGTGATAGACGATACCCAGACGGCGTTTATCCCGGGGCGTTGGATTGGGGACAATGTGCTGGCGCACCTAGAAGAAATAGACTACGTAGAGCGGACGCGGCAGCCCGGGGCTATCGTGTTCATGGATGTCGAGAAGGCATATGATAGGACTAGCCGGCCGTGGGTGCTGGCCTGCATGCGGGAGGTGGGTTTTGGGGACGTTGCCTTGAGGTGGGTTGCGATGCTGCTGGCGGGGACGCGCGCGAGGGTGCGTGTTAATGGCTTCCACACCCGGGATTTCTCGGTGGCGTCGGGAGTGGCGCAGGGCAGCCCGCTTTCCCCCATCCTCTATGTTGTTGCCGCCCAGCCGCTCGCCGCGCGTATGCGAGCTCTGCAGCGCCAGGGGGCGGTCGGCGGCATCACCCTCCCCGGGGGCTCCCTGGCGCCGCCCTCTCACCAGCACGCTGACGATACCTCCCTGCACTTGCGCGGCCTGGGGGATGTGAGTGTTGCATGGCGGCGCGGGGTGTTGCAGTGGTGCGCTGCGTCGGGCTCTCGGGCCAGCGCGGCTAAGACTCGCATCCTGCTGCTGGGCAGCGCGGCCGATGGGCACAGCGATGGCTTTGTGCATGAGGGCAGCCGAGTGTCGGTGGTGGCGCGCACAGAGCCGGTGCGGCACCTTGGCATCATGCTCGCGCCGGGCGAGGCAGGCGTGCGTGCCCGCGCCGCCAAGTTCTCGGCGCTGGAGGGCGTGTTGCTGGCGCACGTGCGGCATTGGTCGGCGTTTGCGCTCACGCCTGACGGGCGAACGCACGTCGCGAGGCAAGTACTAGCTAGCATATTTGTGTATCACGCCACTTTCTCCTCCCCCCCCCCTGACCTGCTGCGGCGCGTGCACTCCACGATTATGCGCTTTGTGGAGGGTGGCGTGAGCGACGTGGCGAGGGAGGTGCTGCACCTCCCGTTCCGCCTTGGGGGGCGGGGCGTTCCCAACTTGCCGCGGCAGATTGCTGCCCTACAGGCGGGGAACGTGTGCCGCCTCTTGCACCCGGCGTCGGCGCCTTGGAAGGCTTTGGCGGGCTCGTGGTGGCGGGATGCACTAGCGCCGGGGGCCGGGCTGCGGTCTTTGCTTTGCGTGGAGGCGGCGGGCGCTTTGGAGCGCCTGCCCCCCCGGTTGGCCGGGTACTGGCAGGCTTTCTTGGAGTGTGCCCCTCACCGCTCCTGCGCCTTGGGCGACCTACCACTAACGCACCGCCTAGACGAGCCCCTGTTTGGCAACCCCTCCATAGTTGATAGCAGGGGGCTCCCCCTGCGCCCTAGCGCCTTCCCGGCGGCGGTAGAGGCTGGCCTGCGCGCGGTGGGAGACCTCGCTCGTGCTTTGCCAGTGGTGACGCCTCCGGGGGGGGCTCTTGTCGATGAGATTCACGCCCTCCAGGGTATCCTCCCCCCAGCCTTGGCCCCAGCCCTCGCAGCCGGTACACAGGTGCAGTACGAGTGGTGGCTCCGGCCGGCGCTGCCGGGCGGGCCCAGCCCCCGGCTTGCGCGCGTGCTGGCTAGCGGTTCCGCGGCGGCTGCGTACGAGGCAGGCCCTGACGGCCGGCTGGGGGAGCTGCAGGAGGAGAGCTGGCCGCCGCCGGCTGGCGCACCGCCGGGTGAGCCCTGCCTAGTGGTGGACATCGCGCTGCGGCAGCGCGAGGAGGGGCCGCCGCCGCCGCCCGAGCAGTATTTTATCGGCTTGTGGGGGGAGGGCGGTGGCGCGGCGCTGGTGCTCGACCCCACGCGCTGGTGCCTGTCCGGTGCTGGCGTGCTGAGGTCGACGCCTCGGCAGCGTACGGCGGCGCTGGTGCAGCGCGACGCGGCCCGCAGGGGGAGGGACGAGCCGCACGGGACCGCCGCAGGCTTCACCCCCGGCGTGCCCATGCGCCCGGCGCCGTGGCCGGGCCCCGGCGGCACCGTGTCCAGCCTCTCTACCCGCGAGCAGCGCTGGGTGGCGGCGGCGACGCCGCCAATCCGCTCGCGCGCGGATATGCAGCAGGGCGACCCCCACCACCAGCTCACGGCGGCGTGGATGCGCCCCAGTACGCGGCAGCGCCTGCTCCCCCTCGACCGCCAGCTCCAGCGGCGGGAGGGGGCCGAGCGGCGCCAGGCCGAGGAGCACGAGCACGAGCGCGAGCGGCTTGAGGCTCTCGAGAGGGTGCGCCACCAGCAGCAGCAGCAGCAGCAGCAGCAGCAGCAGCAGCAGCGGCAACAGCAGCAGCAGCGGCAGCAGCCGACGCCACCCGGCCGGTGGGGGGGCGGGCGGAGCCGCCCCCCGGACTGGTGGCACGCCTTTGACGACACCCGGCACGGCAGGGCGCCGGAGGGGAGCCCCCCCTGGCGCTCAGCGTGGCGCCGCCTGCGCCGCGTGCCGGCGCCGCGCACACACCGCCACCTCATGTGGCAGGTGATGCACGGCAGCCTGCCGGTGGCAGCGCGGCTGGTGGCGCAGCAGCGGCGGGGGGAGCACGACCACCGCTGCCACCACGCGGTGTGCCGGGCCGCCGGCGTCGCCGAGACGGTCAGCCACGTCTTCCTCGACTGCCCCGTTGCGCAGGCGGTCACGGCGTGGGCTGGGCGCCTGTGGAGCGCGGCGTCGGCGCTGCCGGCGCCGCCGCCCGCCACTGCCGGTAGTTTCCTGGCGGCCGACAGGGCCGTCTGGGACCCCGGCGGTTTCGGCGAGCTGTGGGACATCATCCGCCTAGCGGTCGCCTACTTCCTGTGGGCGGCCAGGTGCCGCGGGCGCGACGATGGCCGGGCCGTGTCCGCGCTCGCTATCACGGCGCAGGTGGTGCACTACTTGCGTGCCCAGATGGTGCAGGATGATATCCAAGCGCGCCTCGACGCGCGCGAGGTGGCCGCGATTGGGGGGCAGTGGGTGCCTGACAGGCCCGTGCTCACGCAGGACGGGTTTTGGGAGCGCTGGGGGTCGGTGCTGTGCCGGCACGGGCTGGGCCCGTCGCACGACCTGCAGTTGCTCCTCACCCTGTCCCACCCTGTGCCCCCCCCTTCTGTTTAGCTAGCCCTTTTCCCTTCCCCCCC
>PIVM01000446.1 GCA_003353945.1 Gammaproteobacteria bacterium
AGTTTTTACATGACGGGAGGCTGGAAGCTGACAACAATTTAGCAGATCAGGAAATCAAACCCTTTGTGATCGCGAGAAAGAATTTTCTGTTCGCCAGTTCGGTCAATGAAGCCCATGCGTTGTGCCTTCACTTCAGAACTTTAATTAACGATTATCACCATCCTTCTGCGCCCCCTCCTTCAGAAAAAAAACAAGCCCCAATAACAATATCGATATCAAGGTCGCCCCCTGAAACCCCAGACTAAATGACAAAGCAGCCGTTTCACCAATTTGAAACCTTTCCAAAATTAAAATGGATAGCAACTGGTGGACACCAACGTTTCCAGGAGTAACAGGCAGAACAAAAGCTAGGTTAAGTGACAAGCATAGTATCGAAGCCATCCACAGTGATGCGCTAATACCGAAAGCCTGTAGACCTAGGAAGACAGCAAATATTTCTGAGCACCAAACACACACAGTTAATAAAGACACTATTTCCAATTTTTTTCTATTCTTGAATATCTGCAGCCCAACTTGTGCAGAATGGAGAAAACCACGCAGTTTTGTATGAATTTGTTGCGTTAAGAAAAATCTCCCTGCCGTTCTAAGCTGCTTAGAAAAAGGGATGTTATTACTTACAAGTAAAAATATGCCTCCAACTAACAAAAGCAACACAACAAACAAAATCATGACATTTTCAGTGCTGAATAGATTTGCATACACAGACCCCGAGATAATCACAATAAAAAGTGTCGTTGCCAAGAATATAAAATCGACAATCCCCATAGCAACCGTGCTTGTCAGCAGAGAGACCATGGAGAGGCTTGTGTGCTGCTTTAAAACCAGTGTACGGGCTACTTCTCCCATACGCGCAGGAAGAACAAGGTTACTCGCAGTACCTATGATTGTGGCTGCAAACAATTTCTTCGGCCGAGGAACATCTGCAGATGTAAGTGAAACTCCCCACCTATTGGCCTTAATATAGATAGTAAATACTTTGATGGCGATAGCAACCGCGAGAAGAGTATAGTTTGCATTACTGATACTCGTTGCTACCTCTCTCAAATCTACCGAAGAGATAATAAAGCAAGCAATTATTACGAGAGCCGCTAATCCAAATAGAATTCGCATCGATTGCCTTTCACTGAGATCAAATTGCTTCTTATGCCCATTATTGAAGCTTGACGATCCTCATATACGGAGGGCCTGACAGCAGCCTGCCGTAAAACTGCCTTTCTGGGAACTGTTTACGAACAATTCTTATCGCACCCAGTTTGCTATGCGCTATTATCACGTCCTCATCATACCTGGGATTCACTCTCCGCCTTTCAAAAACCCAAGAACCCGTTTTGTGAAGTGGACCCCTTCATATCTATCTCGAAAGGCCACGGAAATTTTGGGTTTTCCCATGATACCTGCTTACGCTTGTAATCAAGAATCACCCTCTTCGTCAAAACCCACCTTTTCTCGGGTGAGATAGAGTGGTCTTCGCTTGGTTTCGACGTAAATCCTACCTACGTACTCTCCCAATATACCAATTGAAAAGAGTTGGACACCACCCAAGAAGAGAATGGCAACTAGGGTAGTCGACCAGCCTTGCACCAAATTTTCAGGGTTTATAAACTGACCAATTATTATCCAAACAATGTACACAAAGGATATAAAAGTTACAAGCAGCCCCAGATGCATGGACACTTGAAGAGGTTTCTCGGAAAAACTGGTTATTCCATCGAACGCGAATTTTAACATTTTAGTCATGGTAAACTTCGTCTCTCCAGCGTAGCGTTTGTCCCGATCATATTCAACGGGACACTGGGAAAAACCAATCCATGTAACAAGGCCTCTGATATACCGATTTTCTTCGTGGATGGAGTTGAGAGCATCCACAAC
>PIVM01000447.1 GCA_003353945.1 Gammaproteobacteria bacterium
CCAGAGGCATCAGGGATACTGAGTATTTTAAACTTAAAATCAGGCAGTCATCCCTCCCTGATGATCAATCTATGTTCTATTTAGATGCATAAGCTCACTCACTAAAGCGGAGAAGAGCCTTATTGTATCAAAAAACTTTAGCAGGTTCATACAGTTACTCATCCGGCAAAACCCAGTCGTAGTAAAAAGATTGATTGGGATGAGGGCGGTGCTGAGCAGGCAGAAGTAGACGTGCTAAAGGTCTTGGCAATGGAGGCGATGGAATAGGATGACGAGTAGTGTAAATACGAACTATAATGCAATGCACTACAGTGCATTGCATCAGGATAAGACAATGGGTATGACCAGTGTGAGAATGCCGGATGAGCTGTTAAGCAAGCTTGAGCAAACAGCTGAAAAAATCAGAAGATCAAAAGGGTGGATTATCAATGACGCTGTTAGGGAGTACTTGGAGCGCGAAGAGCGTAAAGCTCGCATGTTAGTAGAAACCCAAGAAGCCTTAGTTGACCTGAAAGCGGGTCGTGTAATTGATGGTGACGAGGTATTGGAATGGTTGGATAGTTGGGGCACAGATGCAGAGAAGGACCCCCCTCAACTATGAAACTACAGTTAACTCAGTGTACGCAGCAAGATTTAGTTCGTCTGCGTGAGTTTATTGCCATCAAGAACCCCCAGGCTGCTAAACGCTATAGTCAGAGACTGAAAAAGCATATCAGCAAACTGCTTGACCATCCTGCGATGGGGCATCCTGTAGAAGAGCTACCCGGTGTTAGGGAGTTAGTAGCTGGGGATTATGTAGTTCGTTATATCGTACTGAATGATGAACTGACGGTATTACGTATTTGGCACGGTAAGGAAGCGTGGCCGTGAACCGTGCAATCGGACAGTATGAAGCACTGTTGAACCTTCAGTGCGAGTGCCGCTATCGGAGACAGGCAAATAATGATGCGACCCGTTCGTCACATCGGTCTGTCATGTTTGTTGCAGACTATTGGGCGCAATGAAACTAATCCAATTATGGATTCTTGGTTAACACGCTATATATTCTCTAATTCAATGCTCCCTTCGCCAGAACAGATTTCTAGCGCCTGCAACGGCATTCTTGTCTTTGAGGATTGGCACAATTTTGGAAACGATTATGATAAAACCTTAGTGGCCTGGTATGATGATTTTGTTACCCATTGGCCAGAGCTACAAGAGAACTATTCAGAAACTCTTTATCGAATGTGGGTTTGTTATTTGATGGCCAGTACAGTTGCCTTTCGTGCACGCCACTTACAGCTTTGGCAAATTATTCGTCTTCCAAGGGCATTACGGGTGGATATCAGAGTATTCGTTAGACTAAGGTGTTAGGGCATCGAAAAAAAACACTGTCCCTTCTTGAGCGTTTTTTGACTGAGCTTCAGTGCTGTAATGAACGTTACACAGACCAAGATGCTCAGTGTGCACCGAGTAGCGTTGTGGGTATCACGGGGCGGACTCTGCGCCTCTTGATGCGCCTTGAAGTTGAGCCAAAATCTTCCCCAATCTTGAGGTAATCTTTTATTTCTAAGCCCCTTATTTTTGAATTTCCGATAGATGGTGAAAAAAAACTGAGGTCACACTTTCTATATTGCAAGACTACATTCGCCTTATTATTCAGACATAGTGTTACATTACCGAAACCACCACCCAGTGCTTCGGAAATTTTCTCACCTACGGATGGAACTAATTTTGGTGAAGGTAGTGGTTCACTATCGATAGATCTGACTGTGAGTGCGATCACACTATCTGATGGAGCTCTAATCAAGCTAACTGATGGAGACATCCATCGCAGCACAGTCTAATTTACCCTCCACAAGCTTGCGCTGCCCAGCGGCGTTAAGCGTT
>PIVM01000448.1 GCA_003353945.1 Gammaproteobacteria bacterium
GACACACCGAAGAGTGATCGTATTCGTTATTTACCTACTATGTTCCTATTCGTATGTATGTTCCTATTTCTATATGTGTTCCTATTCGCATGGCAACATATCTCATTTCGCTAGGAGCGATCAATGTAACATCCTACGTCCGAATAAATAAGTACTATTCCTATAGGTAAACTTAGCCCTGCAACAGTTTCTGACAACTCGCTAACGTCCAGACCGCACATGATTGTGGTGATATTATTTATAGAGTTGTCCTGGCTCATCATGGTAATCTTCGGCCCGCCATCACAGTCCTCAGTCACCATAAGCTGGCTCACGTATTCATAAGTGTTGCCAACCACTTCAGTACTGCCACAGTCTAACAGGCTGTCTGGACTCGTGCAGTTGTCTGCACCGTGAGGATCTGTCAGGCTAATGGCACTGGGGGCAGCTGAAATTTTGTCTGCCAATGCTATGTATGTCAGCATCGACATCCCGTTCCCAGCGCAGCTTATTACTAGCCTGTTGGCTAAATGTTGTGCCGTCCATTCCAGTCTGGCTGCAAGAGCACGATTCCCAGGAATCTATAATCGCCTCATTTAGGCAAAGCGCTGCGTTCTTAGATAGGGTACACTGCCTACCCAGGCTGTCAATATTCTCGGCAACACACCAATCGTAAATTGTCTTGGTGACGATATTCCACATGTCCATTTCTGACGCCCGGAACTGACATGTAACGTCCCAAGTTTCATGAGCGATGGCCAACTTTCGTAAACCATCTGAGTTTTCAAAAGCACTTGAGCAAATTAGATTGCTTAAAGCGCTTAGCCTGTTACTGTCGCTGTGAACCATTTTCTTTTCACGGGAACAGTTAGGAAAGTAAATCTTTTCTAGGCTAGAGTATCTGCCAGTCGACCGACCACAATGCTTATTAAAACAGTTGCAGTGAAACGTCTGGATTATCGTCGCTTTAGTTAACTAAAGTGCGACAGTCGGGCCCCAACTGTACCCAGTTCGATCATAAGACGAACTAGTACACGGGATTCCGCCAACGGTTTACCAATCCAACCGGGCTAGGGCAAATCTAGTCGATGCTAGCTTGCTACCTAGTTAATGGCTCCATTGTACCTGGACAGGGTCGACCCCCCCAAGCACCCATCAGCTTGTACTCTTGCAAAGAGATACTTCCAAATATCTATCACCCCTCTTTACATTTATTTCAAGCTTGGCGTTTATTCCGGACAGGCGAGTGAACAGTTCATCTGGATGCTCACCAATTTGTAATTGTTCGCTTTCCCAATTTTGCAGAAGCTCGACCAGTTTTAGGTCTTTTGTACTTCTTTCAAAATGCTGGATCAGCTTCGCCCACGCAGCTATACCGTTTTCATCAGTCCTCAGTTCTTCCATAACTATAGAGCGCTGCGGGCCGTAGGCTGTCCCAATCGCCAGAGTTAATAGAGCTGCCAATTTTGCCGACTGGCCCAATGCTTTCTCCAACAGGGCATTTTGTTCCGGTTCCAGCCTTGCTAATTCTTTCTGCTCTTCCTGAGGAGTGAATTTGTCTTCATGTTTTAGGGTCCCTACTTGTTGTAGCACCCAGCTGTGCCCTTGTGCAGTCATCTCGCCGAACTTTACCGCTTCGGCTACTCCATTCAGACGGGCTGAGGCTTTAAAGAACCATTTAAATTGGTCCCAGTCGCCGTCCCATCTCACGAATCTCGAACTCTGCAGGCTGCCTTCTGCTCTCATATTGACTGCGCTGTAACCGTACTCAGCTTCCATGTCGCGATGGTCGTATTAGGATCGATAATACGAGGCTCTTCCTTCCACCGCCAACCACTACACTAATGACAAGTGATGTAGTAGTCAATCAACTAGTGTTATTCACTAT
>PIVM01000049.1 GCA_003353945.1 Gammaproteobacteria bacterium
GACTTTACTCGGAAGCCTGCATCATCATCGCCTCGCTGGTTCGCCCAATGGATCCGAATTTTGTAGCCCTGCTCGCACTGAATAAAATCGCCAAAGACAATCATTCTAAGCTGAGTACCGCGCTGCCCGTAGACCATCAATAACCGCAGATAGAGGTACTCTTCGGGATCTAAATTGTTGTGGCAGAACTGCTCATGTAACCACTGATGCAACGCATCCTGCTCCGCCTGGGTAAAGGGCCCTTTCTCGGGGTCTAAGCTGAGCACGGGATCATTGTTGGATTTCTTTTTCCTCGGTAAAGTGCTGTACGCTTCAATTAGAACTCGTGAAGGTCGCTGTTCAAGCGACTCACACACATGCCAGAACGCTATAAAGCTGCTTAGGTTTGCAAACTCGCCGACATTAAAGCGCTCGCGCAGATCGATCAGATGACCTTCTTTCAGGGGATCAAACCCCACCTGCGCGGCCCGCGACAACACCGAAGCGGCCGCTGCTACAGTGCGATGTGCTACCTCTGCCATACGATAGGCTAAGGCGGCGTGTAACCAGCGCTGCCAATCACATGGAACACACGCAATCGCTGCCTGCCAATTAACCGATTTTCCGTCGGATTTGTCAGGCCTCCACATCGGCTTGGAGGGCGTAAAAAACTCACCACACCTTGCCAGTCTAGGCGTGTTCAGCCATTCATCCAGAGTATCCTCAGAGGGGGCTTTGAGTGCTTCTATTGCGATACTCATTCTGCATCTCCTTTGCTAATTTGGGCCTCGATCCCCTCGCGTATTGCTTTGAATTTATCCGAGCGTTTCTTCATAGCTCTATCCGATTCTTCCTTCCAGAATTTCGCTCCGTATAGGCTCGGCATATTAGATTCATCACTCCATCCAAAGGCATAAGTGAGGATCTTTTGAACTTTTGTCGTGCGATCCTCTGGGGTAAGTGCCTCCAACTCATCTCTCATGCTTTCTAGCAATGTATAGACAGCATCGTGACGCAAAATATGAGGGTGAACGTGTTTCAGTTCTGGCACTGCCGCGCCCACGCGAGGCAGGACGCCATCCAGCGCTTTTATGCTCAATGCCCTGCCCTCATTTCGACGGTGGGACACCAACAAAAATGGGGTTTTTTTCGCCTCAGACGCCCCCTTCTTCAAAACACGGTAGGTGTCCACATAATCCCTTAGCGCCCAGATAAGATCCTCACTCATCACCAGTTGGCGCTCGTGGGTTTTGAATTGAGGAGCCTCGGGGCGCGTGTCGATCCCTTCGTCCTCTAGATTAACAACTGATAGCTGCCCGCTGTGCCAGTGAATATCGCTGAGCTTGATTAACAGCATTTCAGAGCGGCGCAGCCCCATATCGAGCCCCAAAAGCAACACGATGTAATTGCGCAGTTTCAGCGCTTTATTTGCGAAAGGGTTCTCGGCACTGTCAGGATGCATGACCTCTAACAAGCGCTCACGCTCCTGTTGAGTCAGCCCCTTCATTTCGTCATTTTTCTTCTTTTTCCATGCAGGTTTAGCTGCTTTGACCTTGCGATTGATTCGCGCTTCTACATCTTCAACCGCTGCTTCTCTCGTGGACTCATCTCCTAGCTTTCCATATAGAAACTTTAGATAGTCGCGCACAGCCTCAATGCGCTGCTGAGCATGGATTCTTCCCACGAATTCAAACGCCGCTGGAAGCAGTCGAACGCCTGTATACTTTTTATCGAGCGTTGCTTTTTGGAAAGCCGCGTCACTGACAAAACGGGAGATCTCTTCATCGGTCAGATAGAGGGACTTAGGCCGCTGTTCCAAGCGAGCAATTAGGTCAATCGATTCATACTCAAGAAAATATTCAAACAGCCCGATATGCTCAAGATACTTTTTCTGTGTGTTCAATGCTCGAGCTGAAAGCTCAAGGGTCGCATAAAGATTCGGGTAGTAGACAGGCATGCACCCTTGCACTAACACCTTTGCTCTAGAACCGTTTATCATTATCTCTACGGTTTGATGGGTCATAATTAGATTCCAAAACGTAACTTTTTTATTTATAGTAACGATTATATTTTAGTTAATCGGAAACGCAACTTTTTTAAATTTTTTCCGTGCGCCAGAAAATCTCTGAAAGCCACGCGAATTCTGACTTATAGGCAACTTTAAAGATGGCAAAAGGTGACAAAAGCGGAAAAACAGGCTCTTACGTTTACACCATGAACCGGGTCTGCAAGACCGTACCTCCCAAGAGAGAGATTCTTAAGGATATATCCTTGTCATTTTTCCCCGGCGCAAAAATCGGCGTGCTGGGTTTAAATGGCGCGGGTAAATCCTCACTATTGCGCATTATGGCAGGCGTGGATACCGAGATTGATGGCGAGGCCCGCCCCATGCCCGATATCAAAGTGGGTTATTTACAGCAGGAACCGGCATTAGATCCCGAAAAAGACGTTCGCGGCAATGTTGAAGAGGGTTTACGCGAGCCTTTGGACGCACTGAAAGAACTCGATCAGGTCTATGCCGATTATGCCGAGCCGGATGCCGATTTTGACGCACTAGCAAAACGCCAGGGCCAATTGGAAAATATCATTCACGCCTGGGATGCGCACAACCTTGAAACACACATGGAAAAAGCCGCCGATGCACTGCGCTTACCGGACTGGCAGGCCGATGTCACCAAGCTCTCAGGTGGCGAAAGACGTCGAGTCGCGCTGTGCCGCTTATTACTTTCCAAGCCCGATATGTTGTTGCTGGATGAGCCAACCAACCACCTCGATGCCGAGTCGGTCGCCTGGCTGGAACATTTTCTGTGCGAATTTCCCGGCACGGTCGTTGCCATCACCCACGACCGTTATTTTCTCGACAACGCCGCTGGCTGGATTCTGGAGCTGGACCGCGGGCGCGGCATTCCCTATGAAGGTAACTACTCTGCCTGGCTTGAGGCCAAACAACTGCGCCTTGAAAGCGAGCAGCGCCAGGAAGAAGCACACCGCAAATCCATTAACGCTGAACTCGATTGGGTACGCAGCAACCCCAAGGGTCGCCAGGCGAAAAACAAAGCCCGCTTAAAACGTTTTGAAGAATTGAATTCACAAGAATTTCAGAACCGTAACGAAACCAATGAAATCTATATTCCACCCGGAGCACGTTTAGGTGATCTGGTCATTGAAGTCGATGGCATCAGCAAGCAGTATGATGATCGCCTGCTAATCGACAAACTCAGTTTTGCTCTACCCAAAGGCGCCATCGTCGGCATCATCGGCGGCAATGGCGCCGGAAAATCCACTCTGCTGAAAATGATTGCGGGAATGGAGACCCAGGATAGCGGCGATATCCGTCTCGGCGACAGCGTGAAAATTGCCTACGTTGAGCAGCTGCGCGACGAACTTGATGACAGTAAGTCTGTTTGGGAGGCCGTCTCCGAGGGCATGGACCAGCTGAACATCAATGGCTACGAAGTCTCGTCACGCGCCTATGTAGGGCGTTTTAATTTCAAAGGCTCGGATCAACAAAAGAGAGTTGGCAACTTGTCCGGTGGTGAACGTGGCCGCTTACAATTGGCCTGCACATTAAAACAAGGCGGCAATGTCCTGTTGCTGGACGAACCCTCCAACGACCTGGATGTGGAAACCCTGCGCGCATTGGAAGAAGCCCTACTGACCTTCCCTGGTTGCGCCATGGTCATCTCTCATGACCGCTGGTTTCTCGACCGGGTTGCTACCCACATACTCGCCTTTGAAGATGACGGCAATATAGTTTTTCACGAGGGTGCCTTCAGCGATTATGAAGAAGATCGTCGAAGCAGGCTGGGCTCTGAAAGTGCCGTCCCCCACCGTCTGAAATACCGAAAAATCAATTGACTGCTCTGTGATCTTTGTTGGAGGCAAAATGCGGAGTTTTCTTCTATAGTGTGATACACAAGGTAGATTTGATACACAAGCTATCATAGAGGAAGACTCATGTCAGATGTTCAGGAACAACGCCGCTTCAGCCGAATCGCATTTGATGCCCCCGCCACTGTTACCCAACATGCGCATGAATGGCAGACGCGAGTGATTGATTTGTCACTCAAAGGGGTTCTTGTCAAAGCACTGGAAGATCATGAGGTCACAGCGGATACTGAGGCAACGGTCACCGTTCAGCTTGACGGCTCAACCGGCATTATTATGCAATGCCGAATGGCCCATAGCGAGCCTGGGCGTTGTGGATTTCATTGTGAGCACATTGATCTCGACAGCATCACCCACTTGCGACGATTGGTTGAACTGAATTTAGGCGACGAGGAGTTACTGGAACGAGAGCTGAGCCGGTTAGGGTAATCATTAAGGAATCGATATACAGGCCTCTGGCAGAAGGCCCTGTAAAGAATGTTTTAATTCTTTCTTAGCCATTTTTTCACCATGCACCAAGCGAATATGCTGAGGTGGTTTACACATACGTTTGACAAAGTTAATCAGATTTTTTTGATCTGCGTGAGCTGAATAACCGCTGATCGTATGCACGCCTGCCCGGATTGTGTATCGCTGTCCATCCAGTTCCACATAACCACCTGTTGGACCATAGCGCTGGATACGCTGACCGACAGTATCATTCGCCTGATAACCAACAAACAAAACGTCATGACGCGAGTCTTCTAATAACGCCTTTAGATAATTGACCACTCTGCCTCCTTCACACATACCACTGGCGGCGATAACAATGCAGGGACGCGCATTTTTTTGTAAATACTTGACGGTCTGCTGATGGTCTTTATGCGTATCAATCGTTGTGATCTGCTCAAAGCTGAGCGGGTGCCGTCCCTGATTTTTTTTACGCAAGGCTTCTTTATCCCAATACGGTTTAAGTTGGCGATAGGCCTCGGTGAAATTCGCTGCAAGTGGCGAGTCAAGAATGATTTCCAAATCCTGCCAGGGTAAGTTTTTCGCAACGCATTTCGTTTTATTCCGATGTATCAATTCTTCAAGCTCATAAAGCAATTCCTGAGTTCGACCAATGGAGAACGCCGGTATCAGCAACACACCGCGATTGGATAGCGCTCGCTTGATAATTTTTTCAAACTGTTGGCGGCGTTGACGACGATTGGGGTGTGTACGATTGCCATAGGTGCTTTCCAGCACCAGCATATCCGCACTGTAAGGCGATTTAGGCGCAGGCAGCAATGGCGCATACGGTGCACCAAGATCACCGGAAAAAATGACTTTATATTCTTTGTTTGCAATCTTGGTTTCAGCATTAGCATCAGAAACAAAATCACCCTGATTGAAATGACGAAGTCGACACTCTACATAGGCAGAGCCTAAAATATGTCCGGCAGGTTTCAACTTAATGGCCAATTTATTTTTATCGATGCTTTGCCATTGACCGAAAGGCAATGGGTGCAATTGTGTTTTTAGCACGGCAACAAATTGCTCTACCCATCTTTTGTTTCGAGTGAAACCCACTTTTATCGCATCTTCCAATACAAGCGGCAGTAGAACCGACGAGGCCTGACTACAATAGATTGGCCCATTAAAACCGGCTGCCATCAAATAAGGAATTCGACCCACATGGTCAATATGCACATGCGTAACAACCAAGGCTCTAATGGCACTGATATCAAAATCGATATGTAGTTTTGTGGCGTCCGCTCGACCTTCAAGTGAGGCATCCGCTCCCTGAAATAAACCACAATCAATCAGGATCGAATCGCACGATGTGTAATGTAATTCATGACAAGACCCAGTGACACCCTGAACGGCACCATGATGAGTAATATTATTAGCTGGAAACAATCCTTTCTCCCCAAAAGCTGACAACGATCATTGAATACTACCAAAGCGCACAATATATCTATACTGTTAGTTTTTTTATTGATATGATTCTTTCCGCATTGAGGAACAATGCACAGCCAAGGAGGCATGACCTAAGGATACGGTCATTGCGAGAGGGAGTTTGCTAAATCAAGGAATGATTGCCTCCTGGCTTTTTTTAATTTCAAATCCCACATCAAATTACCTAATCCGCTTTTTTATTGTGAAAAGATAAAACAGGGTGCTATCCAGCGAAACTGTTTAAAATATTTCACTCGGCTGCAGTTGCTGACCTGTCGATATCGGCCCCAAATCCAACGATTTCAGCAAATCAGGATCTTCGGCCTGTAAGGTTTGAATAGCATTACGCGCCTGCTGACTAAAACCCTGGCGTATCACAATTTCTACTCGCCGATTGCGAGCCCTGTTTGCTGCAGTATTGTTTGCAACCAAAGGCTGCGTATCACTTAGCCCACTGACCATAACGCGTTGCGGATCCAATATACCGCCAGCTAACAGCTCTTCGGTTACCGATACTGCACGAGAGCTGGACAACTCCCAATTAGAGCGAAAGCGTGCGGTGTGAATTGGAATGTCATCCGTATGGCCCTGAATATTGATGCCGCCCTCCTTGGAAGCCAAAACATTTCTAACCTCATGCAGTACCGGAATGTAGTTATCATCCAGTGTGGCAGAACCCGAAGAGAAAGAACCTTTTTCCTTGATTCGAATAATAATATTACGCCCCCGCGTTTCCACCTCAACGCCGCCCCCGGCAATTTGTACCTGCAGCGCCTTGGCCAGATCAACCGCATCGTTTTCGGTCTGCTGTTTCAGCTCTTCTAACATCTCAGCGCTGGCTTTAGCACCCGTCTCCTTGGCCTCCTCACCTTGCTCCTCTTCATATTGTTCCTGGCAATCGACTTCAAGGCTCATCTCAGTGAGGTCATCAGTATGTTGATAAACCACATTAATAGGCGTGGGATCCGGTCGGCCCGGGCTAAAATGTTGAGCAATAATACTGGTACCCTTGGGCACTTCTGTCACTTTCAATCTTGCCTGCACACCAAACGCCTGAGCCATGGAACCGGCTAGGCGTTTAAATTTCATCGCATCCATTTCTGAAAAAGACAGTAACAGCACAAAGAAGCACATTAGCAAGGCCATCAGATCGGCAAATGTGCCAAAATACGGCGGCAATCCTTCCACACATTCCGGACAATTGACTTCTTCCTCGTCACTCATAGGCGCTCACCGTCAACCGTCGCCTTAACCGGCGCCCTCGTCCTCTTTTTCACGCATCCCTGCCGGCAGATAATTTCGCAGCATGGAGTCGATCACACGTGGATTCTGCCCAGCCTGAATCGCCAGCAGGGCATCAATGATCAGGCGTTTAATCATGCCTTCTTCACCCCGGCGCAATTTCAACTTATCCGATATAGGATTTGCTATCATATTCGCGATCATAGCGCCATAAAGCGTGGTCAGCAGGGCAACGGCCATTGCAGGTCCAATCGATTTTGGATCATCCATATTGGCCAGCATCGCTACCAGACCAATCAAGGTGCCAATCATACCCATGGCCGGCGCTACATCGCCCAATGACTTAAAGATACTGGCACCCTTTTCATGCCGCTCCATGGTTTGGCTCATATCTTTACTTAACAGGGTCTTCACTACATCGGGATCATGACCGTCAACCAGCAATTGGATGCCATTTTCAAGAAATGGGTTACTGACCTCCTTTCCCTCCAGCGACAACAAGCCACCCTTACGAGCCGCATCAGCCAATTCAACCACTTCATCAATCAGTTCGGCAGGATCATCCACTTTAAAAGCGAAGGCTTTTACTGCAATCTTGATGGCGCCAAGAAATTCACCCAGGCTGTATTTCATCATGACAACAAAGATGCTACCCACGACTACGATCAGGAAAGACGGCATGTCTGCAAAAATAAACAAGCCACCGCTGAGCACCATGGCCATAGCAACAATAGCCAACCCACCCACTAATCCAATAATGGTTGCTAAATCCACTGCCCGACTCCTGTACCCGTCAGTTTACAGTCACACGATACTGCATTGTTTTTCTTTATTGAAAGCTCAACAGCCTGATTTTGTTTAGAATCTCGCCAGTCTACCGCCCAATTCATCACCCCTTAAGTCTAGACCCTTATGCCAGGAATGCCTGTAAAATCCTGCCCAATCAAGTGTTATTTGACCGAACTTGGTCAGTACGGTAGGGTTCGCGCTGGCAATCACGCAGAGACAACCGCCATGGCTCGTAGAAAACCCATCGATTTCGAAAAATCCCTTGAAAAGCTAGAAGACCTGGTCACACAAATGGAAGAGGGTGAGCTGTCATTGGAAGAGTCTCTCAAAGCCTTTGAAAAAGGCATTAAGTTGACTCGCGACTGTCAGCAGACACTCAATGAAGCAGAGCAAAAAGTGCAAATATTGCTAGAAGAGAACGATAAAACGTCAATCAGCGACTTCCCTGATCAAGAAAAAGATAATTCCTAAACAATACCGACAACCCATTATGAGAGATGATTTTCAAAGCTACATCACAGCATGTCAGCAACGGGCCAACCTGGCATTAGACAATTGCCTAGCGCCGCAAAACTCTCCCTATAGCCCCAACACTCTGCCGTTAACCAAGCAGCTTTTTGACGCTATGCGCTACAGCGTGATGAATGGCGGCAAACGGGTCAGGCCTGTTTTGCTTTACGCTACCGCCGATGCCTTACAGTCGCCTTCGGCTATGAATAATGATTTCGATCTACTGGCCTGCTCCCTGGAGTGCATCCACAGTTATTCTCTGGCACATGATGATCTGCCCGCTATGGATGATGACGACCTTCGCAGGGGACACCCCTCCTGTCACAAAGCGTTTGACGAAGCCCATGCCATATTAGCCGGGGATGCACTGCAAACCATGGCTTTTCATTGCATCTGCACCAGTACATTTAACGATCAACTGAAGGTTCAGTTGGTTGCTGAGCTGGCCAGGGCAGCTGGTGCCATTGGCATGGTAGGCGGTCAAGCCATTGATCTTGCCGCAGTCGACCAGCATATTGATCTGGCACATCTTCAGGCAATGCATCGGCTGAAAACCGGAGCTCTGATTCGCGCCAGCGTTACACTGGCAGCCATTGCAAGCCACTGCACCTCTGAACATCACGACGCACTCGATCAATACGCGATAAACGCTGGTCTGGCTTTTCAGGTAAGAGATGACATTCTGGATATCGAAGGTGACACCAATACCTTAGGTAAGACCCAAGGAGCGGACCAGGCACTCAACAAGCCTACCTATCCAGCACTGTTAGGAATGGACGGCTCCAAGAAGAAATTGCAGGAACTTCATCAAGCTGCTTTAGCTGCTTTGGAACTATTTGGACCGCCCGCCGACAGGCTGAGACAGTTGGCAGATTTTATTGTGCAAAGGCAGCATTAATTCGTACTTCTTGCGTAGCAGCGATTTGAGCATTTTCAAACCAATTTGCGCAATGAAAAATTCGCGCGAGAAATACCGGTTAAAATCATTAGAAAGCAATATGTCTTCAATTTTCAGTAAATAGTGGGGAGTTTTAACACACTTTGCGTTACAATCCGCCGTCCCATCAGTTCGATATCCACAACCCGTATGCTCAAGACCTTCCCTCATAAGCGCCCATCAACGCCGCTGCTTGATACAATCAACAGCCCGACGGATTTGCGCCAACTCAGTGAAGAACAGTTACCAATCCTGGCCTATGAACTGCGCGAGTTTCTCCTTTTCAGCGTTGGCCAGACC
Source organism: Gammaproteobacteria bacterium (assembly GCA_003353945.1). Classification (GTDB taxonomy): domain Bacteria; phylum Pseudomonadota; class Gammaproteobacteria; order Pseudomonadales; family PIVM01; genus PIVM01. The sequence continues at coordinate 9,566 of PIVM01000049.1, forward strand.
GGCGGGCATTTTGGCGCAGGGTTAGGCGTAGTCGAACTAACGATTGCCTTGCATTACCTGTTTCAAACGCCACACGACAAACTGATATGGGATGTGGGACATCAATGCTATCCTCACAAAGTACTCACCGGACGTCGCGAGCAAATGCACACGCTGCGACAAAAGGACGGCATCGCCGGCTTCCCAAAACGTAGCGAAAGCCCGTTTGACAGTTTTGGCGTTGGACACTCAAGCACCAGTATCAGCGCTGCTCTGGGAATGGCAATCGCAGCCAGACAGCAAGGTAAAAATCAACATACTGTAGCCATTATTGGCGATGGTGCAATGACGGCCGGAATGGCCTTTGAAGCACTCAATCATGCAGCGCACACGAAAGAGAACCTGCTGGTTATCCTTAATGATAACCAGATGTCGATTTCCCAAAGTGAAGGCGGACTCGCCAATTATTTTGCCAAAATCTGGGCAAGCAAACTCTATACGACAGTCCGCCAAGGCGGAAAACGCGTCCTCTCAAAAATTCCACCTGCTTTCGAACTGGCGCGACGAACCGAAGAACATATGAAAGGCATGGTAGCTCCCGGCACTTTATTTGAAGAACTGGGATTTAACTACATCGGCCCTGTTGACGGCCATGATATGTCCAGCCTCATTCACACTATCAGCAATATGCGAGAAATGAACGGCCCTCAGTTGCTTCACATTTTCACCAAAAAAGGCAAAGGCTTCATTCCGGCAGAACGTGACCCCGTAGGTTATCATGCGATCAATAAAATTGAACCGGAAACAAAAGTCAGTGTGGCCACGCCGAAAAGGCCAAAAAAACCAAAATATCAACAGGTATTTGGCGATTGGCTCTACGATATGGCAACACAGAATCCCAAACTAGTAGGGATAACACCTGCGATGAGTGAAGGCTCAGGCATGGTCGCGTTCGCCGAGAAATTTCCAGAACGATTCCATGATGTTGCAATTGCTGAGCAACACGCCGTCACTCTGGCAGCAGGCCTTGCTTGCGAGGGTTTAAAACCTGTTGTGGCCATCTATTCCACTTTTTTACAGCGTGCTTATGACCAGCTCGTGCATGATGTTGCACTGCAGAATTTGGATGTATTATTCGCCATTGACCGTGCCGGCCTGGTGGGTGAAGACGGTCCGACTCACGCCGGCGCATTTGACCTAAGCTATCTGCGCTGTATCCCCAATATGGTCATCATGACCCCTTCGGATGAAAATGAAACACGGCATCTGCTCTATACCGGCTTTATGTATCAAGGACCTGCTGCTGTGCGCTACCCAAGAGGAAGCGGTACCGGTGTTAACATCGACCAGCAAATGCAAGTCGTAGAAATCGGCAATGCGTCGCTTAAACGCCAGGGACAAGGAGTTGCGATTCTCTGTTTCGGCACCTTAATGAATCATGTTTTGATAGCAGCAGAGCAACTCAATGCCACAGTAGTGGATATGCGATATGTGAAACCCCTGGATGAAACAATGATCAAGCAGATGACCGAACAGCATCAACTGCTTGTAACCGTTGAAGAAAACTCTATCACCGGGGGCGCTGGAAGCTCGGTGGCCGAATATCTGTCTCAACAAGGCACTGTGATTCCACTGCTGCAGCTGGGCTTACCTGACCATTTTATTGAACAGGGTACTCGTCAGCAATTATTACGCATGTGCGAATTGGATGCCGATGGCATACAAAACTCAATCGAACAGCGTTTGAATCAGCTTTCAGCAACCAGGCTAATACGGGAAAAATCAACAGAATCTCCTGAAGAGGAAGCCCTAACGGGCAGTTAGGGCTCGCGAAAAATGCTATTTCCGCGGTAAGTTTTCAGTTCTCATCGGGCTAGTCTCCTTGAGCCACACCATCATCCATTAAATGCCCAAGCTTACCCGCCTTGGTCTCCAAATACCGAGCATTGTGTGGATTTCTACCCGTATGCAACGCAATACGCTCGCTGATCTCAATCCCCATGCTTTTCAACGCCTCCACCTTGCGTGGATTGTTTGTCATCAACTTCAGCGAGTTAATTCCCAGGTGCTCCAGCATGACTTTGCAGACACTGTAATCACGCAAATCCGCTCCAAAACCCAAGCGCTCGTTAGCTTCTACCGTATCAGCGCCTTCATCTTGCAATTTATAGGCTTTGATTTTGTTCAACAATCCTATCCCACGCCCTTCCTGGCGCAGGTACAACAACACACCACAGCCGTTTTCAGCAATTTTCTGCATGGCTGCCTGTAGCTGAGATCCACAATCACAGCGTGCGCTAAACAAGGCATCGCCTGTAAGACATTCAGAATGCATACGGGCCAACACCGGCTCACCATTGGACACGTCACCAAGCGTCAGCACGACATGCTCTTTGTCGTTTTCCTCATCCCAAAAACCGTGCATTTCAAATTCGGCCCATTGCGTGGGTAAATGCGAACTTTCAATATAACGAACCGACAACGGATGACTCCTTTACTTGATTTCGAGGGGCGCATATTTTATCAGTTCAAGGGACCAGAAAGCGAATTTTGGCGGATTTAATTTGCAAAATGAACAAAACTAAACGCTTATTTCTGTTCAAGATACAAGATTCCGCTCTCTTCACGCATAGAAACACGCCGCAAGTAGCTCATTCCTAACAAGATATGCTTTGGGTATTCACCAATAATCACCACGCCAGGCACCTGATGAATGACAATACCGCCAACTCCCACACTTTCCAGAGTTAGGTAATAGGCTTCAGCCAGCCCACTCGCGGTACGAACCTTGCCTCGCTTGCCCTGTTCGTAATAGCGAATCCCAAGTTGTTTTGCCTGACGGCTGTTAAGTGCCACTGAGGTGGCGCCAGTATCAACGATCATCTCTACACTCTGACCGTTAATGCGGCCACCAGCAATATAACTACGGCCTTGGCTCATAGGAATAGCGACCGTCTTTTTTTCAGGAACAGTAAATCGCGAGCTGATTTGGCGACTAAGATACAACGTTTTCCGTTGCCCGCCAATTTCGACTTCCGCGGCTTTTGTTGAGCTCGAAACCAGCAAAACCCCTTCCGGTGATCGCTTGCCGACTTTCAGCATGCGCTGACGTCCATCAATTTCCATCACAGCGCCATTCTTAAACAAACCCTTAACGGCGATATCCAGGGCAAATACCGAAAGGGGAAAACTGATGACAAGAAGAATTACAATCACCCTCAATGAGGAATAAAAACTGATCAACATTAGCTATATTTCTCCATACAACAGCCCAGGAACTGGGTCATACTATTCAGGATATGCAAGGCTGCCGGCCCGTGCAACTATGACCCCGACTGATGCCGATCATTAAGCAAGCAAATAAAACACTATTCGCCTACACTCTAAACTCTCTAACAAATTCACTAACTTGTCTGCTGAATACCTGCTGACGACTACAGTTATTAAAAAGATAACGCTTTATTCTTAAAACATATTATGTTAATAATAACCAAAAAGGTCGCTAGCTCTATGAAAAACCATATATTAATTGTTGCTATTGTCATCCTATCGCTCTCCGGCTCTTCTGTATTCGCCGAGTTTTATCTTGGCGCACAGGTAAATGCCAATAGTATTGATGCTGATCCTACGGGTTTTGTTGGTGCTAATTCACTCTGGACGGTTTCCGACGATAACAGCGGGTTTAGCGTTGGCGCAGGGTGGAAATTTACTAAAAATCTTAGTGCAGAGCTGCACTATAGCTATCTAGGCAATATTGCTGGCACAACACTCTCTGTTGAAACTATCAATACTCCCTTAGACCGAACAGACCCTGACTCTCCAAGATATAGCCATGCCTCTATCCATGAGATGGAAGCTGAATTCAGCACCCTTACTCCAGCAATCAAAATCAGTTTACCAGCCGATGAGAGTTTTTACGTCTATGCAAAGCTCGGTATAGATGTCTGGCAAAGTGACGCCACATTTAGCTACAACGTCACACTCGACGATCGCCCAGACAACGGGATTGAGCCCGGCCTCTACGTAGGCACCACAACGGACAGCGGCGCTAATCTATTTTTTGGGGCCGGTGGTGTTTTTAATATCAGCCCAGCCATGAAAATCTATGCCGAATATGATATTCACCGTTTCAATGCTGCTTTGAACATCGCTAGCGGCATATCAGGTACACCCGATATTGCCGGTGAAGCTGAAATCAGTGTCAACTCCATCACATTTGGCATTGAATACCACTTTGTCTCCTTTGTTGATGAGCTTTTTGAAGTCGACTTTTAATTGAAAAACGTCTTAATCTGCTTGAACTGCCTAGGAATTAAGCTCAAAATGGACGGCAATTTAAAATAGATAGATAATAGGCTCATTACTGCATTCTGTGCCAACAATAAAACTGACTTAACAATAACAAATCAAGACCAATAGATAGGGAAGAACCATGAAAACTGTATATACAACTTTACTAATGCTTGCCTGTATGGCCAGCAGCTTTAGTGCTTATGCTGTTGAATTCTATGCTGGCGTCAATATGGGACAGTCTCACTTCACCATGGACAGCATTGATGCCCCTCAAATCGCACTTGTCAAAATGCCTCTTGAATCTGAAACGGATACCTTTACGTCCCTGACACTGGGTTACGTCCTTACCGAAGCATTATCCGTGGAACTCGGCTACAACGATTTTGGCACCTACGAATCCCGTGGTGAATTTGACGTCACAGGCCCCGAGGTAGAAGATAATACTTGGGACATCTCTGTAGACTTAAGCTCACTCTCCCTGTCGGCTGCAAGCAAGCTGATGGTAACCGATAATTTTAGTTTGAAGGGTAAATTCGGTTTTCAATTCTGGGAATCTGATGTAACCGTTGGGAAAATTGGGCAACCCTATGTTATGTCCACCCCCCAATCAATCAAGAGTGAGGCTCATACAGATCCGTATTTTGCCCTAGGCGCCTCTTATCGCTTTGATCTTGGTCTTGATGTTAACTTCGAATATCAGATGATGGACCTTCAGAAATATGATACCGATGTTGCTACTTTAGGGGTTTCCTACGCTTTTTCTTTCTAGTCGGGCAGTCAGGTTTTTACGCTTCCTCACCCCGATAAACGTCTAAACTTCCTACCCCGCAAGCCGGACAGGAAGTTTAGACGCCCTCAATCAGGGACAATAATCTAGCCACTTCACAGGCATAATCTTCGGCCTGAGTAATGGCGCTAACCATGGCAATACTGCCAACTCCACTTCTCAGCACCTGCTTTGCCCGTTCATAATCGATACCTCCTATCGCCACCAGCGGATATTCATCCCGCAGCAGCTCCACCCACTGCGTTAGTTGCGTAGTACCTTGTTCTGAAAAACGCATCACTTTGGTGGTGGTTTCATAAATAGGCCCAATGGCGATATAACTGGGGCGAATCCCATGCGCACGCGCGATTTCCCACCAACTATGGGTGCTAACACCCAAACGCAACCCCGCCTCAGCAATCGCTTTTAAGTCTGCAGCATCAAGATCCTCCTGCCCAAGATGCACACCGTAAGCACCGTATTTGATCGCATACTGCCAATAATCATTAATAAACAGACGAGTTTGGTATTCTTTTGCCAAAGAGACAGCTTCGCTTATCTGTTTTTCGGTATCGGCCTGATTACTTTCTTTAATCCGCAGTTGCACTGCGCTTATACCGAGCGGCAATAAGCGTGCAAGCCATTCAACCGAATCCACCACCGGATACAAACCCAGTCGCTTTGTATCACAAGACGGATAGCTTTGCTGCATCGGTCCGTTTAAGTGCTTGGTGATGATCGGGAAATCACTCAGCTGTTGCGGAAAACCACCATGAACCACAGGTCCAGGCCCACGTCCAATAGAAGCTGCCTGACGAATCCCTTGGGTAACGTAAGCCCTGGCCAGCACCATGGCATCTTCTACACAAAAGCCCTTGGCTATACAGGCTGTAATTGCTGATGACAGCGTGCAACCACTGCCATGCGTATGCGGCGTATTGATTTTTTCTGCTAACAGCCAGAAACTTTGCTGACCATCACTGTAATAATCTCCACAGCAATAATTGCCCGCTCCATCCTGTAAGGCTGCTCCATGCCCCCCCGTAATCAGCACCGCCCGACAACCCTTATCCAAAATACATTGAGCAGCCCATGCCATATCGTCAGTTGAAACAATCGGCTGTCCAATTAAGCATTCAGCCTCAGGCATGTTCGGCGTCAACAGGTCAACATGTGGCAATAACTGAGATTCAAATTGGGCAAGTGCGCTAGCATCCAATAACGGCTTACCACTGCTCGACTGCAATACCGGATCACAGACAACATAGGCATCACAATCGGCCAGTGCAGTGGCAACCACTTCCACTGTGGCTACATTATCCAGCATGCCAATTTTAATCGCTGCCGCAGGCAAATCATCCTTCAGAGCTTGAATCTGCTGTTGAATATGTTCCGGTGGCAGGGATTGAATTCCCGTTACTGCCTGAGAGTTTTGCGCAGTTGAGGCAGTCAGCACACTGCATCCATGTACGTCAAAATCGCCAAAACTCTGCAAATCAGCCTGAATACCTGCTCCACCCCCGCTGTCTGAACCCGCAATTGTCCAGGCAATGGGTTTACTGCCGCGATTACTGTCTATCATGCTCAAACTCGCTCCTGAGAAAAACTCAACACTTCGTCAATTCTCTCTACGCCCAATTGTTTCATTAGTAACCGATCTATCCCGAGTGCGACACCGGCACAGTCGGGCAACCCTGACTTCAGGGCGGCCAATAAATGTCTATCAATCGGCACTGGCGTCAAACCCTGTTGCTGTCGATACAATAGATCTGCATCAAACCGAGCAAGCTGTTCTTCTGGATCTGTCAATTCCCGATAACCGTTAGCGATCTCCATGCCATCGATATACAACTCGAAGCGTTCCGCTACTGCTTCGCCATGCTCATCAATATTAATCTGTGCCAGTGCCGCTTGGCTGGCAGGATAATCGTAAAGAAATGTGGGGGCACTACGACCCAGCTCGGGTTCAATCCGGTGGGACAGAAGAAGATTCAGCCATAGATCCCGATCATCACTGTCAAAATCAACCCGACAACATTGCCGGGCACAATCACGCAATCTGTCCAGACTAACCTGATGAGGATTAAAACCTACACTGTTTTCAAAAGCTTGCCGATAACTCAAATGCATAACCTGCTTTTGACCAAGCAGTTTTTCCAGTAGATCTGCTACATCTTCCATCAACTGCCAATGATCAAAGCCGGTGCGATACCATTCCAGTAGGGTAAATTCACGATTGTGGCGTTTGCCCGCCTCATCCTTTCGAAAGGCTTTGCTAATCTGATAGATTGATCCGCTACCTGCTGCCAGCAGGCGTTTCATGGCATACTCTGGAGAGGTTTGTAAAAATCCAACACCCTCAACCCGCCAACTCTCAAGATGCGGATCCGTTACAGTGGCGCTGCACAAGAGCGGTGTTTCCACCTCTATAAGCTGACGTTCAGCGAAAAATGCTCTGATTCGGGCTAACATCACAGCCCTGGCCCGCAAGCTTGATTGGGTGGCAGTGGGACGCCATGAGGATTGTAACTCAATCACCTGCTTAGCTTTTCACACGCCCGACATACTCTCCCGTGCGCGTATCAACGCGAATCACCTCGCCCTGATCAATAAACAACGGCACTTTTACAACGGCTCCAGTACTCAAAGTAGCCGGTTTGCTGCCGCCCTGGGCTGTATCACCTTTTAATCCTGGATCTGTTTCCGTAATTTCCAGCTCAACAAAATTGGGAGGTGTCACTGATAATGGCGCACCGTTGTATAGGGTTACTTCGCAGGCATCTTGCTCCTTCAGCCATTGCGCTGAGTCGCCAACCGCTTTTTTGTCTGCCTGGTGCTGCTCGTATGTTTCAGGTTCCATAAAATACCAGAATTCACCATCGGTATAGAGATACTCCATCGACCGATCAACAACATCAGCGCCTTCCAGCGATTCTCCCGATTTGAACGTACGCTCCAATACTCTGCCAGTATTTAGATTGCGCAGCTTCACGCGATTGAAAGCCTGCCCTTTGCCAGGTTTGACAAATTCATTGTCGATAATGGAACAAGGCTCTCCATCCAGCATGACTTTCAGACCGGAACGAAATTCATTGGTAGAATAGCTGCCCATCGTTTTCCTCTTTGATTTAATAACGTGTAATGGATGATATGACAAAGCCGCCCATGATACCGCGAACAGACCCAATATGGCAGAGCAAAAGCTGGCAACAGGAACTAGCCGACCTGATTCGCGATCCTCAGGAATTGCTGCAATTATTGGGGCTTGAAGCACATCAACTACCAGAGCTCGGCAATGCCAAGGGCGTTTTTCCACTCAAAGTTCCACGTCCCTACGCGGCGCGCATCAACAGGGCTGACCCGACTGACCCATTATTAGCACAGATTTTATGCACTGCTGCCGAAAATGACTGCCATCCTGGCTTCAGTGATGATCCCCTGGCCGAACAATCTGCCAATCCTGTACCCGGGCTCATTCACAAATACCGTGGTCGAGTACTCTTGATCGTCACCAGCAACTGCGCTATTCATTGTCGCTATTGTTTCCGGCGTCATTTCCCCTATAGACAAAACAATCCACGATTCAGCCACTGGCAAAAGGCTATCGATTACATCCATTCTGACAATACGATAGAGGAAATCATTCTTAGTGGTGGCGACCCCATGATGGCATCAGACCGACAGCTTGAAAAGCTAGTGGCCAAATTAGTGTTAATCCCCCACCTTAAGCGTTTGCGCATTCATACAAGGCTACCGGTGGTCATTCCTCAGCGCATTACCCAACAGTGCCTCAATTGGTTAACCGATCATCGCCTGCAAACCATTATGGTGATCCACTGCAACCACCCCCAGGAAATTGACCAGAGCGTTCACTGCATGCTAAATAAGCTAGCCCAGACTAATCTAACCCTGTTAAATCAAACCGTGCTGCTTAAAGGTGTTAACAACAATGTGCACACCCTTGCCGCACTCAGTGAAGACTTATTTCAATGCGGAGTCTTACCCTACTATTTGCATCAACTAGATCCAGTTAACGGCGCTGCACGTTTCCATGTGCCAAATACAGAATCAATAGCACTTTATCAGGATTTATTAGCCGCTTTACCAGGCTACCTAGTACCCAGATTCGTTAAAGAAGAAGCCAGTGCAACGAGCAAGACGCCAATATCCATCATGTAGCTGAATCTCGTCGGTAAAATGTGACGTTATAATCGTTAGCGATAATTTGCCTGAAAAATCGCTGATCTCACCTATACTTTTACGACAGGCGTAAATTCTCGAGCATTCGCACCAATGAAGAAAGGCGTAAACCCGGATATCCAACTTCCGGCACAAGATTTGTCAACACTATCCTTCAGTAAAATGGACCTAGCAGCCATTGATGAATGGCTGGCTAATCTGCCCATTGCCAACCTGGGCGCAACTACACGAAGCCTTTACACAGCGATTGATGAGACTATTCGACTGAAAACAGCTCCCCAACTTCGATTTGATATTCTCGAAAAACTACGTCCAGCCATTTACTTTTCCTGCCAGGGATTGGAAAAACACTTTATTAATCAACCGATCACGCTACCTGAACAAGCACAAAAAGTAGCCGATCTCGCACAGGCATTACAATCCAGCCTGGTCGAAGGTTATATGCTTGTTGCTCAACAATGCCAAGAAAAAATGCTCGGTTTCCATATCGGCAAACCCACAATGTTGATGGCAAAGGCACTAGACCGAGCCTTTGTTGATGCGACACGCCTGCTTGCTCGCAATTATCAGCTCCACCTACCTTTAGAAAAGCATTTCTGGTACAGATTGCATCAACTCAATTTATTGGGAGAGCAATGCAAAGTCAGTCAGCATACCGTGACAGACATTTTACAGGGCACCGATTATCAATCCAGCCCCAGTGCCAGCTATATCCGTTTATTATTGTTAGGCTGCGTCAAGGCCAACCAGCTGCGTCAAGAAGACATTGTATTGATTGAAACGCCGGCACGATTAAATCATTGGGCCGCAGTGACAGAACTGACGGAAGCTCAAAAAGACACGCAGCATCTGTTCATCATCGACCCACACTTGGATTATCCCCCCAACTATCAAAAATTCTATAGTGGTGATTACAATGAAGATTGCCGTTGCCTTGATACTTCCCGGCTAGTGTCTCTCCTTCACTCAGAACTTGAGCAGCAACCTGGCGACCCGCAAACACTATCGAAAAACCTCCTGAACCATCTGATCGCAGCCTGGGGCGTTCTCACTGATCGAACCTTTATGCGCCTTGAGGCACAGGACAAACTGGCACTGTGTGTAGGACTCTCAACCACTCACCACCATATCGCCGGTGATATCAGCTTTTCTCAGTTGATCCACGGCGAAGATACTGGCGAAAGCGATGGCAAGACTTTGTTTCCGGTAGATCATAAAGGTGACGATCGCCACGATTGCTGGGATGATGCGTTTGACAGCGAAAAAGGTGCAGATGCCTGGAACACTGTGTTTCAAGCGACTGATGACCGGGATCGCGCTCAACAGCGAACTCGCATCAGTATGGAGTCAATCGAATACCATGTCCGTCATGACGGAACACTCGGCGAAGAACCTATAACAGATCAGGAATCTGGAAAAGAAAAATATCAATACTACGATGTTCAAGTAGTGAACATGAGCCCCAGCGGGTATTGTTTGGATTGGCCCCAAAAAGCACCTCCCCATTTTAAGACGGGTGAAATCACGGGCATCAAGGAAACACACCATAACAATTGGAGTATTGCCGCTATTCGCTGGGTTAACCAGGAAAACGACCAGCACCTACAAATTGGTGTCGAATTACTCAGCCCCACAGCCACTCCCTATGGTGCACGCATATTACAAAAAAAAGGAACTTCGAGCACAAATTACGTACGTGTTCTTGTTCTACCGGAGATTACCCCTATCAATCAACCCGAAACCATCATTACACCAAGCCTTGGTTTTCGCGAAGGTCTAAAAGTTCTTTTGGCACAAAATGGCCATGAAACAACAATACAATTAACGAAACAATTAACTGGCGGCGGCTCGTACAGTCAGTTTGAATTTAAGGAAAAAAAGCGCATCCATGAACAAAAAAAGGAAGAACAATTACGCAAACAGTCCGAAGCTGATAACAACTTTGATTCGTTATGGAATAACTTGTAAGCTACCGCGCCAGATTATTTTTTGCTAGGTTAAATAAAAACCTCAATGACCACACCAGATACATATCGTTTATTGATTCTTGTAGAGTCTCAGAATGCAGCTGAGCAACTTATCAGCCTTTTTCGAAATGCTGGCCATGCCACGCGTGCCCATCGCATCACCTCCCTTGAAGACCTTGCTGATCATCTGGACGAACATGAGTGGGATCTTTTACTAAGTGATGACAAACACCCAGATGTGGAATTTAGTGCCGCCCTGCAAAGAATCTCAGAATCCGAACATGACATCCCTGCCATTTTACTGGTCAACACCTTGGATTCCACCTGTATCGCAAGTGGCTTTGAAAGGGGTGCACAGGATATTATTCAAGCTGATAGGGAACAACATCTATTATGCGGCGTTGACCGAGAAATTCGTAACGTACGCCATCGACTTCAACGACTTAAACTTGAATCGGAGCTTGTGACAGTCACTCAGCGAGCGGAGCAGCTGCTAGCCGATTCTGTTGATGCCATTGCCTATGTATCGGATGGTATGCATATTGAAGCAAATGAATCCTACGCAGAAATTTTTGGCTATGAAGATGCTGAAGAACTGGAATGCCTGCCTATCATCGACTTGATTGCGGAGAAAGATCAGGATCATTTCAAGGCTTTTTTGCGTCACTACGGCAAAGGCGATACCGATCAGGCCGATCTGAACATTACTGCTCTTCGTCAAGACGAATCTGAATTCGATGCTCACATGACGCTATCACATTCCTCTGTCGACGGTGAAGACTGCACTCAAATAATCATTCACGACGGATCGAGTAAATCGGGAGGGAGTGCTGGCCAATCCATCACCGACCCGGTCACTGATTTGTACACGAGACATTATCTAGCCGATCAACTGGCAACTGCAGCCGTACAAGTCGCCAATGGATTGGGGCCTGCATGCCTTTTATATATCAATATCGATAATTTCCAACGGCTCACCAGCCACTTTGGACTATCAGGCTGTGATGCTTTGATCCAGGATCTCGCTGAATTAATAAACAGCTTGGTAGCGGACAACGATTGCCTGGCCAGATACGGTGATAGCAGCCTGGCATTATTGCTGTCCAATAAATCGGCGGAAGATGCCCTGGTTTTCGCTACGCAATGCTGTCGCACGGTTGAAGATCATATCTGCACACTAAACGAACAAACGGCTCAATACACTGTGTCAATAGGCATTTCTTCGGTCAATACCCGCAACGTAGCCGAAGTCATTGATCATGCGTATTGTGCAATCCAACTTATTCTTGAACGCCATGACAATAATTGCGCTGAAATATACGTCCACAAAGTAGAACCCACTCCGCAGGAAAATGGCAGTGTAGCGACACTGGAAGAGGCTATCGAACAAAATCGTTTTCGCCTGTTATTCCAACCCATTATCAGTCTGCGTGGCGACAGCCGCGAGCACTACGAAGTATTTCTGCGCCTACTGGGCGAAAATGATGAAGAATTACTACCTGCAGAATTTCTGGGAGGTGCAACGGATACCAAACTTGATCGTTGGGTGATACTGGAATCCACCAAAATGCTGGCTCTACATCACGCCGAAGGTCATGATACCCGACTGATTATCAACCTGACCGCCAATGCTCTGGTAGATAACAGCCTGATCCCCTGGATAGGTGTTGCATTAAAAGCTGCAAATTTACCACCCGATTGCATTGCTTTTCAGTTCAGCGAAGTTGATATCAGCAAGCATCTCAATGTGGCCAAAAATGTTACTCAAGCTTTGCAAGAACTGAATTGTAAAGTCGCGTTAAGCCAGTTCGGCAAAACCGTTGATCCGGTTAAGACTTTAAAACATGTGGTTGCTGATTTCGTTAAAGTAGATGGCTCTTTCACCCTGGACCTACAAGATAATCAAGGTGACCCTCAAGTCCTCAAAGCCATGGTAAACTCAATTACCGAAAACAATATGCTTTCTATTGTGCCCTTTGTTGAAAATGCCGGCGTTCTGGCAACACTTTGGCAGATAGGCGTTAACTACATTCAGGGGCATTATCTACAACCCCCTTCACCGAAAATGGATTACGAATTTACTGAAATTGCTTAAGTTTTTAAACAAGTGCAATCATATTTAGATACTCACAAGTCAAATTGCTACTAATATAAGCCTATTTATAGGCTATATAGATAAAATTATAAGTCCATGGAAAACCAATAAAAATCACGCAATTTCCGCCAAATCACCTTTACTTTCCAGCCACCGCTTACGATCGGCAGAGCGCTTTTTGGCTAAGAGCATATCCATAACCTCATCGGTGCCGTCCTGCTCTTCGAGAGTCAACTGCACCAAGCGTCTGGTATCCTTGTTCATAACGGTATCCCTAAGCTGTAATGGATTCATCTCACCCAGACCTTTAAAACGTGTTACCTGCACCGTGCCACGTTTTTTCTCTGCTTCGATTCGATCAAGAATCCCCTGCTTCTCTGCTTCATCCAGCGCATAAAACACTTCTTTGCCAATGTCGATGCGAAACAGTGGCGGGCAGGCCACATAAACATGACCCGCAACGACCAGAGGCCGAAAATGTTTGAGGAACAAAGCACATAATAAGGTGGCAATATGTAAGCCATCGGAATCCGCATCCGCCAATATACAAACCTTGCCGTAACGCAGCTTCGACAAATCCGTTGAATCTGGGTCCACACCAATAGCAACGGTAATATCATGCACTTCCTGAGATGCCAGGATCTCTTGCGAATCCACCTCCCAGGTATTCAGGATTTTTCCGCGCAGCGGCATAATCGCCTGAAATTCTCTATCGCGTGCCTGCTTAGCCGAACCACCGGCAGAATCACCTTCCACCAGAAACAGCTCACCGGCCATTGCGTCGTTACCCGAACAATCCGCCAACTTGCCCGGTAAGGCAGGTCCTTGAGTCACTTTTTTGCGTGCCACTTTTTTACTTTTACGCAGGCGGACTTGTGCGTTATCGATCGCCATTTCCGCCAATTTGTCTGCTTCTTCGGTGTGTTGATTCAGCCACAAGCTAAAGGAATCTTTTGACACACCGGAGATAAACGAAACACACTCGCGCGATGACAGACGCTCCTTGGTTTGCCCGGAAAACTGTGGATCTTCTAGCTTAGCCGACAGCACATAAGCGCATTTATCCCATATATCATCAGCCGTCAGCTTAATCCCACGCGGTATTAAATTGCGAAATTCACAATACTCGCGCATGGCCTCAAGCAAGCCTGAGCGCAAGCCGTTGACATGGGTGCCGCCCAGCACGGTCGGGATCAGATTGACATAGCTCTCTGTCGTCAACTCTCCGCCTTCCGGCAACCATTGCACAGCCCAGTCAACGGCTTCGCTGGAGCCGGAAAAGCTGCCGACAAAGGGTTGTGCCGGTAACACTTCATAACCTTCGATCGCACCCGCCAGATAATCCTTGAGTCCATCTTCGTAATACCATTGCTCTTTCTCACCGCTGTTCTCATCCGTATACTTGACGGACAGACCTGGACACAATACCGCTTTCGCACGCAACACATGCTTTAAGCGGGGAACAGAAAATTTTGGAGAATCAAAATATCGCGCATCCGGTGTAAAACGCACGCAGGTACCGGTATTTCGCTTTCCACAACTATCAACAACTTGCAACTCACTGGTCTTCTCACCACCGCTGAAGGCGATGTGGTGGACCTGTCCGTCACGACGAATCGTCACTTCCAGATTTTTTGACAGCGCATTGACAACAGAAACACCCACACCGTGCAGTCCACCGGAAAACTGGTAGTTATTATTAGAAAATTTGCCGCCAGCATGCAAAGTGGACAGTATGACTTCCACACCAGGTAATCCTTGTTCAGGATGTATATCCACCGGCATACCACGCCCATCGTCTGTACAACTAACGGAACCGTCCTTGTATAAAACAACATCTATCTGTTGGGCAAAACCGGCCAGAGCCTCATCCACACAGTTATCGATAACCTCTTGCGCCAAGTGATTGGGCCTTGTGGTATCGGTATACATACCGGGACGTCTGCGCACCGGGTCCAGGCCTGTCAACACTTCTATCGATTCGGCAGTGTAATCTGTCATGTTTTTGCTACCAGCTTATGTCAGTCAATCAAAAAACGGATCAATCACCAATATGAAGAAATTCTATTATCTTTGGTAACTTGCTTTCAAAATTTTGAAAATGATGGTCACCGCCCTCTTCTACGATCATTTCACAGGCGGGGTATGCAGCGACGGCGTCACGATAATCCAGCGCTTCATCACCCTTTTGAACCATCAGTAATATATTTTCAGGATGCGTTACACGCTCAATATAGCAGCTATGTAAGTCTGCCATATCTTCTTCGCTCAAATTAAAGCTCTCTCCGGAATAATCATTACGATTTTCTCCCAGATGGTGCTGCATTAATTCAAAGGGGCGAACAGCTGGATTCACCAGCACACTGCGCAACGCATAGCACTCTGCCAAATGCGCTGCATAATAGCCCCCCAGTGAACTTCCAATCAGGCAAACGTTAGACTGCCCCTGCGCTTTAATCAACTCATCCAGGTATGCCAGCGCCGCTGCTGGCTTGGATGGTATCCAGGGTCTGATATAGTGCGCTGCCAATCCTCTCGATTGCAGGTAGGAAAGCATCAATTGTGCTTTAACGGCCTGCGGTGAGGAATTAAAACCATGAAGGTAAATCAAAATGGCGGGGTGCACAGTTGTCGGCAATGATTCAGCGACCAATGGACATCCTTTGATTTTTCTACTAATAACCGTGGGAGTCGTAGTCTACCGCAAAGGTGACGCCAGTAACACGTTCTATGCCAGTTTTAATTTCACCCTGAGGCAATAACTGCAGCCAGCGATAACCAGGATTGCAGTGATCAATCCGAAAATCTTCACTGCCTTGGGCAAACTGTATACAGGTTGACGGTGACGTCATGACCTTAAAACCTTGGAACTGGCGCTCAAATACTTGATGCACATGACCAGACAATAAACCTTTAACCTGTGGGTATTCCGTTAACAGGTCCAGCAATAGTGATGCATTGGCCGTACGCTGGGCATCAAGCCATGCACAACCCACGGGCAGTACATGATGATGCAGACAAATTAGTTGGTGATAGTTCGTGTTATTTTTTAGGTGATCTTCAAGAAAACCAAGCTCACTCTCGGCCAGTTTGCCCTCGACCTTATCAGGAACTGAGGAATCCAGCATCACAATCTGCCAGCGACCTATCGTCACAACTTTGTTCAATTCATCACCGGATTGACAGGTCTTTTTCATCACATCCGGGCGATCATGATTGCCCGGAAGCCAAGCCTGGAATTTGTTTAAAACTTGAACCTTGCTTCGAAAGCGTTCGTAAGCTCCAGCGCTGCCATTGTTTGACAAATCACCCGTACAAAGCAGCAGATCAGGATGTTGTCGCTCGATCAGCTCTAGCACACATTCCAGACTGTAATCTGTATTCATGCCCAACACCTCAGCCCCGGCATCACCGCCCAAATGAGAATCAGTGATTTGAACAATAGAGATTGGCAGATCTGAATCGTGATGAATTTGCAAACCAGCTTCCATATATCGATGTACGTATTGTTATTTAAACCTAAATCCTGAGATTTTCCAGTCGCTTAGCTGACCTTTGCGAAATAAATCTAATTTTATGCCAATACGATCTCTTCCAGGCTGTGACCTGCGCTTAAACAGTTGGTTAGCCATTCTCCAAGGAAACGGTTTAATTGGATCTTTTCATCCTCGTGATACATTTTCTTATTGGGATATTCGTAACGCGCTTTAAAATGGCGTCCCTTTTGACAAGCTATCACTTCTGTTACTTCAGCGTCATGGTAAATTCGCACCGTCATCTCATGTGCCTTTACCCAATCCAGCAATCCCTCCTGCACCACAGAGACAGTAGTTGTATATCGACAACGCTCGATCACTCGAATATCTACCCGAGCTGAACTGCCATCGGGCATTCGCACACCAAATATGCGATGATCGCGCACAGCCAAGTCCGGCATCAGCTTACTAATGCGGAAATAATTCGCCTCGCACTCCGCCATATGCGCAGCAAAATCGACCTGAAAGCCCCTTTTTTTCATTACTACTATACTTTGTGTTTTGCATCCAAAGATGTAAGTCTAGCAGCCTTAGTTAAGAAGCTAAAATACAGTCAACGAATTCAGCTTATCGACAGATGATCAAACCGACCACAGTTGACATAATTACGCCAATTACTTCGAAGTCGAGTTAAGAAGTGTTAATTAGACCTTCTGCTGATGCTGTTCCCCGACCGAATTTGTTAGACTTGGTCGCTAACTTTTATCAATTCATCAAGGCTACCCTATGCGCAACATGACTATTGCCCTATTACTTGCTTTCACAAGCCTGCTAAGTAACACCGTCCTGAGCGATACTTTGAAGGATATCTATGAGCTGGCTGTGAAGAATGATGCCCAGTTACGGGCTGCACAGGCGCAATACAAGGCGGATCTGGAGACAGAAGAACAGGGGTTTTCACAGTTATTGCCGCAGATTAATGCACAGTATTCCCACACTGAAGACAGTGGTAAAGGAAAATCAAAGTCCGTTTTCACAGGTGAGAATAACCAGCCCATCCCATTAGAACGTAGCGGTGATATTGATACCACCCAAAAAGTTTATAGTGTCAGCCTGACACAAAAAATATTTGATATGAACGCCTGGTTCAGTTTCAAAAGTGGAAAAACGCTGAGCCAACAGGCAGAGGCCGAATTTGCCGCCAGTCAGCAAGACCTGATCGTACGAGTAGCTGAAGCCTATTTCAACGTATTGCGTGCACAGGACAATCTTGCCTCCAGCCAAGCTGAAGAAAAAGCCTTTCACCGTCAGCTAGAACAAACCCAGCAGCGCTTTGATGTTGGTCTGATCGCCATTACCGATGTCCACGAAGCCCGCGCCGCCTATGACCGGACTGTGGTAAAACGAGTAGACGACGAAGGTCAGCTTGGCGTAGCCCTGGAAGCCATAACCGTCATTACCGGGCAATCCCATCAAAACCTTAAGCTACTGAAAGAATCATTCCCGGTTTCTGAGCCTGAGCCCAAAGCCCGATCCGAATGGGTAGATTACGCACTGAAAAACAATTTTGACCTGAAAGCCGCCGAATACGCTTCTCAGAAGATGCTATTCAGTGCCAAGGCAGCCAAAGCCGGTCATTATCCAACGCTGTCCGGCGATATCAATTATTCAGATTTCGACAATAACGGCGACAGTTTTGGTTCATTATCAGAGTCCGAAAACCAAACTACCAGCATCGGCATCACCCTTACTGTGCCCATTTATAACGGCGGCGCCGTTAGCTCAGCAAGACGACAAGCTTACGAACAATATAACGCGGCCCGAGAATCGCAAAACGGTATTATGCGCAATACCATTCAGGCCACGCGTTCCACCCACCTGAAAGTCATCACCGATATCGCTAGCGTCAAGGCTTACCGGCAGTCCATCACTTCTTCCCAAAGTGCAGTAGATGCCACCCAAGCGGGCTACGAAGTAGGCACTCGCAATGTTGTTGATGTCTTGCAGGCTAAGCGCGGCCTTTTTGCCTCCCTGCGTGATTACGCCAATGCGCGCTACGATTATGTGGTCGATCTAATGAAGCTGAAAAAGCTTGCTGGCATTTTGAGCCCACAGGATATTTATGAGTTGGATAAATGGCTGGGAGAAAGAGCAGCAAAATAATTACGCCCTACGCAGCATAACTCCTAATAATCTGCAAAAGGCGTTGCAGGGCACCGCGGTTTTGCTCAACAACCCGTTCACCCGCCACCCCAATCTGGTGGCGTAAGTCCTGATCGGCACACCACGCCTTTATTAACTCCGCCAACTGTGTCGGCTCCTCAACCACTCTCATCGCTCCGGCTTGTATTAGTAGCTGACTGGCTTCGCTAAAATTATACAGGCTGGGACCTGTTACAACCGGTCGTGCCCAGGCACAAGCTTCCAACATATTATGGCCACCGTTTTCCACCAGACTGCCACCCATAAACACCATATCGCTGGCGCCAAAAAAAACCAGCATTTCACCCATGGTATCGCCAACGATAATCCCCGTATCTGCTACAGGCGGTTTTCCAGCACTACGGCGGATAACTGGCATGTCCGTCTCTTTGCAGAGCTGAGCGACCCGATCAAAACGCTCTGGGTGACGAGGCACTATAACCAAACGTAGGGTGGGCACGGACTGACGCACCTGCTCAAAGGCGGCCAATATCTTTTCGTCTTCCCCCTCGTGGGTACTGGCGGCCACCCAAACCAGCGCATCACCGATATGCCATTGCTGATACAACTGCTTGGCCTGTTCTTTCAAGGCCGACTCTAGCGAGACATCAAATTTAATACTGCCTGTTATCTGCAGTTGCTGTTTATCAAGACCTAACTGCTGAAAACGTTCACCATCAGCAACACTCTGAGCGGCCACCACACTGATTTCCGATAACATACTGCGTGTCAGCGCTGCTACCCGCTGATAACCTCGGGCTGATTTGGCAGATAACCTTGCATTGGCTATCACAACCGGAATAGCGCGGTGCTGACAAGAATGAATCAGATTTGGCCACAATTCGGTCTCCATCACGACGAGCAAGCAGGGTTGAACCCTTTGCAAAAAACGCCCAATACAATCGGGTAGATCGTAGGGACCATACACATGGAAAACCCGTTCACCCCACAACACTCTAACCCGTTCAGAACCGGTTGGCGTCGTAGTCGTAATGACCAGAGGACGATCCTGCTCTTCAAGCAGTCGATTAATCATCGGCGCTGCTGCCAGGGTTTCTCCCACAGAAACAGAGTGAATCCAGATTGGCGCTTTATCGAAATCACTTGCCTTAAACCAGCCAAAGCGCTCAGCAATACGCTTGGAATAAGCCGGTGCTTTGACGGCACGCCAATACAAGCGCAACACAATCAGCGGTAACAACAAATAGTAGATGATGGTGTAACCAAATCGCACAAACAATCCCCTCCAGCCAACGGCGAAGGATAATTGTTTCACCGTGGAAACACCAGACAGTATACTATCGTTCCATTGACCATCGCTCTTTGAAGACTTCCCCTATTCACTATGAACAACGCTGATACCCAGACGATCAAACTCGACACTGTCATCATCGGTGGCGGCATCGCCGGACTGTGGTTATTGAACCGTCTAAGCAATGAAGGACATCAGGTTGCATTGTTTGAACAAGACGCCCTCGGCAGCTGCCAGACAATTGCCTCTCAGGGCATGATTCACGGCGGCATCAAGTACGCGCTCAGCGGCGCCCTGACAGGCTCCTCTGAAGCTATCGCCGCCATGCCGGAGCGCTGGCGTCAATGCCTGCGCGGCGAGGGCGACGTTGATCTGCGCCATGCAAAAACGCTAAGCGAGCATTTTTACCTGTGGTCAACCGCTGGTGTTGGCTCCAGGGTGACCTCTTTTTTCGCTAGCAAGGCAACACGCGGCAGAGTGCAGTCACTGAAAAAAAAGCAATTGCCCCCGCCATTTGACCATGCAGATTTTCGTGGTGCCGTTTACCGCCTGATCGATTTGGTGCTCGACGTACCCAGTCTAATCGACACCCTGTACCAAAATTACACTGATCGCATTTTCAAAATACATTGGCAACAAGCGCGTTTCGAACAACAGACAGACGGATGTGTGACCGCCCTGCTGATCAATCACCCACAGGGTTCACGGCGAATTGAAATGGACCAGCTGATACTCACAGCCGGTGAAGGTAACGCCGAACTGATGTCTCGCCTGGGCATTCACCGGCCTGCCATGCAATGTCGACCGTTGCATCAGGCAATCGTCAAACATCACCACGCCATACCTCTTTACGCACACTGCATCGGCACCAACCCTTCGCCGCGATTAACGATTTCCAGTCACACCTGCCAGGATGGCGAGAACATCTGGTATTTGGGCGGCGATCTGGCAACCCAAGGGGTTAATCAAACCCCGGAACAATTGATCAACCATGCAAAGAACGAACTGGCCTCCTTGTTTCCCTGGTTGGATTTCAATCAGGCCCAGTGGTCAAACCTGGTGATCAATCGCGCCGAACCCAGGCAAAAGGGGCTACTCAAACCCGACAACGCCTTTGCGGCCTACAGCGATGCATCAGCCAACACCATTGTCGCCTGGCCAACAAAGCTCTCGCTGGCACCAGCGCTCTCCGACGACATTTTGCATTTGCTAAAACAAGGCCATCAGGAAACCTCCCTCCCCTGCAATTGGCAAACACTTCAACATCTTGACCAACCGAAGATCAGTCAGCCCGTATGGGATACACTTTTTGATTGAAAAGGACAATACTCTTGGAAAGACGACAACTTGCCAATACCGATTTAATGGTCAGCCCATTGGGACTGGGCACTGTAAAACTGGGCCGTGATCAGGGTGTAAAATATCCAGAGTCCTTTCAAATCCCCGATGACAAGGCAGCCAACGCACTGCTGAAACAAGCGAAACAAGCCGGGATTAACCTGCTGGACACAGCACCGGCCTACGGGCGTAGCGAAGAACGCCTTGGCCTATTACTCCAAGGACAGCGCAAAGACTGGGTAATCTGCACAAAAACCGGTGAGGAGTTTGAAGGCGGCCAGTCAAGCTACCACTTTGATGAACAACATACACGCTTTAGTATTGAGCGCAGCCTGCGACGTCTTCATACGGATTATCTGGATATCGTACTGGTGCACTCCAGTGGAGATGATATCAACATCATCGAACAATACGGCATACTCGAACAGTTAGCGATGTTAAAACAACAGGGATTGATTCGCGCATTCGGTATGTCCACCAAAACCACTGAGGGCGGCTTATTAGCTGCCCAACAAGCCGACATTGTCATGGTGACTTATAACCCTGCCTGTTCACAGGACAAAGCGGCACTGGATTACTGTCAGGATCACAATAAGGCGTCGTTTATTAAAAAGGCTTTTGCTAGTGGTCATCTTTGCCAAACACACACAAACCCCGTACAAGCCAACCTGGATTTTGTGTTTGCCCACCAGGGTGTCACCAGTGTGATTATCGGCACGATCAATCCAGCACATATGAGCAGCAATATTGCCGCTGCTGAAGCAGTATTGAAAGCTGATTGAATTTCCCTTTCCCGTCAACGAAAGTGAGGATTGGATCTAAGGGTCGGGGAAAAAAGGAATTATCCTAACAGCTCACTCGATCAGCGCCTTCTTATCTCGAATTCCTGACCTTGTTCAACATTCGCCCAGTACAATTGGTTGCGGCAAGAAATCGCCATTTCCGGAAGCTAGTGGCTATCTCCGAATCCTCTATTATATTTCCAAAGCTGTCACTCAGCGTGCTGCATGAATAGTGATTATAGGTTCTCCTGAAAGTCTCGAAGGCCACCTTTTCATTAGCAGTTAAGTCGGGCGTAAATGGTGCAGGCAGAAGTTTAAGAAGCGTCGTGAGCGGCAATAAATTACCGCTATAGCTCATTGGCTGTTTAGCAAGATTTGCTAGCCTGCTGAATATACATGGTTCTTGTTTCTGTTTTTTTCGCAATATTGGTTGGCGTATTTATTGCCTCATATTGGCTTCTCGTATGAAGTTAAAGTACAACAATAGGGATTAGTATATGAATACGTCAGCAGTTCAGAATGATCACTCGCTTTACACTACGGCTGTAGCTCAGTCTAAATCTTCAGAAGGTGATCAAAGCGGTTCAACATCGTCAACGTCTTTTCAAGATGCGATGGCTCGTGCAGAAGCCGCTAATAAACAAGGGATTGCAGAGCAGGAACTTAGAGAGCGAGAAAATACACCCGAAGATATGCTGAAGCTCGCGCTGCCATCGTGGTTCGGGCAATATCTGCCTCAAGAATCTATTGTAAATGCTGGCTTTGACGAAGAAGGAACTAAGAGAATGATAGCCGAGATGAATAGGCTATTTGGTGATGGGAGTCAGTTTACTAAAGATAACAAAGCCCCTTTAGAATGGCGCATGGAGGCACATGAATTCAGGAAAAATCATCCGAGCCAACAAGCACAGCGTACCCTAAATGAGCGCAGAATAGAATTTAGTCAAGAGATTGCAGAGTATAACCGTATTGGGAATTTTGCTATGCAAGGAGCATATCGGGAAAACAATATAACGAGTGAAGAATACTCTGCGAATATTAAATCATTGGATCCCGTTAAAGATGAGCAAGTGCATCAAGCTTTTCGCAATATTTTAATGGGCAACCCTCGTGCTGTGGAATTGATGGAAATACTGGGGCTTAAGGCTTTAGATATGGGGGAGGGAATCTGAGGCTTACCCCTAAACAGTTACTGTTCATGAGTTCTGAGTAAAAAATTAGAAATCATTTTACTTGTGGGTCAACTGATCTCGATATAGTCCTTCAGTCTTGTTTTAGTGGATAATTTTTACACTGTGTATATCATATTTTCTATAGCGGACACCCTCTCGTGCTAACACCTCAATGCTTTCCATATCACCCCTTTTTTGTAACTTCTCAAAAACCCGGGGCAATACAGTGCAAGCATAGCTTAAGCAAAAGCCCTATCCAGCTGCCGCACTTCTGCGAACCAGCTCCGGCAAGGGTAAAATGTCTCCCGTCCCAG
>PIVM01000050.1 GCA_003353945.1 Gammaproteobacteria bacterium
TTGCGGATAAGGGATTGTCATAGTTTTTAACTGCAGTTAGTAATCACTTTAAGCATGGAGTTTAACTATACTGCTTTTGTTGCCTTTTGTTCAATATAATTCATGCTCAATCCTAAGCATGCCAATACCAATTATGGCGCTCACAGCACCTAGCCAATAGTTCAAGAAAGTTGCGGCGGTCTTCATCATCTAGATAAACTGCTCTCCGGGCATTGCCTCGGGAAGTTAGGTGGTAGAGTGCTCCTGCAAACTCGATTCTCAACGGTCTTGCCATAACAACGCCCTCTCAGTGTTATGGAAACAAAAGTAAATCGAAGTAATTTAAAGAAAGAAATCTCGAGGGGCTTGCCCCCGAGTAACTATCAAAAAATTCCGGTTGGCCGAAGGCCAATCAAATCGGCATTAAGCTCGGTTGCTTGCGGCCGAGTAGTCGGTTTGAAGGAATTTTTTTAACATGCCAATTGTAAGACCTAATCCGGCTGATTTTGCATCAAGAGCCCTTTTCTTATCGCCATGTAATACTAAAAAGACTCTTCAGAGTAGGTTCTGTCGAAATATTTTACACTAATATATACCTTTAGCTGGATTTCCCATGCTCTCTGATGGCGTCAAGTAATTTGCCCCCTTAAGGAAACAGGCCTTGCAACGGTTACGCAGGTCGGCTGAAACAATTAAGCTAATCAACTGATACATCGCGTCCAAGCCTAAAATTGTGTTTATCATAGACTTACTGCCTTTACCCAAAAGCATCGACTGGAGTATATGTTCACAGAGAACTACTCCATATAACAGCACCAACCCATTGATTTATTGTTGGTAATCCCTCTAGAAACATAAATAGCTAGGTTGAAAACCCTCCTCCGAGGCTTATTTACCTGCTAGCCCTTAGGCCCGGAAATATATAGATACCACCCGGCCGTCAATGCCTTCCTGCCACCACAAGCTCATCCACCCTTAACCTACAAACACAGGACTAGGTGCTGACAATGATTAAGATGCAACAGGGAAATTAGCCACCAGGGTTTGGCACGCTCAAATAGTACGGCCCCAAGTACGCCGATTAATTATACACTTTCCAGGAATTAGCAGTTCAGTATATATCTCATAATGAGATATATGATAACAATCAGCACTTTACTTATGTCGGCATGTAATTTGCTATAACTAGTTTGCAGTTTAAAATTTGCGCTTATGGCAGGAGCAACTAAAAAAATGATAATCCAAAGAAATACAAACAAGCTTGCAGGGGCTTTGAGCGTTGCGATGCTGGGAACCAGCCTATTCTGGGCGAGTGCTAGTAACGCCATCCCCGCTTCCTATGGAGACGCTACCCACAGCACTGAAAAATGGCAGCAGCTTGGAACACACGAACAAAACACCGACGGTGTCTTTTGGAGTGTCGACGGGACTAATTGGGGACATGAAGCGGTTAGTGTGGGCGACTCAATTTCTTTCAAGTTTCTTATGCATAAAAAGCAAAACGGGACACATTACGCAGACTACCTAAAAGCTTGGGTTGACTGGGACCAGGACGGTGCATTTGATGATGTCGAGGAATCAGATAATGATGACGTTGTCATGTTTGATAAACGTATAGTTGGAGTGCAAAACGAGGATCATACCGATCATCTCGCTGCCACTGATTATACTGATGTGTTTACCTCAGAATCCTTCCTAATCGATGACTCGATAATTGGCGACCTCTTTATGCGAGCTCGAATGGTGTGTTCCGCAGATCTTGGCATGCGATGGCCGGACGGGGTAGGTAACTACCCAGAAGACCCCTCTTACGACTATGATGCAGCCTTCAACCCCACAGGCCGTTATGGGCAAGGAGAGGTCGAGGAATACACCATTAAAGTACTGCCAGTACCTGAACCTTCTACAATTGCTTTGTTCGCACTCGGCTTAGTCGGCTTGGCAGGAACTAGAAGAAAAAGCTAGCACTCATTGTTTATGGATTGCCACTCAAAACCCAGTTTCGTACTGGGTTTTGTGCTTCTGAAGAAATATTAGAGGAATATTAGAGGAATATTACATCTTCACCGCTCATAACAAGGTGTCCGTCAAATTCGTCAGCCTCCACCTGAAATGGCGACAACGCTAGAGTGTTCATTGACTAGACCTTCAAGCAGTGGGCTATCTGGATTAATGAGGTCTGATAAGACCGGTGACGCTAAGTCTTTAACTGAAAGCTGACAATTACTCCTATCTTCCAACAGAAAATCCAATCACTGAGGTATCTGATCTTCTTTCAACTATATAGTGCCAGCACGGAAAGCGATAAAGAGGTGAAAATACAATAAGTTAGAAATTTATTGTTGCATAAAGTTTTGGCTATTTGATCAAGCAAGCGTTAAAATATCGCTTGTTTTATAGGGTTTTCCGTTCCCTCCCTCCTCAAACTTCAGGCACAGAGACCACCCATGCGACGCTCCTTTGATCCTCAGCTTGAATTAGGTGCAACTCCCATCGAACAAATCAAGTTCAACCCACGCTAACGCGATGACACCCCCCAAATTCTTCGCGGCCTGCAGTTCATTTATACAACACCAGCAACCCGAGAGGCCGTGTTTGAGGTGCTTGAGAAAAACATTGGTACTGAAGTTGACTTTGATAACGGTCGACCCGGAATGGATTTGTGGGTGCTATTGGTACTGGGCAGCTTACGTTTGGGATTGAACTGTGATTATGATCGTTTACACGATCTGGCCAACGAACATAAAACGATACGGGCAATGTTAGGGCATGGTGATTGGAGAGATGAACATCTCTATGGCTTACAAACCTTAAGAGATAATGTGGCATTATTGACAGAAGAGATGCTCCAGGAAATCAATGCTATTGTCGTCAATGCAGGGCATAAACTTGTTAAAAAAAAGACGATGAAGCGTTAAAAGGACGCTGTGATACCCAAAGCGCTTCGCGGGGCAGGCTCTTCATTTGTTGCTGAAACCCATGTTGAGTACCCCACCGATACAGGCATGCTGTGGGATGCCATGAGAAAATCGATCGTACTGACATCCAGACTTTGCGAGATGTATCAAATTGCCGGTTGGAGACAAGCGTTCTACAATCTTCAACGATTAAAGAAACACTGGAGAAAAGCACAACAAAGTCATCGCTCAGGCAAAGTAAATTTACTAGACAAAAAACGAAAAGCCTACAACGCATATCTTCGTGTGGCCGAGCAGTATCTTGACAGAACCATCGTTAGCGTTGAGTCCCTGCAAGAAGATAACTTAAACCAACAGCTATCGCTTGAGCAATGGTCATACCTACAGAAAGAGCTAGAAAAAATAGGTGTTTTTCAAGATTACGCCGTACTGTTAATGGATCAAATAAGACGACGCGTTTTAGAAGATGAAGTTATTCCTGCCAGTGAAAAAATCTATTCCATTTTTCAACCACATACAGAATGGATAAGCACCAAAAGTAGGCGCTCTTAGGCGAAGGCAAAGCCGGCGTACCTGTTGAGTTGGGCATCAAGGTCTGTGTTATGGAAGATCAATACCAGTTTATTTTACATCATCAGGTCATGGAAAAAACTCAAGATGTTGATGTCGCCGTATCAATGGTCACCCAAACACAAAAGCATTTTCCTTCGCTCAATGCGTGTAGCTATGACAAAGGTTTTCATTCACCTGATAACCAGACTGATTTAGCAAAGCATTTAGATCAGGTGGTACTCCCCAAAAAAGGGAAAGTATCATCGGCAGAAAAAATAAAAACAAGAACCGGTGAATACAGAAAAGCACGTCGTCAACATTCAGCGGTCGAATCGGCAATAAACGCTCTGGAGCAGCATGGACTTGATCGTTGTCCTGATCACGGCATTGGCGGATTCAAGCGCTACGTTGCCTTGAGTGTACTGGCTCGTAATTTACAGCGTATCGGTGCGATACTCACGGAAAAAGAACGCGCTGAGCTCAGGCGAAAACGACGGCGTGTGTTTCACTTATCGTCAAGCTGCGTAGCCTGACTTAATCCTACCGGCTACACCACATGAATAACTGAAATGTATTGTCAGGGGGCAGCGATACGCCACAAACAGAATTGATCAATTAACGACCCACAAGGCGGCCCGCAAAGCTGTGCCTGATCGCCTATGGTGTATTATTTGACCGATAAATGGACCGTAAAAATTGTCGCACGGACCCGTGATCGGCAAAAAACCAGGTTTCCGTGCTGGCACTAATTAGGTCCAATAAACCATCACCGTTAAAATCACCGACCGTCATCGGCCAAGTATTGCCAATTTCTGGAAAGTCAGTCAGGCTCGTCCACTGCTCCCAGCTGTCATCAAATCCATCATTCCCATTGTTTCTTTTTAATGACACGTCACGGGGACGATTGTGTATATGACAGGCTCCACTCGCATAAGCAGTTGTGCGCAATATATCCGGCAAACCATCACTGGTAAAATCTTCGATAATCATATTGCGCCGATTACGGCTATCATCATCACTGCCATTATCACAGCGAACGCCCGAATTATCGCCTAAGTCGTTCGCAGCCACCTCATAGCCTGGTGCCAACGCAAAATCGGAACCGTTATTTAATAGGGTTATCCAACTGTGATAAGAATCCTTATCGAAGAGTGAAATATCCATTAAACCATTGCCATTCCAATCCTTTTTGTAAACTTGATTTCTCCATTTATCTTCAGAGGAATATAGTAAAACCTGCGTTATTTCAGACTCTCCTTCTCCATCTAAAGTTGGCGTTCGATTTCTAATATATATATATTGCAGGTAAGAGGCACTTCACAATCATTTGTATCGATACTGTCATAAAATTTATCGTTAAAAAAATCATGCACTTTAGGGTTGCCTGTCGATCTATTCATTGCCGCTCTTTCTGATTCGGAGTGGCCGCCTGTTTCTAATGCAGCATAATCACTAACATAGGAGTCTTCATTAATAACCGTCCAATCAAATTCCACTGGCGTGCAGGTTGATATAGCCAAACAGGGATAGACTTGCTTTAAGCGACTGGTTTTTAACGCCTCAGCATAATTGACACCGTCCCAGGGTTCATAAACCAGTTTATACGCGCGTTGCCCCTGAACAATCGACGTTAACACTTTTGTCTTGGCCTGTTTTGCACCCGCAACATAGCGCACTTGATCATCGTCACGTGCAGAATAGAAAAAGCTGATCGTTCTGTCGCTAGAAAAACGGGTACCTGCCGCATCATTGATGCCGTACTCAATGGAATCGATATAATGCTCACCGCTTGCAGTGTTATAAGAGTAATTGTATTCACTGTAGTTACCGGCTAGGTCTTTCACTTTATCCAGATGGTAACTGTAGGCACTTCCACCGGAAAGTTGTTTTGAATTTGCACCTCTGCGAGAGCCGTAGTAACGGACCGTGCCATCTCGCCCACTGACCTCAAATCGAGTGGGCACTTTTTCATTCGCGCCAAATGCGGCAATGCGCTGGCCATCAAGGCAAAATTTATAATCATCGCCATTGTTTATTCCATCAACATAGCCATCGCGCACAAAAGTAGGGCGACAGCGATGAATGGCTGATAGTCCTGATAGTGACCAGCCATAACCTACATAACCGTTGTGCCTACTCAAGCTGTTGTAATGTAATGCCAGTTTCGGTTGTAAACCGTTAATCCCCGGACTGACATGAATTGGAATTGTGTAGGTTGCCGCCCCATTTTGATCAACATTGAATACGCCTTTTAGACCGCCGTTGTAGACTGAATCCACATTGCTATCGTCTGCTGGGTCAATGGCATCTGGAAATACGATTGTATCGTTATTCCAAGTAAAAGACGTATTGGCTTGGCCGTGCGCGGTAACGCCTTCCGTATCAACTGCATATAGAAAGACGGTATGAAGAGAATTATCCTGGTATTGGTTGGGTATGGGTATTGTGAACACTCCCGTACTACTGTTTGCTTTAAAACCCGAAATAAAAACACCGTTCCCATAGGCACCATCGATCCAGGCTACTACCCAAGGATTTTCGCCCGTCGTATCAGGATCTATTGCTATACCTGAAATGATACTCGAACTAATTGACACATTTGATATAACTGGCTGAGTGGCAGTCTGCACCGAAGTATCGACCTTAAACCAGTATTGGGGTGACTTTGTTAACAACCCATTTTTACTGGCCATAACATGCCAATAATAGCGTTGACCTGTCGTAAGTGTAGATGGCGAGGTATACGACATTACCGTGGCGGAAAGCGCTTCATCATAATCAGCCCGGTTTTTATGGGTCCAACTGCCGCCCCAGGCTCCAGATCTCCCAACACAAAGGTTGGTGTTGTCGATGATATGGTACTTTTGTTTCCAGGAAACGAAAGAACAGCTTTATCGGGGGGCTGATTTGAACCCGGCGGTGTTGGCATCTGACACCCCATCAGCGCAACAAATGAAACCAGCATCACATACGAAACTACCCGACAGACGCGACCATGCCTACCTGCATTCCCCCAATAACGATTTAATGTTCCACTCTTAATATAGGGGCCGTAAAAAAACCGGACACCCTTAGAATCGATTCGATATTTTCTGACTTTCCTGCACTAGCGGGAAGATTTCCAGTCTCCAGTTGCAAAATAAAACCCGTGGCAAGATATGCTCCGACAGGTACTACCGACAATAGGCCAGCAACTACCGCCGCGCTCGACTACATTAATTAAACATTACGACCTGATTATTTGATTCTTATGAGCTAAACCGCAAAAGTAAGGAGAAATATCGTGAAAAGCTGTTTTGAAGCAGTATCAAGGTCTGCTTCTTATACAGACAAAGAAATCCCCCCTAGCCATTAATATTCAGTTCCGATTGTCAATTAATATAAACTTAAGCGATGCGATTTTTCTCATTCTCGCTTCCCGCACTGCCCATTCAAGCGAGCATATAACAACCAATTGCCAATAATAGGTAAATGATTGCTTCCATTTACCATGCTGACATGCATCAATGAAAGAGGGTGTGCAGTGTTATCGTCGCAATGCAGCCGATACTGAGTAACTGTTCAAAAACTTCAATCTCTTTTAGAAGCTGACCGCTGAACGGGTTGCGCTGGGCATTGCGCACCAAACGCTGACGATGAATCTATAGCGAAAGAAAGACTGATGATAACAAATCGGATTGCGGAAAGAGAAATCAGGTTTTTACTGGCAGCATAGGTTCAGAGAGAACACGGTATTCTTGAGAATGTAAGGTATCGCAACAAAAGAGCAGTGAAAATACAAAATTAGTCCACCTTGACCTTGCAATTTTTTTACTCGTGATTCCTCACAATTCTTGGAAATAACACATTGTTCATACGATCCTAATATGCAAAAAAATGGCTCGGCAAAACATCGTTTACCGAGCCCACTTGCTAAATACCTAGAGGGGATTGCTATACAACTCACAAGCAAAAGATGAGACCGCCTTCTTTAATCAAAGTTCGACTTTTTCCATATTTTTTTCACTTTATATAAAATATTTCGTCAAATTCCTCATTTTTTTTATGCCAAGTGGATATTTCGTTATATTTTTTCAGTTGATCATCGTATAATCGCGCGCGTTTTTAAACAAGAGCATATATCGCACCACTCACATTCAGACCTCTACTATAAGGTAACTTTTTATGGCCGCATCAAAAAAGTCAGTTGACCCTGTTGTCTCTTTGGAAAAGGAAATCACCAACTTAAAAGGACAATTGCAGAAAGCCCGCAGTAAGAAATTGGCAGACGCGCAAAAAGCCATTCTGAAATTAAACAAAGACCTGAGTAAGGCAAAGACCAAACTCAAATCTGCTGACGAAAAACTGCTTAAAGCACGCACCAAGGCAAAGCAAAATAAGACTGCTGCCAGCAAAAATGCATTGACTAAAGCACAGCAAAACGCCAAAGCTATTAAAGCTGATTTCAGCGAGCTCAAGCAAGCTGTAAAACAGGCATCAGATGCTCAAAGTCAAATCAAACGTGATGTCAAAGCCGCGAAAGCATTAGATAAAGTCGAAAAGGATTTTATTAAAGCAGAGGCGAAAAAGGAAAGTTTGGCTGCCAAAAAACTGGCTATCCAGCAAAAAGCAGCACAGCGCAAGGCGGCCATTAAAGAGAAGGCCAAGCAAAAAAAGGACGCTCAAAAGGCAAAGTTAGCTGAAAAGAAAGCCGCTGCCAAAGCGAAAGCCAACGCACGCAAACAAGCAGCCAAAGCAAAAATAGCGGCCAAAAAAGCCGTTGCTAGAGAAAGAGCTCAACAACGGAAATTGGCACAGAAAACCAAGCTCGCTGCTAAAAAGACCGCCCAAAAAGAAAAAGCTCAAGCTAAGAAAGCAGCCAAAAAAGAAAAAGCACGCCCTAAGAACACGGTTCAAAAGGCTAAAACCAACGTAGTAGAAGCTCCTCAAGCGCCAATCAATGAAGTGCCAGAAGTAGAGGCTCAAGCCTAATAGGCTGCTATTTGGGGCGGTGCGTGATTATCGTTATCTCGCACCGCCCTTATCTACCAGACACCCTCTCCTAAGCGTACTACTCTTCAACAACAATCCAACCATCTTCACTATTGTCTGACGTTTTCGATTGATCTGACTTCTTTTTCGAGCTTTCTGCTGCCCGCACTATTGATGAATTATCCAGAACCTGCCATTCACTACTCGTTGA
Organism: Gammaproteobacteria bacterium; assembly: GCA_003353945.1. Classification (GTDB taxonomy): domain Bacteria; phylum Pseudomonadota; class Gammaproteobacteria; order Pseudomonadales; family PIVM01; genus PIVM01. The sequence continues at coordinate 8,632 of PIVM01000050.1, forward strand.
GCGCTCGACAGCTGGTTTTTTGTTTTTATCAAAGCCAACAGTTTCGACTTTTTGCTCTTTTTTAATTATTGCAGGCTTTTCATTCCCTGAAGACACGTTACTACCCTCCAAGGACTTATTGTTGCGCTCTTTTTTTGCTGAAGGCTCTTTATCCCCAGCTGAAGGCTCTTTACCCCCAGCTGAAGGCTCTGCGTTTAGCGCTCTACCTTTAGGGGGCAGGCGTTTTTTATTGGCCTTCGTTTTGCGCATTACAATGACCACTTTGTACAAACCACTGGTCAATACCTTACAAATTGCCTGATATTGCAATGTAGCCCCTCGTAGATTCTGCGCATCAAAATCGACTTTATAGACACTTTCTTTAAACCGGTTGACTTTCTGCTCTGGAGGAGGGTCATCATAAATCACCTTATTCATCATGTTTTTTGTTTTTTCCTCTATGCCTTTCAGACAGGTTTCCCATCCCTCAATAGGATTTACAGCAGCCATCGGTAGATCCGCTTCTTCGGCTTCTTCAAATTCTTTCTCAACAGCCAATTGCTTCGCTAATTCTGCTTCAGCGTCAGGCTCTGCATCAGCACTCTGCTCACTTCCACCTCCTACTGCCTGATTTTTAGGCTTTGGCTTTTCCTCCCTCATCCCCTCGATTTCATCACCTTCTTTACCCGTTGCTCTTACTAAAAAACTTCGGCCATCGCCATCTCGACAAATTATGCGAAAAATAGGCTTTTCCACGGTTGAGCGTGACTTATCAAGCTGGCCGTCAATTATTTCAACACAAGCAGGGTAGGATTCGGCCTGGGTGGCAGCCGCAACCAACGTTGGCATTAGATACTTGTATTTGGGTGACAACCACAAACGGCTCTCTTTAAGCGCATAGGCAGAGGAGGTAAAAACCACAGAAATCGACACAAATACTATCAGTATTTGCGCAACCCCCCCTCTATATTGGAGACAGCACTGCCACAATTTGTAATACGACACGTTACTGAAAATAGCCACTAGGTTTTATCCCTATCTGTTTACTAAACACGATACTCTTAGAGCCGCGAAATAAAGAATCATCCCAAAATTGAAGAAGATTCTTTATTTCAAAGGCCCTTAGATCAGTTTTAATAGCTATTTTAGTACAGACTTCAACCCATGGAGGCAACACTTTTAAGAATTAACTGCACAAGTTTCGGTTGGCGTGTCACACCCGTTTTAGAAAAAATCGCACTTAAGTGCGATTTGGCCGTATTCCGGGTGATACCCAGCTCTTCAGCAGCCTCATCCAAGGTTAAGCCATTGGCCAACAACAAGGCCAATGCGGCTTCAGAGGGCGTAAACTCAAATAGATGTTTGAGCACATCAATCGTGGCATTGCGCGGACGCTCTGGATCGCTGATAAAAATGGCGACTGTCGGATTTGCGATTCCATCAGGTACATCGGTAATCGGCAACGGTCTGATTAATAAACCAAGTCCTGCTTGACTGCCACTGCGATTTAATCGAAATGCTCGCACAAAGCCCGGTTCCGAACGACGATGCGCAGCGATCACATCTTCGATCAGTTCTCTGAACCGAATATTATCTTCACGGTTACCAACCTGCAGACGACCATCTGAAACTCTTAATCCATTTTGCTCCTGAAACAACTGTTCCGCAGCCTGGTTACTACGCAATATCTTGGCATTTTCAGAAAGGATTACACTGCCCATATCCAAATGATCTATTGCATCCTCATAGAGATCACGTTCTGTTTCCATGCGCGCAATACGTGAGTAAAGCTGAATGGCCTGTTGCAAATGAACAAACAACAGCTCTGTCAGTCGTTTTTCCTCTTCACCAAAATCTTCATCGTTACGGCTTCGCGTTACGCGCAGCCGGGCTTTTAGACCCTGCTCGTCCGACATATCAAGCCCCATGACATAAAACACATCGGCGGGCTCCATATAACTCTGATAATATTCAGAACTCATCAGTTTCTCTGGCTTAATGTACTGCTGAATCGTACGCGCGACGCCAGGGGGAAGATCCACAAAGGGGTCCAGGGCAAAATAGGTTTCGTTGTAAGCCGCATAGACGTCCTTCGACAACACTACGGCATTCAACACAACGCCCTGATCACCTTCCTTTGGCGGACGCAGCAGCAATGTCGCGTAGTTGGCATTCATGGCTTCTTTATACAATTCCAGAAACCGTTGCCACAGTGGCTGTTCAAGCGGTCCATGGTAGACCGCCTGAATCAATTCGTTCATCTTTGCTGAAAGGGTAAAGTCAGACATTACGCGCTTAAGCGATTACCAGTTTGCACTTGATAGTTGACAGCTAAGTGTGACCAGTGATGGCAAATCCGTCAACGTCAAATACGCCACGTAATCACTAATCAATGCGGTATGTATTCCCCGCCGTTCACATCCAGGCAGGCGCCGGTCATGGCACAGGCATAATCCGAGGCTAAAAAGATTGCCGCTTTGCCACAATCATAATCGGTCGGGATATTCCCCAGCGGGATGTGTTTTTCTATATCCGCTTTCACTTCTTCTGGTGATATGCCCTGCTGCTCAGCCAGGTACTTAACATAAAATCTAACCGGTGCTCCCCACATCCAACCCATAAAGGTTGAGTTTACCCGTATTCCATATTTCCCCAGTTCAAGGGCCAGGTGAGATGTCGCCGAACTTAAGGCTGCCTTGGAAGCACCATAGCCGCCCTGCATCTCCAAGGGTCTGCGGGTCACCATGGTATTCACCATCACAATTGAACCTCCTCCCTGTGATTTCATCTGTGGAATCACAGCTTGTGTGAGATTCATTGTTCCGAACAGATTCACTTCCATAGTCCGGCGCCAATCATCCAATTTGGCACTCTCAATTGGCTGATAGGTACAGGGATCAAAAGCACTGTTAATGAGGCAATCAATACGCCCAAAATTATCGACGGCCAGCTTGACCAAGCTGGCACACGCCTCGGTGTCTGTGATATCTGTCGGCATTTTTAATACCACAGTGCCTAAACCCAATTGTTTAATTTTCTCCTCTGCCTTATCCAGCTTACTGGCAGTTCTTGCAGCGACTACAACGGCACAAGCCCCGTTCTCAGCAGCGAGCACAGCCAATTTAATACCAAGACCGGGGCCAATACCGGATACGATCACAACTTTGTCTTGCAATAACATCGCTGGTAACTCCTATAATCAGTAGTTTCATACATTCTAACCGGCTCTCATCTTATCCTTCACACCAGTCTTAATCCCAAAGAAATCGGGGTAAATCGAGCGGACACCATCCAACTTACTGTAGATACGCATTTGACTCACCACCCAAACGGATGAAAGAAAGGCCGGCTGATGCCGACCGCCTTGTTGATTGAAACTATCGCCACTTAGACAAAAAAGACTCATTAACGCACACTGCAAGTCAGTTTCCAACTGGCACAATAATCCCAATAGGAAAAACCGAAATATTCAACTAATACAAAAACTTTACGTGCACAAATACAGTGCTATGCTAAGTGAAGCAATAAAAAGTGTGTAACGGCACGCAGTTTTATTCAATTCTTAATCATAGCAAGTAAATATGAACTAAAGTTTACTTGCTATCGTCATTTTGAAACACGACACTTCGGCACAATTTGCCGTCTGCTGCGTGAATAAAAAATGGCAGATAATGAACAATCGGCAAGTGACAAAAAAACAACACCGACATATAACTTCAGCGACGCAACAACCAGCTGAGCAAAGAAGCACCGACAACCTATGAGGCTGACTACCCCATGATCAAGTCTTACCGCAGTAAACCGACAAGCACTCTCACGCTTTCACTAGCCATTGCAGCCAGTGGCTTGACGGCCGGATACAGTTCACCAAACCAAGCCCAGGAGTTTGATGAATTCATTGACGAACTGCCGGTACTTGAAGAGATCATTGTAACTGCCCGTAAACGCCAGGAAAGTATTCAGGACAGCCCCGTAGCCGTTTCAGCCTTTAGCGCCGAAGCCCTGCAAGAAGCAGGGATCACTAACACGCGCGATCTACAATCAACCGTGCCCGGTTTGATGTTTTCCGAGCAAGGGACTAAAAACCCCTCTATTTATATTCGTGGCGTTGGCCAGCGCGAATCTGTGGCGTCACTGGACCCGGGTGTCGGCGTTTATATTAACGGCATTTATATCCCCCGCACCGACTCACAAATGCTTGATACGCTGGATACCCAGAGCATCCAGGTATTGCGTGGCCCACAGGGCACCCTGTTCGGTAAAAACAACACGGGCGGTGCCATCTTGATCACAACCAACCAGCCCCACAACGAAGGCGTGGAGGGTTATGTGACAGCCCGGCTTGGTGACTATGGCCGCCGCGACTTAATGGGTGCTGTGAACCTTCCCATCAATGAAGACAGTCTTGCCGTCAGATTATCCGCTACCAGCATCAAGCGCGATGGCTATATGGAAAGTATTGTTGACGATAAGGAGTACGGCGATCAGGACCGGCTATCGCTATCTGCCCGGGTCTTCTGGCAGGTAAACGATATTATGAGTGTTGATTACTTCTCCTTCTGGTCAAAACAGAACGAGCTCGGTGTGCCACTTAATTGTTTTTGGGCCAATAACCCCGATGCCAATATGGCGCAATTCACTTTTTCCGGCAATAAATTAATGCAAACCTCGTGTGAAGCCAGCGAACAGCTTGCTGGTAAAAACAAAGTGAGCATGAATGGTCCGACCAAATTTAAAATTGATAATGCCATTAATGCACTGACACTGGCCTGGGAGTTTGATGACTATGAGGTGAAAAGTGTTACCGCCTTTAACGAACAAAGCGATATTGCGCGTCAGGATGATCATGATGCTGTGGAGATGACTGTTCTGCACGGTGGTGGACTGGGATTAACGGGAATACCGAGAACAGCTAACGAAAGCTCTCGCACAATTATTTATCCAGAGGAAACGCGATCACAGTTTAGCCAGGAGTTGCAACTGATCGGCTCTGCCTTTGATGAAAGCCTGCAGTTCACGGTTGGTGCCTTTTACGCCAAGGAAAAGATGAAAAATGTGCCGTTTACATCCTTGGTCGGCGAAAATAGCTTTGCGAGATTGCAGAAAAACACTCAAATCCCATCGGACTGGCTTTCTCCTGCAATGGATGCTTTTCCAATATGGGGAATACATACCTTTTTGGGTACACAAAGTAACCTGACCAATGAAACCATTGCGATATTCGCGCAAGGTACCTACGATATTACCGACTGGTGGCAAATTACCCTGGGTGGGCGGTATACGGTCGAAAATAGAGAGCGCGACGTCACCACCTACGACACTAATTTAGAGCAACTCGTAACCCAGATTAATTCATTGCAGCATGAAGGTATCACAGGTGCAGCAGACGTTAAGCAAATAATCGCATGCACAGACGAAGCGCCTAACGAGTTGGGCCTCTGTGGGCGCAAGGACATAAGTGAACTTATACCCGATGAAAACGAACCCCTTGGTTTCACTGGGTATCCCAGCGTAGACGTTTATAATGCGATTGCAGAGTATTATGCTAACGTAGGATTGGACAATTCCAACACATCCAGAATGATTCCCCTGACTGTCACCGACATGAATACCAATCCAGCTCTTGGTGATGACGATAGCTGGAAAAAATTCACGCCGACCTTTACTACATCGTTTGACCTGCCAGAAGAGATGTTTGACAACTCCAATATGGATGCCGCTCTACTCTACTTAACCCTCAGCCGCGGCTTTAAGTCCGGTGGCTTTGAAAACAAGAGCGGCACATTAACCAAGTTTGAGCCTGAGGTAGTGGACAATATTGAATTTGGTTTTAAGTTGGACGCCTTTGAGCAGCGTATGCGCTTTAATGCTGCCCTCTACCAAATGAAATATAAAGATATCCAGATACGAGTGGCCGAACAGGGCAGAAATCTTTCGGAAATCGTCCTATACATCGACAATGCGGGTGAGGCCACTATTAATGGTTTTGAAATGGAATTGGCCCTGCTACCCATCGACAACCTGACCCTAACTGCCACCGCCAACTACACTGATGCATCCTATGATGAATTTAAGATCGATACGCTAATTGATGGCCAGATCGTACCAGACTACGATCGCTCTGATGAAGACTTTGGATCCATTCCCGAATTCACCGGTTCATTGGTCGTCTCTTATGACTGGGCTACTGACTACGGCATGATAATTCCACGCTTTACAGCCTATCACCGCGACGAAATTTATACGGGTATCGATTACATATCTCCAGAATTTGACGTAGCCACCATTGATGCCTATACGCTGTACAATCTGCGTGTTGCCTATATCCCGGCAGAACTGGATAGCCTCAATGTCACCTTGTTTGTCGACAACCTGACCGATGAAGATTACTTCCAGGGCGGCTTTACCGTCGCTGCCTCCATGGGTGCTGCAACCCTGAGTAAAGGACCACCACGCACTATGGGCCTGGAAGCTAACTACACTTTCTAAGTATAAACGTAACTCACTCTATAGAAAGGCGCTAACAAGCGCCTTTCTTTTTTTGCCCCCCCCACTACTCCAGCAAACCTGACATTGATATATTTTGTTTATGCCTAACAATAACTTTGCTTAGTCAAATATATATATCTTCCCCAGCTTTTGCCTTCGATGGCACTGTGCCCCAAACCCTGGCGCGAAGCTATCTTGGTCACGATCACTCAACGACCGCAGAAAATTCTACACTGCTATAGCATCCCACTTCTTCATGCAGGATAATGGCCTGCAAACGGTGTTAATGTGTTTTCCTTTTCGATTAAGCGCCTACTAGGACAGAACGCACCGGCTATTGCCAATATCACAAAAAAAGCAGTTACGGAGTTAGCCATGGGACATTACAAGTACGATCGCTTATCAGCGCAAGATACCTCGTTCCTCATTTTTGAAGCACCGAACCTGAGCATGCATGTGTCATCTACATCAATATACAGAGCGACCAAGCTGAAAACAGCTGACGGTGGTGTCGACTTTGATAAAATCAAAAATGCCATTTCTGACATTCTGCACCGCATCCCTCGTTATCGACAAAAACTGAAGTGGATTCAAAAGGGTAAAACCGCCGCATGGATAGACGATCCACAATTCAATATAAATTATCATGTGCGCCATACCAGCCTGCCTAAGCCAGGTGATCAGGAGCAACTACAAGCTTTAGCGTCTCGCATCACCGAACAGCAACTTGATCGCACCCGTCCACTGTGGGAGCTGTGGGTGGTCGAAGGCCTGGAAGATGACCGTTTTGCAGTGATCAATAAGATACACCACAGCATGATTGATGGCGCAGCAGGCGTTGAACTATCACAAGTGCTGATGTCACCTGACCCCAATTTTAAACCTGATGAGCCCCCCGTCTATTTCCCTCGCCCAACCCCAACAAGAGCAGAACTGCTTCGGGATGAGTATGAACGTTTTTTCTCCCTGCCTTGGCAGGCAATTAGAGATTTGCGTAATTTCAAAAAAAATAGCCAAGATTTTTACGGTGAAATGAAAACCAGGGCTATCGCATTAAAGGAAACCTTTGAACAATTTGGCTCTCCCTCAGAAAATCCGCTTAACGGCCCCTTGGGTCCACACCGCATTTTACACTGGACAAACATGCCTCTCGACGACATCAAGTCAGTGCGCAGGGCTTTAAATTGCACTGTGAACGATGTTGTTTTAACTATTGTGACAGGTGCTGTACGTAAATTCTTTGCCAGTCGCCAAGTACGCCCTGAAGACATAGAGTTTCGTGTCGCCACCCCCGTCAGCGTACGACGCGATATCGACAACGGCAAAATGGGTAATCGAGTCTCCGCCTGGAGTGTGCGTTTACCGATTGAACAGAAAGATCCATTACAAACACTTCAAATACTTCATGAAGAGACCCAAAAACTCAAGGAATCCAAGCAAGCACTGGGTGTTGAAATGATGCTGGCGCTGGCTGAGTGGACCCCTAGCCTACTGACTCTGGGAGCACGTGCCGGCGGTGCAGCGAATAACACAATAGTCACCAACGTACCCGGCCCACAGTTTCCCTTGTATTTAATGGGCGCTGAAATGGAAGAAATTTACCCCTGTGTGCCACTGATGCAGAATATGGGCATTGGCATTGCCTTAATGAGTTACAACGGTCAGGTTTGCTGGGGATTTAACGCAGATTTTGGTCGCGTGTCCGATATTGCGACATTCGTAAAATACGTTCGCCAGTCCTTTGAGGAATTGGCCAAAATTGCCAATGTAAAACTGAGCGAAGACTATTACTGTGCGGCTAAACCTCCTAGCGCTTTACCTAAACCTGCTCAAAAGACAAGCAACCGAAAAAGCACCACAAAAACAAAATCTCGCAAACACAAATCAATTGACGAAGCTGAACAGTTGGTTAGCGTCACCAAACCTGACGAACCCGCCAACGACCAACTATCACTTGTAGGAGATAACTAATACTTACAAACAGTTATCGCCCTCATATCAACTTCGGCGCCACCCATTCCCGGTGGCGCTACACTATTTTATTCTGTTAACCATTCAACCATTCTCAATGTTACTTGGCTCAGGCCATTATCTTTTTTTTCTGTACGGCCATTGCATACAGTACACATCCTGCAATAATTTCCAATAAATCAGTTGAATACATTGGTTTTCAACCTCATTCTATTGTCATTGTTATCATGTGTATGTCCTGCCATGGGCGAATCTGGCACACCATAGGATACTGGCTTATGACGTCAAAACGCCTGCGCAACTTGCAATGTAAAATGGATAACACAGATAGTTACGAACAGTGGCAAAAATCTGCCGCTGAATTCGATCGCCTCTCTGGTATGTCCGATTGGCAACGGCGACAAACATCTACCCTATATGACCACCAACTGGTGCGCAGCCGCCTAAACCGCTTACGGGATGAACGCCAACATAGCAACGACCTTGCTCTGCTCTATGTACTCAATGAAGGCATTCACGGCAATCTGGGCGGCATGGGCAAATCGGTTCTTTATCAGAAGGCGCATGTTGGCACTAAACAACTCATCAATGACTTTATTGATGAGGTAGTTTTTTCGCTTCAACACATTGCAAAGTCTTCACACCCAAAAATCAGTTTTGCTGAAAAAGTGGATTTTTTTCGTCGAGCCAGTCATTGTTATGGCCGATCCGCACTAATGCTCAGCGGTGGAGCGACTCAGGGTATTTTTCACATCGGCGTATTAAAGGCTCTTTTTGAAGAGCATTTATTACCTACAGTTGTATCGGGCTCGAGTGCTGGTTCCATCATGGCAGCAATCTTGGCAACACACACTGATAATGAATTGGAAGAATTGCTCGGACAAGAAAATCTACGTGTCGAATCGATGAAATTTGTAGGTTGGAGCAAATTATTTAAGGGCGTACCCTTGATGGATTCCCAGCATTTGGAAGAAACCTTGTCAGAATACGTGCCAGACATTACCTTTGAAGAAGCATATCTAAAAACAAACCGTAAAGTGAGCATCAGCATATCGCCCGCCAAACGGCAGCATGAATCACGCTTATTAAATGCTGTTAGCTCACCCAACGTATTTATTCGCCGCGGAGTAATGGCGTCCTGCGCAGTACCCGGCATTTTCAAACCGGTAACACTGACAGCAAAAAACTTCGAAGGTGACCCACAACCCTACAATCCCAGCCGGCAATGGGTAGATGGCACGATCACCAATGATCTGCCCGCGAAACGTCTATCGAGAATCTATGGCGTTAACCACTATATCGCTAGCCAAATTAACCCTCATGTAGTACCGTTTGTTTCGGAACGAGGAGCTAGAAAAACATACCATCGCTTAGCCGGCGATTTCTGCCTGAGTACGGCGAAACAGTTCCTAAGCAAAATTCTGGATGAAGGCCGCTATCGCATCAGCTCTCCAACATTGGGGCTTGCCATTACACAGATTCACGCACTACTCGCTCAGGATTACAGTGCCGATATTATCATTCACCCAAATCGAAGATTTATAAATCCGTTCAAACTCTTCACCGACCCTACTGATGAAGAGGTTGAAAATCTGATGCTAGAAGGTGAAAAAGCCACTTGGCCAAAAATGGAAATGATAAGAAACTGCACCAAAATCAGCCGGGCATTAGATTTGATATTAGAGGATCTGGAAAAAGAGGAGAAAAGCCGGCTGGAACATTAGCGACCCTGACTTTCAACATGCTCAGATGCAACCACTGCTCGACATTTTCTCGAACACAACCCACGTATCGACGATTTATTCGCCAATTTTGCGCATAGTGTCTTTGATAATAAAATTCTTATGGGGAAGTGAATTTATCTAAATAGGCATCCATGCCAGATTCTTTCTAGAATGCTTATTCGTCGTCATCCTCTTCGACAACAACAGGCCTGTCAACTAGCTCAACATAGGCCATTGGCGCTTTGTCACCGGCTCTGAATCCACATTTTAGAATCCGCAAATAACCGCCTGGTCGATTTTCATAGCGTGTACCCAGCTCACTAAACAACTTACCTACTGCCTGCTTATCTCTCAAGCGGTTAAAAGCTAAGCGGCGATTTGCTACCGAATCATTTTTTGATAGCGTTATAAGCGGTTCAGCATAACGACGCAGTTCTTTAGCTTTTGGCAAGGTTGTCTTAATCAACTCATGCTCAACCAGGGAGACAGTCATATTGCGGAACATCGCTTTACGATGAGCGCTGTTTCGATTTAATTGTCTACCACTATGACGATGACGCATCTTCTTTTACCTTACTTATCTGCTGTTGCTATTTTTTTATGATAAACAGCAACGCTTAAATACTACTCCGAAGCCTCTGTTTAGCGACTCAGAACCTTCTCATCATTTCTCAAGCTAGCCGGTGGCCAGGTATCCAGTCTTAACCCAAGCGACAATCCTCTGGAAGCTAAAACATCCTTAATTTCCGTGAGCGATTTCTTGCCTAAATTGGGCGTCTTCAACAACTCGACTTCAGTACGCTGTACCAGATCGCCGATATAATAGATATTTTCTGCCTTCAAGCAGTTTGCCGAACGAACGGTAAGTTCGAGATCATCCACAGGTCTCAACAAAGTAGGATCAATTTCTTCTTCCTGCTGTTCTGGCTCTGCCTCTTTTTCACTTTCAAGATCAACAAAGACCGCCAATTGCTGCTGCAAAATAGTGGCAGCCCGACGAATCGCCTCTTCAGGGTCCAAGGTTCCATCGGTTTCTAAGTCCAATACCAATTTATCCAGGTCCGTACGCTGTTCAACACGCGCACTTTCGACAACATAAGATACTCGACTGACAGGACTATACGTTGCATCTAATGGCAAACGCCCAATGGAACGAGTTTCTTCGTCGTCACTAACTCGCGCATCAGCAGCCACATAACCGCGACCACGTCTGACAGTCAGCTTCATCGAAATCTCAGCAACATCATTCAGATGCGCTATCACATGGTCTGGGTTCTTTATCTCGATTTCGTGATCAACCAAGATGTCGCCAGCTGTCACCACTCCCGGCCCCTTCTTAGATAAGCTCAACACAGCCTCATCTTTAGTGTGCATCACCACTGCAACGCCCTTTAGATTCAATAGAATCTCGATCACGTCCTCCTGAACACCCTCAATAGCGCTGTACTCATGGAGAACACCGTCGATCTCTACTTCAATAATGGCACAGCCAGGCATTGAAGAAAGTAAAATGCGACGTAGAGCATTTCCAAGTGTATGCCCGAAACCACGCTCCAGTGGTTCAAGAGTCACTTTTGCGTGGGTGGTGCTGATCTCATTAACATCTATTAAGCGTGGAGTTAAAAATTCAGTCACTGCGCTAGTCATATAAAACACCCGTTGCGAGGTTAATCCGTTTAGCTATTGCTATTTTGAATAGAGTTCAACGATTAGGTTTTCATTGATTTCTGATGAGAGATCAACGCGTTCAGGCATGTTTTTAAAGGTGCCTTCATACTTGTTAGCGTCAACTTCAATCCATTCCGGCGTACCCCGCTGCGCAGCAAGCTCTAGTGATGAGCGTATACGCAGTTGTTTTTTCGCCTTCTCCCTAACAGATACCACGTCACCTTCCGAGACCTGATAGGAAGGGACATTCACTGTCTTGCCGTTCACAAGGATAGCTTTATGCGCCACCAGCTGCCTCGCTTCGGCACGGGTAGAACCAAACCCAATTCGATAAACTACGTTATCCAATCTGCACTCCAACAGAGTCAGTAGATTCTCACCGGTAGCACCTTTCTTACGCGCAGCCAGTTTGTAGTAATTTCGGAACTGCTTTTCCAATACACCGTATAAACGGCGAACCTTTTGTTTTTCCCTCAACTGAACCCCGTAATCAGAAAGCCTTCCTCTTCTGATACCGTGCTGTCCAGGGGCAGTTTCGTGTTTACACTTTGTTTCCAGCGCCCTAACACCGCTTTTGAGGAAAAGATCCGTTCCTTCCCGACGGGATAGCTTACAGGTTGGGCCTAAATATCTAGCCATATGTAATTTCCAGCAATATATATAAGGTTTTATTCAAACTCGATTTAAACTCGACGCTTTTTGGGCGGACGACAGCCATTGTGTGGAATCGGTGTCACATCATTAATGTTGCTTATATTATAGCCGCAATTGTTAAGCGCTCTAATAGCCGATTCTCTACCTGGCCCGGGCCCTTTGACTTCCACATCCAGATTTTTCAATCCGTATTCCTGCGCTGCTGTTCCAGCTCGCTCTGCCGCCACCTGTGCAGCAAAAGGCGTACTCTTTCTAGATCCACGAAAGCCCGAACCACCTGATGTTGCCCAAGTCAGTGTATTACCCTGACGATCAGTGATAGTGACTATGGTGTTGTTAAATGACGCATGTATATGTGCGATGCCATCTACAACCGTCTTCTTTACCTTTTTTCGGCTACCTTTTGCACTCGGCTTGGCCATGCTCAACTTCCCGGATATTAACGTCTTTGGGTTATAAATCTGTATATCGGGCTATCGCTATTAATTTCAAGCGATCAGTCCGATTCAATTTACTTACGAATAGGCTTACGAGGGCCTTTTCGCGTTCTGGCGTTTGTTTTCGTGCGCTGCCCTCTTAGCGGCAAATTATTTCTATGACGCACACCACGATTACAGCGCAAATCCAATAAACGCTTAATATTCATGGAGACTTCACGCCTCAAATCTCCCTCAACAGCCAGATTGGAAATCTCATGACGCAATGCGTCCAAATTCTCTTCGCTCAAATCAGCAATTTTCGCTTCTTCCGCTATGCCAGTTGTGTTGCACAGCTTTTTCGCGGTTGTCCTGCCAATACCAAATATGTAGGTCAGCGATATCACTGCATGTTTGTTGTCTGGTATATTGACTCCAGCTATACGAGCCATTCAACTTACTCCAATTACTGATTTAGCCTGAAAAATCCTGCCTAAACTGCCAATCTATTGCTATCAAATACTAAAGATACCACAAGAGGCCGCCACAAAAGGCGCAACAGGATAGCGTTTGCCCTTATAAAAATCAACCGGTTTTATCCAATTATCAATACGCCTAACCCTGACGCTGCTTATGCCGGGGCTCGGCTTTACAGATCACTCTGACCACACCTTTCCTGCGTACGATTTTACAATCCCGACACATTTTTTTTACTGATGCCCTGACTTTCATAATATTAACCTTGACCCTTTTAACGTCTTATCGAGTTAGGGATGCCTTTACCCTTTTTTCCCGTAATTCTTCAAATTTGACTTTTTCATCAGCGAATCATACTGATGCGAAACCAAGTGAGATTGCACTTGAGACATAAAGTCCATCACCACCACCACAACGATTAATAGTGATGTGCCACCGAGATAAAACGGCACATTTGCGACAACAACCAAAAATTGCGGCAATAGACAAACCAAGGCGATATAGGCTGCCCCGAACATCGTCAATCGTGTTAATACGCCATCAATGTATTTTGCTGTTTGATCTCCTGGGCGAATGCCGGGTAAAAACGCTCCAGACCGCTTTAAATTCTCGGCCACCTCTTTAGGGTTGAACATTAACGCTGTGTAGAAAAAGCAGAAAAACACGATTAATACAGTAAAAATGATGATGTTCAACGGCTGTCCAGGCCCTATAGCAAAGGCTATCTCCTGCAACCAATCCATATTTTCTGACGACTGCCCCAACCATTGCGCAATGGATGCTGGAAATAACAATATGCTGCTGGCAAATATCGCCGGAATAACACCGGCCATATTAATCTTCAATGGCAAATGGCTGGATTGCGCCTGCATTAGGCGACGTCCCTGCTGACGCTTTGCATAATTGATCGTTATGCGACGCTGCCCCCTTTCAATCCGAACAATGGCCCAGATGACAATCACTGCCACCGCTATAATTCCGAGCAACATCAAAATATGTAACTCACCCTGCCGGGATTGCTCCAATGACTGACCAATGGCACTGGGTAAGCCGGCAACAATACCAGCAAATATCAACATTGAAATTCCGTTGCCGACACCTTTTTCAGTAATCTGTTCACCAAGCCACATCATAAACACGGCGCCAGTAATAAGAGAGACCACTGAGACCGCAATAACACCAGCACCCGAGCTAAAAAACAAGCCTTGAGAAGACATGCCAACGGACATACCTAGAGCCTGAACAGCCGCCAAAATGACCGTGCCGTAGCGGGTATACTGCGTTATTTTGCGTCGTCCCGATTCACCTTCCTTCTTTAGCTGCTCTAGCTGTGGGCTAACCGCGCTTAACAGCTGCATAATAATCGAGGAGGAAATATACGGCATAATACCAAGAGCTAGGATACTCATCCGCTCAAGGGCTCCACCGGAAAACATATTAAACAAACCAAGAATTGTTCCTTGGTTCTGGTTAAATAGCGCTTCCAACTGGCTCGGATTGATCCCAGGTACCGGTATATGCGTACCAATTCTGTAAACAATAAACGCAAACAAAACAAAACGAAGGCGAGACATAAGCTCGCCTAATCCAGCCTTTGCACTTAAATTGACGTTCCCGGTATTAGCCATCTAGTCCTCGACTTTGCCACCAGCCTTTTCAATTAGTTCGCGTGCACCTTTGGTGACTGCCACTCCCTTGATACTTAGTGCGCGACTAACATCGCCAGAAAGAAAAATCTTTGCTCTTGTTATTCGCTGCCCGACAAGATCAGCCGCTCGCAAGCTTTCAACCGTTATCTCATCACCCTCAACACCGTTCAGCTCGCTAGTGCGAATCTGTGCGCTGACTCGAGATATCCGTGAACTGAAACCATATTTCGGCAGGCGCTTTTGCAAGGGCATTTGACCACCCTCAAATCCTGGCTTCACGCTACCACCTGATCTAGACTTCTGTCCTTTATGACCACGTCCGCAGGTTTTGCCCATACCGCTGCCAATGCCTCGGCCAACTCTCTTTGACTTAAACCTTTTGCCCGGAGCCGGACTCAGCGAATTTAGTCGCAGGCTTTCACTCGACATGATCTACTCCTCAACACGAACCATATAGTTAACTTTGTTTATCATGCCCCTAATTGCCGGAGTATCCTCAACCTCGACAGTGTGACCAATCCTTCGCAACCCCAAACCGCCAACACAAGCTTTATGATTACTAAGACGTCCGTTTGTACTACGTACCAGTGTCACTTTAATTCGATTACTTTCTGCCATGGAACACACCAATCTAATTTAAAATTTCTTCGACAGATTTTTCGCGCTTGGCCGCAATTTCCTCTGGCGAGCGCATCGCTTTCAGGCCCTCAAAGGTTGCCCTAACCACATTAACTGGACTGGTTGACCCATAACACTTGGCCAGTACATTCTGCACGCCGGCAATTTCCAATACAGCTCGCATCGCTCCACCGGCAATGACACCAGTACCTTCAGATGCGGGTTGCATATATATTTTTGATGCACCGTGACGCGCTTTGATGGGGTACTGAATAGTTGAACCGTTCAGATCAACCTGAATCATATTCCGTCGAGCAGCCTCCATTGCCTTTTGAATAGCAATAGGTACCTCTCTCGCTTTGCCCCGACCAAAACCCACCTTGCCATTTCCATCGCCTACAACAGTTAAGGCTGTAAATCCAAATATCCTTCCGCCCTTAACCACTTTAGCTACTCGATTAACCTGCACCAATTTTTCCTGCAGGCCTTCGCTGTTCGCACTATCTTTCTGATCGTTATATGCCATGTCTCGATTACCTTAGCACTCTAATCCAGCTTCTCTAGCTGCTTCAGCCAATGCTTTCACACGGCCATGGTATTTAAAACCGCTGCGATCAAAGGCTACCTTACTGATGCCTGCACCCTTTGCTCGTTCGGCAATCAGCTTACCAACCTCACCTGCAGCCGCTGCATTACCAGTCTGATTACTCCTCAGATCGGTCTCCAGGGTCGAAGCACTCGCTAAAACCTTATCTCCATCTGCCGATATAACCTGGGCGTAAATATGACGAGGAGTTCTATGCACCGATAGCCTGTTCGCACCCAGCTCACGCATCTTTAAACGCGCTCTTTTGGCTCGTCGTAACCTGGCGTCTTTCTTCTTGCTCATATTTAAACCTTTGCTTCTTAGCTACTGCTCTCGCTTCTTCTTTATCGGATTTTTATCGGCTACTTTTTCTTAGCTTCTTTACGGCGAACATACTCATCGACGTATCGCACTCCTTTTCCTTTATAAGGCTCAGGAGGACGAAAAGCTCTAATCTCTGCAGCAGCCTGACCAACTCGCTGCTTATCAACACCTTTCAACACAATTTCAGTTTGTGAAGGCGTTTCTACAGACACGCCTTCAGGTAATTGGTAATCAATGGGGTGCGAGAACCCAAGAGTTAAATTCAAAACGCTCCCACTCGCCTTAGCTCGATAACCAACACCATTGAGTTTTAGCTTTCTTTCAAAACCCTGACTTACGCCGATCACCATATTATTTACTAAAGCACGAGTGGTGCCTGCCATTGCTCGGGATTCTTTTGCTGTACCCTTCGCGGCAAATTTCAGCTCGCTCTCTTCTTTAAGCACGTTAACTCGGTCGTTTATTGCCAAATCAAGCGCACCATTACTACCCTTTACAACGATGTTCTTTCCATCAAGAGTGACGTCAACTCCTTTTGGAATTACAACCGGATTACTTGCAACTCTAGACATAACAATTCTCTTTCAATGTATATCTCTATAAAAACATTCTATTAAAAAACAGTGCAGATAATCTCACCACCGATGCCAGCAACTTTTGCTGCTCTTTCGGTCATTACACCTCTACTGGTTGAGATGATCGCCACACCAAGTCCGGCATTGACCTGTGGCATTTCATCTTTCCCCGCATAAATTCTCAAGCCCGGACGACTAATGCGCTTTATCATTTCGATCACGGCCTTGCCTTCGAAATACTTTAACTGAAGCGTTAGTACAGGCTTACCATCGTTTTCATTCGTTGAAATATCGCCTATGTAGCCCTCTTTCTGCAACACATTGGCAATGGACTCCTTAACTTTTGAAGCCGGCATTTCGACCTCTGTTTTCTTGCCTTTTTGCGCATTGCGAATGCGAGTTAGCATATCAGCGATTGGATCTTGCATACTCATAATTAATTACCTCTATTCAAAGAACGAAATCACGCACTTTGAAATCTACCCTTATTACCAGCTCGCCTTCACTAAACCCGGCACATTCCCCATCATCGCAGCTTCCCGCAATTTGTTACGACACAAGCCGAACTTTCGATATACTCCATGTGGCCTACCTGTAACCTTACAACGACGCCGCAATCTTACTGGACTAGCATCACGAGGTAGCTTCTGCAGAGCCATCTGGGCAGACCATTTTTCGTCATCGCTTGCTTCGATATCACTCAATACATCTTTCAGCTTCTGCCGTTTTTCTGCGTATTTTACGACAGCCTTTTCACGCTTTTTCTCACGTGCAACCATTGATGCTTTTGCCATTACCTGTTTACCCTTAGCCTTTTAACGGGAAATTAAATGCTCTTAGCAGAGCTCGCCCTTCATCGTCGTTAGCCGCTGTCGTCGTGATAGCGATATCCAGCCCACGAAGCTTATCCACTTTGTCATAATCAATTTCTGGAAAAATAATCTGTTCAGTAACGCCCATTGCAAAATTACCGCGTCCATCAAAAGATTTCGGACTAATACCACGAAAATCCCGAATCCTTGGAATAGCAATGGACACAAGTCGATCCAAAAACTCGTACATGCGCTCACTACGCAATGTCACCTTACAACCCACAGGCCATCCTTCTCGGACCTTAAAATTTGCAACTGATTTTCTAGCATTTCTAACCACCGGCTTCTGCCCGCTGATTAACCCCATATCACTAAGCGCGTGTTCCAACACCTTTTTATCACCAACTGCTTCACCGACACCCATGTTTATGGTGATCTTGGTAATCTTTGGCACCTGCATAATGTTTTCTAAACCAAGCTCTTCTTTTAGCTTTGGGACAATTTCGTTTTTGTACTTTTCTCTAAGTCTAGCCATGGTGTCGTTCCAGCCTGATCAACCATCTATCAGTGAATTATTCGATTTAAAAAAGCGCACTTTCTTTTCGCCTTCCTTCCTAAATCCAACCCGATCTGCTTTCTGCGTTTCCGGATTGAATATGGCGACATTTGATGCCTGCATTGGAGCTTCTTTTTCAACGATACCGCCGGCAACACCAAGATTAGGATTTGGTTTTGTGTGCCGTTTAATAATGTTAGCGCCACTGACCAGCAATCTGCCATCGCTATTGACCTTCAGCACCTTTCCTCGCTTGCCCTTGTCTCTTCCGGCAATGACGATAATTTCATCGTCGCGTTTTATTTTTTGCATGATTAAGCCTCTATTCTCGCTACAAGACTTCCGGAGCCAAGGAAATAATCTTCATAAATTTTTCGGAACGTAGTTCACGAGTGACTGGCCCAAAAATCCGCGTACCAATTGGCGCATGCTGTGCATTCAGTAATACAGCGGCATTATCGTCAAACTTGATCAACGAACCATCTCCTCGACGTACGCCTTTTTTTGTCCGAACGACAACAGCGTTCATCACTTGGCCTTTTTTCACCTTCCCTCGCGGTATCGCTTCCTTGACCGTTACTTTAATAATGTCACCTATTCTCGCGTAGCGACGATGAGACCCGCCCAAGACTTTGATACACATTACGCGTCGTGCACCACTATTGTCTGCTACTTCCAGGTACGTTTGTGTTTGAATCATCTATCGGCTCCAAACCATTTCTTTTACAAGCAAGCTGGGCGCTTACGCCGCTTTCTGTTAAACCTCGGAGGTTTTTTCCTCTACACGAAGCAGAGTCCAGGTTTTCGTTTTTGATACAGGACGACTTTCTTTAATCGTAACAATATCGCCTGCATTACATTCATTCGACTCATCATGAGCATGTATTTTTGTTGAGCGAGTCATATACTTTCCGTAAATCGGATGTTTCACACGGCGCTCGACCAGTACAGTAATGCTCTTGTCCATCTTGTTACTGACAACTTTGCCAGTTGCGCTACGAACGGTTTTTTCCTGTTCAGCCATGTTTATTTACCCGCCTCTTTACTCGCCATCTGACTCTGCACTGTCTTAATGCGTGCAATATCTGCCTTGTTTTGTTTTAACAAGTGAGTTTGAGCCAACTGACCAGTTGCTTTTTGCATCCGAAATTTGAACTGATCTTCCCTCAGTTTAAGCAGTTCGGCATTCAGTTCGTCTGCGCTCTTTTCCCGCAATTCATTAACTTTCATTACATCACCGACCGTTTCACAAAAGTTGTTGCTACCGGCAGTTTCGCAGCAGCCAGCTCAAATGCTTCTCTAGCCAATTCTTCTGGTACGCCTTCAACTTCATACAGCACCCTACCCGGCTGTATCTGCGCGACCCAATATTCAACGTTTCCTTTACCCTTCCCCTGGCGCACTTCCAAGGGTTTTTGCGTAATAGGCTTGTCTGGAAATATACGAATCCAGATTTTCCCGCCCCGCTTAATATGACGGGTCATCGCACGTCGAGCTGCTTCTATCTGTCGCGCCGTTATTCGGCCACGACCAGTAGCTTTAAGTCCATACTCACCGAAACTGACCTTACTTCCGCGAAGCGCAAGTCCTCTATTCCGGCCTTTGTGCTGTTTTCGAAATTTTGTACGCTTAGGCTGTAACATCTATAAAACCTCTAGTTACTTACCGGCTGCCTTTTTACTCGGAGCAGCTTCAGCTTGCTCTGCCGTGCCGAGAACTTCGCCTTTGAAAATCCAAACCTTAACACCCAAAATACCATAGGTCGTCAATGCTTCATGAGTGGCATAATCAATATCTGCCCTTAGTGTGTGCAAGGGTACTCGTCCCTCTCGGTAC
Source organism: Gammaproteobacteria bacterium (assembly GCA_003353945.1). GTDB lineage: Bacteria > Pseudomonadota > Gammaproteobacteria > Pseudomonadales > PIVM01 > PIVM01. Next base: position 28,966 of record PIVM01000050.1, read on the forward strand.
CATTCGGACCGCGCGATTTCAGCACCACCCAAGCGACCACCAACCTGCACTTTTATTCCTTTAGCGCCCTGACGCATCGCATTTTGCACGACTCGTTTCATCGCCCGACGGAACATCACCCGACGCTCCAGTTGGGACGCCACATTCTGCGCCACCAACTTCGCATCCAGATCCGGCTTTCGAATCTCCTGAATATTGATATGTACCGGCACGCCCATTTTCTGGGTCAATTCCATACGCAACTTATCGACATCTTCACCTTTCTTGCCAATCACGATGCCTGGACGCGCGGTGTGTATAGTCACACGAGCGGTTTGCGCAGGTCTCTCAATAACGATTCGGCTGACCGATGCATGAGCCAGTTTTTTCTCAATATACGCTCTGACCTCGAGATCATTGATGAGATGCGCTGCATACAATTGTCGATCGGCATACCAGACTGAATTATGGTCTTTAACGATACCTAACCGAATACCTGTTGGATGTACTTTTTGACCCATCTGGCCATCTCCTAACAAAATGCTTTTAGCTATCAGAAACCTTAATCGTAATGTGGCAGGCTCGCTTAAATATACGATCCGCCCGACCTTTCGCTCGCGGCTTGATGCGTTTCATTGTCGTGCCTTCATCAACAAAGACGGTTGACACTGTCAACTCATCAACGTCGGCACCTTCATTGTGCTCTGCATTGGCAATTGCCGAATTCAACAATTTCGAAACAATCCCGGCGGCTTTCTTATTGCTAAAGTTCAGAATATCCAGCGCTTCTTCTGCAGATCTGCCTCTAACCTGATCTGCCACCAACCGTACTTTTTGAGCAGATATTTGCGCACCTTTCAATTTTGCGGCAACTTCCATCTCACAAACCTCTTATATGCTAGCTGATGCAAAATCAGCGTTTAGCTTTTTTGTCTGCTGCGTGACCCCTAAAGGTCCGCGTCAAAGCAAACTCACCCAATTTATGACCTACCATATCTTCGGTGATGAAAACCGGTACGTGTTGACGACCATTATGAATAGCAATCGTCAAACCAACCATGTCAGGCGTCGCCATTGAACGGCGCGACCAGGTCTTGATAGGACGCTTGTCGTTCTTGTCAACAGCAACCTCGACCTTTTTCATCAAATGAAGATCTACAAACGGGCCTTTTTTAAGCGAACGCGGCACAGTCTATTCCTCTTCTCAGCTTACCTAATTGCAATCCCGCCTATGCCTATTTGGCACCACGACGGCGAACAATGAGTTTATCGGTGCGCTTATTCTTGCGCGTTTTGTAACCTTTTGTTGGCACACCCCAAGGAGTCACTGGATGGCGACCACCAGAGGTACGACCCTCACCACCACCATGCGGGTGATCAACCGGATTCATTGCCACACCTCTCACCGTTGGGCGAACACCGCGCCACCGTGAAGCACCGGCCTTACCCAGCGATCGAAGATTGTGCTCGCTGTTCGACACTTCTCCGAGTGTTGCCTTGCATTCCACAGAGACTTTACGCATCTCTCCAGAGCGCAAGCGCAAGGTAGCATGCCGTCCTTCACGCGCAACGAGCTGAACCGAAGTCCCTGCACTGCGTGCTAACTGGGCACCTTTACCTGGTTTCAATTCAACACAGTGCACAACACTTCCTAATGGAACATTCCGCAAAGGCAGCGTGTTACCTATCTTAATCGGTGCACTATCGCCAGATTGTAATTCAGCTCCCGCCTTGACCGATTTCGGCGCAATAATGTAGCGACGCTCGCCATCAGCATAAAGCAGTAACGCAATTATTGCTGACCTGTTCGGGTCATATTCCAGTCTTTCTACTTTTGCAGGAATACCGTCTTTGTTTCGTTTGAAATCAATAACCCGGTAATGCTGCTTATGTCCGCCACCCGTATGACGCGTGGTAATGCGACCTTTGTTATTTCGCCCACCACTTTTCGATTTTTTCTCCAGCAGTGCCTTATGCGGTGCGCCTTTATGCAAGTCCGCATTCACGACACGAACAACAAAGCGTCGCCCTGGAGATGTTGGTTTACATTTTACAATTGCCATTTCAACCTAGCTCCAACACTTAATCCGCGACCGTGTAATCGATCTCATGCCCCTGCTCTAACCGCACGTAGGCTTTTTTCCAATCAGGCTTCTTTGCAATACCGTAACGGTTACGTTTCAGCTTGCCTTTTACGTTTACAATCTGTACCCGAGAAACCTTCACTTTAAAGAGCTTTTCAACCGCCGCTCGAACTTCTAATTTCTTGGCATCAATGGCAACTTTAAAAGCGTACTGGTTGGCATTTTCTGCTGCAATTGCCGTCTTCTCGGATATATGCGGCCCTAACAGTACTTTGTAGATGCGTTCTGGATTCATGCCAGCAACTCCTCAAACTTCTTCAACGCAGGCACCGTGACCAACACCTTGTCGTGAGCGATCAAGCTCACCGGATCGACCCCTTGCACATCACGCACATCGACTTTTTGTAAATTACGCGCAGACAAATACAAGTTACTATCAACTTCCTCAGTGACAATCAACGCGCTAGTCAAACCAAGATCATCCAGTTTTTTCACAAGCGTCTTAGTCTTTGGCTCAGTCATGGACAGCTCATCGACAATGATCAAGCGTTCGCTACGGGCCAACTCAGAAAGTATGGTGCTGAGTGCAGCCCGATACATTTTCCGATTTAACTTCTGAGAATGATCCTGCGGCTTAGCGGCAAATGTAACACCGCCTCCTCGCCAGATTGGTCCACGAATCGTTCCAGCTCTTGCCCGACCCGTTCCTTTTTGACGCCAAGGTTTACGACCACCACCATTTACTTCAGAGCGAGTTTTCTGCGCTCTAGTGCCCTGTCGAGCACCTGCAAGAAACGCTGTAACAGCCTGATGCACCAAATCCTGGTTATACGCACGATCAAATGCATTTTCCGACACTTCCACCGTGCCCGTGGCTGCACTATCTGGCGCGACAATACTCAATTCCATCAGCAACCCCCTAACCTTTAACCTTAATAGCAGGCTTGACAATCACATCCCCACCAGGCGCCCCAGGTACCGCACCTTTGATAAGGAGTAGATTCTTTTCAACATCTACCCGTACAACCTCTAGATTCTGGGTGGTAGAGCGAACAGCCCCGAGATGACCGGCCATTTTTTTACCTTTCCACACTCGGCCCGGTGTTTGACACTGGCCGATAGAGCCCGGTGCACGATGTGAGACAGAGTTTCCATGGGTGTAATCCTGATGGCTGAAATTCCATCGCTTTATCACGCCCTGAAATCCTTTACCCTTTGACTGGCCGGTCACATCGACCTTTTGTCCAGCCGCAAACCGCTCGACAGTCAGTTGATCACCAACCGCAGGCTGTTCGCTTTCTGATTCTGTCCTGAATTCCCAGAGACCGCGACCGGCTTCTGTACCCGCTTTGGAAAAGTGTCCAGCAGCAGGATTATTGACACGCGAGGAGCGACGCTTTCCTACAGTAACCTGAACTGCAGCATAGCCATCATTCTCATTTGTTTTGACCTGAGTGACGCGGTTAGGATCAACCTCTACCACTGTCACTGGAACAGAAATACCTTCCTCGGTAAATATGCGGGTCATACCGCACTTGCGGCCGACTAATCCTAATGACATTTCTGAAACCTCTTGTGTACGGGGCTTTCACCCTCTATGGCCGCTCTAGTCAGAGCGTTACACCAGAGCTAATGTAGTGCAAATTTACAATTACATTAACTAACTCTATGTATTCTATCAATTAACCAAGACTGATCTGTACTTCAACCCCAGCCGCTAAATCCAACTTCATCAAAGCATCAACTGTCTTTTCAGTCGGCCCGACAATATCCAGCAGGCGCTTGTGCGTGCGGATTTCATATTGATCACGCGCATCTTTGTTGACATGCGGAGAAACCAATACTGTAAAGCGTTCTTTTCGCGTCGGCAGCGGAATCGGTCCACGAACCTGCGCGCCCGTGCGCTTTGCAGTTTCTACAATTTCCTGGGTAGAAACGTCGATCAGACGATGGTCAAAAGCTTTTAAGCGAATACGGATTCGTTGATTTTGCATTTGACCAAAACTCCAATTAAATCAGTCACTCAGAACTAAAGTTATTCTTCAGCCCTGTAAAAAGGAGGCGGAATTTTAATGTACAACCCCCATACTGTCAAGCACTTCATCCCCTGTTTTTGCGATAATTGTGCTTTCGTTTTCGCATAGTCGCCCAGCAATAAAAAACCCCGCCTCACGGCCGGGCTTTTCTGTACCTGACGCACTAGATTACTCAATAATTTTGGCTACCACACCGGCGCCAACGGTACGACCGCCTTCACGGATCGCAAAACGCAGACCGTCTTCCATCGCAATCGGCGCGATTAAGGTCACTTCCATCTGTATATTG
>PIVM01000169.1 GCA_003353945.1 Gammaproteobacteria bacterium
CATCGTCATAGGATGAATAGGTATCAAACAACACCTCGCCTATCCGACCATCCTCAGTGTCTCCAGCGTAATTTCTTCCAAAAGCCTCAACCATTGACGCAACACGCCAGCCAGTCGTTACCCCGTCAACAACAGAGGTTCTCTCATGCCACTTGTTATTCATCTCGTTGAAATAGAATGCTGTGTCAGGCAGATGGAACCCAACGAAGTAAGACCCCTCTTCGGCATAGGAAACCGCGTATACAGTGTCTATTTGCGCCTGAGTGAGGTTTTGCAAGGCTGTCTCTATTGCCGCAGTAGATACCCGCTCTGGCGCTTGACCTGACGTTCTCCATATAGCCGCTTTCTCGTTCTCCCCGCCCCCAATAAAGTAGAAGTGATTTCTGCCATCAACCAGTGAATAGGGTGCATCCAGCCCAACATTGAGCAATCCACCTTGTATAGATTGGAATGGAAAGCTACCTCCACCGATGTTTGTAAACGGTTCAAATGTCTCTGATCCGGCCATGTACAGCCGTCCCTTGAAAACCCAAGGCGCGACAATGATATCAGGATCTTCTTCGGCACTGCCAAAGTCCAAGGCATTCCACGACATTCCGTCATTAACTGCCGATATGATGAACTTCTTGGAGTCAGTCGAACAGACAAAATACGAGTCCACATAGACAACATACTGAGGGTTGCCGCTTGACGTAAAGCCAGCCGCCGTTATCTGAACTAGCGTATTCAGGTTCCTGTCAAAGATGTACCCATTGCCGCTAGGAATGAGAATCAACAACTGAGTGCCGTTGTCAGACATTGAGACACGTTTATCTATTGATGGGATCGTGCCAAGGTTTGTTGCCACGTTGAACTCGTTAACGCTATAAAGATACTGCCCGTTAACAAAATACGGCACCCCAGCCATCACATGAGCGCCACGGTTCTGGTTGTTCAATGCACCAGTGGTTACCCGTTGGACTAAACCAGGGCTTGGGAATATGACTTGGCTAGACCATGCACCTTCAGTCTCAGGCGTGTGAACGTAAGCATTCACTAACCTCTGAGCGGATACAGGAAGGCTGTTGCTCTCATAAAAACCGTTGTAGATGTCTAACTGGACGTGGACCTCCTCCAAGTGAATCCCTGATTAATGCGGCAAACTGTGCTTTGGTCGCTCCTGCATAATATCACGCGCTATAAAGCCATTCGGTTGTCAGTGCGTAGCAATTAACAACGTCATACTTTGTTGACAGTGTTTGCGTTGCAGATCCAACAACATTAAGCCCGTTGCCATTAACAGTTACGTTAGCAGAACTGGCTCGTATGATTATCGCCTTATCACCTCGATTCGGAGTCGCCTTCAGCGTAATCGTTGCTAGACCTGAACCCGTCACAACAACGATGATATTGTCATCAGTAATCGTGTAATCACCTGAAACCTCAATAAACACTGGGGCTATGGCAAGTTCTACTGCCGCAGCCAGTTGGGTCTTGAAGTTTGCACCGGTTATCTTCGCGTTATCACCAGCCGCCGTAACGAGCGTAAAGAATGCGCTATCAGTAAAACTGGTAACACCTGTTAACTCAGTAATCGACTTGTTTATTGCCATTAGTTTTCCAGAAGTATGCTGCCGCCTTCCTCTTGTATAAGTTCAGCACCTTGCGGAGCATAGAACGTGGACGTAATAAAATTACCCGTCCCAGTTGGCAAGCGAGATGGATATCGTGATGGTTGCATCCGAACAACAAACCTTCGGAGTGATGCTAATGAGCCCCTTGCGGCACCCTTTAGCTCAGTTGTAACAATGCTGTCATAGGCAGGCGCTAACTTTAACGCCAGGTTCTTAACCAAAGCCTCTTCAGCTATTGCCGTGACCGTGATCACATCAGCAGGGTTTAAAATAACTGTCCAGCCAATCGGGAAATTCCACGAAATTACCATCCGGTTTAATGTCCGAATTGCAAATTGCATGTCATCAGCTTCGATTGGTGCTTCATCACCAGAGTTGGTTACCTCCGCAAAGGCATCCCTGATAATTGTTTCGGCGGTTGTCATAATCCCTCCATTAAATAGGAAAGCCCCCGGAGGGGGCTATAGAGATTTAAGGATTGCCGTAACCTTGGCCTGCGAAGAACGGGTTAAACGTCCCGTAGGCTGGTTGGAAATCAAACCTGACCATCTGCTTGTTAGCCAAACCGTCTGCAAACTTACTGATTCGGATCTGGAGTCCGTCGTTAGTTGTCAGCAACGTATCAGTTGCATACAGCTTGGGAATGGGAACAGAGCCGATAGTAAACGCATCCTTATGGAAGAACATGTTGGGCTGATAAGTCGTGTTAGCAGTACCAAGGATCTCGATGGCATCGCCAGTAGTCAACGCACTAGAAACAGTGTTATGACCAGCGGTATCACCAGTTCCATAGATTGCAGGACCAGCACAAACCAACGTCCCTGCACCAGCAACCAGAGTCACATCAGCAGTTACAGTTGCTCTCCACTTCACATTGCCACCAGCATTGCCGATGATTTCCTGCTTAGTAGAGATGTTCAGACGGTTGCGGCTGTTATCAGTCACCTCGATGATTGAACCAGCCCGAACAGTACCCGTAGCCGTTAAGCCAGTAACTGCAAGGTTCTGAGTCATCGTGTCTTTAGCAGCAAGATAAGTCGCCGTAGGTGTGCCTGACAGAGTACCAACACGATCAACAAGGTCACCGCCGATGTATGTACCCAGCGCAGTCGCCTTCATGACGCGCATTCCTGCGAAGTTGTTATTAACAACAGCGTCAACGAATGCCGGTCGAACCAAGTCTTCTGCGGTATTTAGGCTATTCTGAACACCGGCCAGAGTGGTCTGAGTGTAGGGATTGATGACGTAGCATCTATCGCCAGGTCCACCAGGCACACCAACTGAGTCCATCAAAGCACCAGCTTCAGCTACTTCAGCCCAAGCAGTGACAGAGGTATCAGGATCACCGACTGAAAGGTTGCAGTTCTTCATCATGTACGATGCGAAGTCCACTTCCATGTCAGTTACGATGCGTGTAGCCATTGGAGCCAAAAGCTCGTCTAGCTGATCCATCTTGATAGCTTCATCTACGCGGTTAAATTCAACGTCTACGGTGAAGTAGTCCTGAACAACTGCTGATGCCTTACCAGTAATGATGTCGTTGTCTGGGGCTCCTGCTGTGATATCACCAGTCGCTGTACGTTGTGAAACGTAGTCAGTCGGACGTTTAATATCAATTGTGGTGCCGCTAGTTGGGTTGAAAGGCATGTCTTTCAAGAACTGAGTGTTTACAGACTTGGAAAGAACACGTTGCGTTTCAAATGCTGGCAAAAACTGCCGCGCCAGCTTGCGGGTAATGTTGGAGTCAAAATCGTTAGCCATTAGAATAAATATCCTACTCTATACGGGCTCCATGCTTTGCAATTGGGTCTGATTCAAGGGTTGCCCCTGTTGTGTTCAAACCGTCTATTGTCGCGCCAGCACCCGTAATGTTTCTCGGTTGTGGCCCACCCGCAATTTTAGCTTCAATCTGACCTAGAATACGTCCCTGAGTCCGTTCATCAGCGAAATGTAATTGATTCCGAAGTTCTGGGTTCTTTGCAACGTAATACGATGCATCTGGCCCTATCTTCATCAATTCCATTGCAACTGCCTCATTAAGACCCGACAAATTCTGCTGAACAACCGACTGAAAATCGGGTGCCTCTTTAGCAAACTCTTGGACCTTCGCAGTGTAGTCATTGACTATCTGCTGGGTCTTTTGGGCTTGGGCTTGTTGAGCAAACTCATCTCTAGCTTGCTGTCTGGCCCTAACCTCTGTCTGTCCCGCTATGAATGCATCCCTTTCCAGTAGATATGCCTGATTCTTTCTTTCGAATTCCTCAAGGTCAAAAATATCTTCTGTGCTAGGTGGTGCAGGCGGTTGCTGCGCTAATACTTGGTCCTCGTAAGCCTTGTCGATAGCATCGAGTCTGGCTTGTAGTGCCGCTTTCTCTGATGCCTCGCGTGATCTCTCACGTTCTGCATCGCCAGCTTTAGCCGTTAATGTGTCGAATCTCTTTCGGACCTTCTCAGTAAGTTGGTCATCAGGGATAAAGTCATCATTGCCGGTTTGGGCCTCCTTTTTGGGTGTCTCATCAGTGGTGTAGTCATCTTGTGACTGCACTTCGCCTGAATCAATCGTACCCAGTTCCGATGGTGCCGATTCATCAGTAGTTACATCTACGGCCTGCTCAATTTCGCTCAAAACGCTTTTCCTTTATGGAAGCATGGCGTATTCCCGCCAAGTGGATTTCCTGATTATAACCTTGAATCAAATTAATACAAATAGGCTTGTTTATTGAATGTTACTCATGTTTATTCGATTAGAGTTCCGTTAATAGATTGGATGAACGATGGCATCCTTGCATCTAGCTCCATGTTGACCTGATTCTTCCAGTTAATAGTGATAGTCCCAAAAGCCTCGCTGATCTTGTTGAAGTAGTCAGTAACGTAATCATCAGCAGTCCACATCTTCCCATCCTTATCAATTCCGGTGTCCTTTACCCTGATCCCTTGGGCAAATACTGTTTCATCGCTCATGTTAAGCAGGGCTAGATACCAATCGAGATCAGCGGAAGATCCAGACATTTTCCAATAGGTATCGTAGGTAGTTCCGTCTTTTTTAAATTTGTGCATTTTACAATCCTTGAGTTAACAATTACGCGCCAGAATCATCTTCGTAAAGATCCTGTGGATTCTGACCTGTCTGACGGGCCAACATCGCTGCTGCTGCTGGGATGGCTATGCCGTACTTCCTAGCGATTGAGATTAGATTCTCGTCAAACACGACATAGTTAGATGTGCCTCCGTCAGCGCCACGGCTGAATCCGTCTTTGTAGCGGATGCCTTTGATGCCTGCATTTTGCAGCGCGGAAGTGGCTTCTGCTTGCGTTTTATTACCACGAAGCAATCCGTTATAAAATCCCTCGCCACTCTGCCCAGCGTTTGCCTCAAACCTTGCTTGCATCATGTCAGCAGGTGTCGGACTTAACCCTTCTTCTTTATATCTTGCTGCTTTAACGGATGTGGCTTCTTTTGGGAATATGCTCTGCTGACTCAACGGCAGATTCCAATCAAGGAACTCATCAGGGGAGGCGTCTATTTCTACTTGGTACATGGAGCCTTTGTTGTCCATCTGAACCCCAAGCCTCTCTAGCACCTTTTTGACCGGAGAAGGCGCGGAATCAATATCATCAACGTACTCAGACCAACCAAAAGCCATTTTCTCCCTGTCGATAAGGCCAAGCCCCTGCCTTTTCGCTTCTTCTGCTATTTCTTCTGTGATTCTGTTAGGCGATAGCTTTACACCATCTTTCCCAATCCATGCCGCCCCAGATACTCTGTCCTTATACCCCCTAGCCACATCCTCAGACTCGGCAAAGTACAGGCCATGACCATAAGCCTGCGCTCCCTCGCCGGTTCCTATTTTCGACATATTAAAACGTCCCAGAGGATGTTCTTTCAGCATTTTAGCGCCTTCGGGTATCGCGTCATCCATAGACTGATAGACTCTAGCCCCGTCAGGCATCTGTAGCTCCCTTACAGGGGGGAAGTCGTGGGGTGAGCCGTGATAGGCTTTTATCTTTTCTCTTGCGACTTCAGCACCGGCATTGACTTGGCTTCGGCTTGGGACAAACGGCACCGCCCCTAAAGCAGCAGCACCAACCATTCCAGCCTTGTCATACCAAGGAACCTGATCCCAATTCTCTCTGATGTCAGTGTAGTCAGCATAAAGCCCAGCAGCATCACCAACGCCAGGGACAAACGATGTCGCCAGAGCAGCCTGATCTTCTGGCCTCATGCCCCTAACCGCGCCAACAATAACGCTACCTTCAGCCAACCTTGATAGATGGGTCTTGGCTGTATCAATATCCCTAGCAAAGTTACTGAATGCCCTGCCTAGAACACCCTGAACCTCCTCTGGAGGCATGTCATCAGGGAATCCTATGGTGGCATCATTGTATCTAACGATTGGCAACTATCTGTCCTGTCTGTGGGTCATAGAGAAAGTCTGCTGGAGATCCAACGCCTGCCATGCCTGCGCTGGGAGAAGCTACCTGCTGGATATCAATCATCTCCTGCAAGTTCTTCATCTGCTGCATTGCGGCATCACCAACCAAGGTTGGATCAATGGCAAACTGTGTCGCGCTGATCAACTTCTCCTGACCTGCGCGGTTGGCCTCGTCAATGATTGTGATGGGTAAGCCTAGCGTCTGAGCCTGAATTACCAGCGAATCAAGGTAATCCTTGTTAGCCAGTATTGCCTCGCGGTTAGTCCTTACCGACTGATGACCAGCGTCTGATTCAGCCTTAATCATCTTCGCCTGAGAGTCCATTATCTTGGCCTGAGAGTCGAGCATCTTAGACTCGCCGCTCTGCTGGAAGTTAGCCGCCTGACCGTTTAGAGAGCCAATCTGGGCGGTTAGCAGTTGAGCCTGCAACCCTTCCATGATCTCTGCCTCTATCTGAGGCTTGGCCTGCTCGATAATCGCCTGATCCCTTGCAATCCCGTATTCTTCAGCCTCTTCCTCGGTCGGTATTAACTGACCCGTCTGGAACTTGCTTGTTTTGAGACGCTTGGCCATCTCTTCCATGCCAGGGCCATCCATGTTTCCAACAATCAAATCATTAGCAACAGCCCTCAATTCTGGATCTGCCTCAGACAGTCTCAGCAAGCCATCGGCTGATTCCTGACGCTGGGTGGCAAACGATGGGCCACTCTTAACATTCACGCCATAAGAGCCTGCCGTCATGTCATTAATCATCACCCTAGTGCCTGACTGCTCGTCTAGCACCACCTTGTTGATAGACACGAAGTCGGATGTCTCGTCTGGCTTGATGATCTGGACCTGTCGATCAGTGTCATAAATGTAGCCCATTAGGTCGTTGATCACCGTGTAGCTGTGGTGAATCGACTTCAGCAGGTTATCCATGTACAGGAATGACCCGCTATCCATGCCGATAGCGCCTTGCTTGATAGCCTCGCCAGAGCGTGGATCTAACGCAGTCGCATCAGTAGTTGTTTGGCCAGATGAGCCCATCACAGCGTAGATGTTGGTTCTCATGTCGTTAACAAGCTGAATCAATGACTGCTGGACGATTGGACCCTGATTCGGGAATGGTGGCTGGACAGCGCCTGGTGATCCACCCAAAGGCTCCCCGTTCTCATCTAGTGCGTTGTACTGCTGCACCGCATTCCTTGAGGTATTCATATCCCTCAGATCAGCTTCATGGCCAGCAATCTGCTCTGGTGTCATCCATACAAAATCAGCAGGACCAAGCGCAGCCTTCTCAGCAATAGCAGAGATGCCGAAGTTGAACAGTCTCGCAGGGTCTTTGGTGTTGCGGATCTTGCCGTGAACCAGTTGGGTGCCGCCGATTGTTAGCGTTTCGCCGAATGCTGGGATTAAGGGGAAATACTTGCCCTTATACTCCTTGTTGGAGTCTAGGATAGACTGGCCGTTGAGCAAATACCGCTCAATCTTAAAGCCATCACTGGTGCGTTGCTTGACCACCGTGAT
>PIVM01000449.1 GCA_003353945.1 Gammaproteobacteria bacterium
GCAAGCAGCTCTTTTTTTTCTGGGTTCCCGCGTTCGCGGGAATGACGGTAGCGTAAAATACACGTTGAGGTAACGTCCGCGAAGGTCAGCTTAGCTGTTCCAGAAAGCATAGTTTTCATGTTTCGCATTTGGCCGCTTCGTAACATCAGCAGGCACATGGAAAAAAATCAAAATCCTGGCAATAAGCGAAACCTCAGTTTCCGCAAACTCTAAATTGTTGTCCCTCGGTGTAAGGCCAGGTAGGAACCTTTTTTGAAAACATCAAGGTCAAGTTCGAACATATACAGGTTATGAGACAGCGGGCTTTATTCTCAGAATGCGCCCAGAATCGATTGATAAGTAGATCCAGCCTTCTGGTCCTTCGATCACACAACGGATACGTGCCTTTAAATCCAACAGCAATCGCTCCTCTTCAAGCGTTATTCCCGACGAATCAAGCCTTACACGATTCAGATGCATCATACCTAAGGCTCCTGCCATCAGGTTGCCTTTCCATTGTGGAAACGCTTTACCTGAATACAGCATCAGACTTCCCGGAGCAATGGAGGGTACATAGTATTTAGCGGGCTGTTCCATTCCCGGCTTTTCAGTGCCTTCACCTACCGGACTGATCCCCGAGTACTCCCAGCCATATGAGATAACCGGCCAGCCATAATTTCTACTGGGTAGAATCAGATTGATTTCGTCGCCACCTTTGGGGCCATGTTCGTTAGCCCATAGTCGCTGATGGAGCGCGTCATACACAATACCCTGAGGATTTCGATGACCAAAAGACCATATTTCGGGCAAAGCATTTTTGACATTAACAAAGGGATTATCGGCAGGCACACCACCATCCATATTCACCCGCAGTACAGACCCGGCGTGGGTCGTCAAGTCCTGACTATTGCTTCGCACGCCTCGATCACCCACAGTGAAAAAAATATGGCCTTTTCCATCGAAGGTTATCCGACTACCAAAGTGTATCTCACGGCGACTCTCGGAACGGGTAATAACAATATCCTGCCAATCCATTAGTTTGTTGTTCTTTTTATGGGCGCGGGCAAGAGTAGTGACTTTCTTGTGCAAGAAGAGGCCCTTGCTGTAAGTAAAATAAATCCAATCTCCGGGTTTATAGCTTTTCGGCACAGCCACATCCAAAAGACCGCCCTGCATGACCGCGCTTATTTTTGGCACGCCCTTGAGCCAGGTGACGGAATTGTCGATCAGCGACAAAGAGGCAACCTTACCGCCGCGCTCAGTCAGCAGCATTTCTTTAGGATTGAGAAACGTCATTCCCCACACTACCCCTAGACTGTCGGCAATCTCCTCCACTTGAAACGTAGCTTGCTCACTTTTTTCTATCAGAATAATGCTCGCATTTAGGGAGTGGTTAGCGGCAAAGGCAAGAAAAAGCGTTATTGCAATGTTTTTCATTAACGATATCACCGTGTTCTATGCGTTTTCGGTATTGATCTAGCAAAGACAGTTATCCAGGCTTGTAAAATAAATAGTAGTGGTGGTGAATTATTTTTCAATAAGGCAGTTAGTCCAGCAAAGGAAATAGAGCAACAGTCACTTGAAAAATCTATCTACCTGATTGACTAGATTTTAAGGGGCAATCAATATTGAACAATAGCAATCTTCGATGCTGTTTCTTCAGATGTCCCAACGGGTACAAAACCAGACATGATTTTTGCTTCTCCAAGCTATCCCCGGTTGAATGGGCTCGTTATAATGTTTGCTTCACCCTGAGCACCATTATCCTAGAAAACTCAGTTGAATCTACTGTGAGGGCCTAAGGCACTAAATCTAGAAGTTTTTTCCAAAATTTTAAACTCACCGTATGGGTGATACTGCTTTCGTCTAAAATTTCAG
>PIVM01000450.1 GCA_003353945.1 Gammaproteobacteria bacterium
TTGATCGGCGTGATTTAACGAGCCCGCTTCGGGCGAGTTAAATCCGTCCCGATCAAACAATGAGTGATATGGTCGGCCGTATTTCCACACGAGGTGTGTTTGACTTTTATCACATGCGCGCACGGGCTTATTAATCGCTGTTAAACGGTGGAAACATATCTAAGTTCATCTAAAACTTGTCTTAATTGTCGCGTATTAACAGGCGCGGCCGGCAGCTGGCGCCCCGCTCGGCACAGGTTGCCGAATCTTGTAGTATTGCTACGCGTTGAATCAATGAACACGATTGGCCAATTACGCAATACTAGTGTTTTTACCTCCGCGCTCATTGAGTCCTCATTAGTCACAAGTTTCTCATCACCAGCGACGTTAACTCCCACGTTATGCTGTGACGCAAGGTCTCATCTAAACGTCGTCGCATATTTCGGGCTATTTATAATTACATAATAGGAGCGAATTATGTTGATGTCTGCATGATGCACGGATGACACTGGCCGGCTCTGCAGGTGCGCGACGTGCAGACCTGTGTCCATGCTTGCTTCCCGGCCGGGGCTTGCTTGTGGTCGTGAAATTGCCGGGTGAAATTGAAATTGTCGCTATTTTCCCTATAGTGTTTCTATTAATTCTGATACTACTAAAGAGCATATCAAGTAAGTGCATATTAATATTCTGTTATTTCATGCAGCATGCAAATGTCGTGGTAGATTATGAATGCGGGGCATCCGGGGCGGTGATGAATGCTCAGCTTGTGCTGACGGGGGAGGGTGACGGCCGGGGTTCGCTTCATGCGTCGGCTCACGTATTGATCCCGGCCTCGGATGTTGTCAGAGCATGTGACGGGGTTTGGGGCCCACTGTTGATTATGACAAGTCCCGTCATTTATTGATATCATTTCGATATATCCGATGATGGAAATTTGGATCCGCCTTCCCCGGGGCCGCCTTCATCATGCAGCTCCGATGATAAACATGTGACGTCAGATATCCAGGAAAAAGTAGGCCGTGTCCATATTTGCATATACCTAATCTGCATAATCTGAAGCCACCGGAGTGCTTCAAAGCGCTAAGTTTTTCGGGCTTTATAAAGGCGAAAAACCAATAACCTTAGGAATCATTATTTTGAAAAATCCTCGCGGATGAGCACGAATTGACTCAATAGACGTCGTTTAAAGCCAACTTGTAATTTTCGAAGATCGACCCATGCAATACGGTCGAGCATATCACACATGTGGAATACGGTTTAGTGTATCGCATGTCCCGATACGGTGGTTTCATATCGCATACGTATGTGATAAATGTACATATATAGCATATAGGCTCATGCGTGCGCTATTTAATAATATAGCGGCCGAGGTGTGGAGTCGTCGCGGCCCCGGGGCCCGCGGCGCTACAGGGCTGTGAATATACTGAATTATCCGCTTAAGATGCTCTTTCTACTCTAACAATATTGAAGAAACCGAATCCATTCAAATCAATTATTCGAAATGCCGAATCGCCAATCAATGAAAAGTACGGCGGGATGGTGACAGCAATTGGAAAAGCCAATCTGATTGACCCGCCACGGCAATCGCATTGTTCTGCGATTAGAATACTGGCCCTGCTGGTTTGATAGCTTAATATAAAATGCATTAAATTTGCCATTTCCTTCGAAACCCGAAATAGTTTAATGTTCAGTATAATTTATTAGTAACCTATAAATCATGATATAGGCATGCAGCTAAATATAATCATCATATAACAATAAGTGAAAATATCTGCGGAATTCTAATAAACTAATAGTTTGTTCTAATACCTAGACAAAAATATTGAGATGCGGATTAGGCCTACATATGTGTAATCAGTCTAGATCTACTTCGGAG
>PIVM01000451.1 GCA_003353945.1 Gammaproteobacteria bacterium
TGGGCCTGCCGGAGACCGGGGCGGCGCACGACGCGCTCGGCGACGCCCGCGCGCTGGCAGCCGCATTGCGGCACCTGAAGGCCGAGGCGCGGATCCAGAGCGGATCGTGAGAGACCGAAGCGGCTTCATGGCGCCGAATTCTCGCGACCGCGTTCCGGCAGGTGACCCTTGCGAACCACAACGGCATTGCCGTCATCGGTGCGTCGGTCAGAATATTGGCTCAGAAGTTCCTGGAGTTCTGTCTCCACCGCCTGATTAATCAACGGCTGTGCACCCGATCTCAACAAATCCGTAAGGGGATCAAAAATTGCATCTCGACCCGTAAATTCTAAAACGCTACCCTTCGTCAGAGGGGCGTATCTCCTTTGGTTGGTTTTGATGTCTCGCAACAACAAATCAACCCGATACGCCGATTCAATTCAAATGTTCAAACACCAGATTTGGGCATAACTCCGAAGAAGTGGTGATGATATAGAAATCTAAGGAGAAACGTTTTTAATGCCTGATAGTGAATGGATTGATGATGAGTTGTCGAAAGAACTACCAGTCTTGCGGGATTGTGGTGAAGGGCAGCGTGTCGAGTTTAAGGAGAAGTATCCTAGTAATGGTAGCGATTTAAGTAAAGAGATAGCAGCTTTTGCTTCATCAAATACCGGAAAAATATTAATTGGTGTTGTTGACGACGGGCAACTGGTTGGACTAGATGAATTGAATTCATCAACTGGCCGAGACAAGTTATGCCGTCGAATTGAAGGGCTGTGCACCAACAACGTTAAGCCAGCGATTACCCCCGTCATTAAATTCGCTCAGGAAGACGGAAAGAACGTGTTGGTGATCGAAGTGCCGCGCGGCCAGCAACCAATATATTATAGCGGCGACAAACCTTACATCCGACATCTCTCTCAGTCACGACCGGCCGAACCGCACGAGGTCATCGAGCGTATCATTGGATGGTTGAAAAGTTCTCCGTTTGCTCCAAGCGGAGAAGGATCATCAGAAGACGGTACACGAGGAGAATTTCTTTCCACGCTCGCAAGTGCTCTCATTGAAGTGCTGATATTCGGAGATGAGTTGAAATGGCGCAATGTCAATCCATGGCTTGGCGAACTGCGTCTTCAACTTGGGGACGCGGGCAGAACGCTACGTGAGTTAGCGGCGGAAGATGTTGCCCTAGAAATGAACCTTGATGAACAGTTACGGGTAATAGCTGATAGCCTAGATCAAGCTGAAAGCCATCATCTTGTGATAGGAAGAGATTCTTGGGCTAACCTGGAACAATACATTGCTGTCTCAGTTCAGAGAGCTAGCGAATTGAAAGCTGAGCAAATCGATATAATTCCACTTTCAGAAGACTCAGAAAGCCAATTGCAGGACTTAATCCATAGAAAATCGGGGCAACTTGACGATCTTGATCAGCGCGCGGAGCAAATGGTTAATGATGGTCGCATCGAAGAGGTGCAGAGTGAGGCCAGTGAAATTGGTCATGCGTTACTCCGCATGATCCACTACTACCCCGAAGGTATGGCCGACGGCTTTGTGGAAGAATTAGGAAGAGACTTGCACCTCATGGAAACTGTGCGACGCCGTATGGATGGAGGGAAGTCCATGCAGCGCATTCTTGAGAAAATCCATGAACTCAACGGGCGCTTTCAAGATTTTATTACCACAACGTGACACCAATTAGGTTTCTATCAATCAATTCCCGCAAAGATCCCCCCCTGATTTTCAAGGAGGAATTGTCATGTCTGGTTATCGCCGTTCTTTTTCCGAAGGTGCCTGTGAACCGTTGCGCGCCCCGATACGCGAAGCCCGGAATATCGGCGAACTGAAGCGCGCTCAGTGCATCTTTTTCCG
>PIVM01000452.1 GCA_003353945.1 Gammaproteobacteria bacterium
TAAGCGCGCCGCCTGACACCTCGTCCTTCTAAAAGTTAAAGACACCAAACCTAGTCAATCAGTGGTGGGTACACCTTCGCCAATTGGAACCTAAAACACCCCGATTTTGAACCATGCCAGAAGTTACATCCAATGTCGCGCTGAATCTTCATTTCTTGCCAACCATCCCGTTAAAGCAAACTCACAATTAATGGCTCTACCTTTGCAGAAGCTCCCACGGTGAGTAAACCGCACACAATAGGATTAGATAGGAATATCTTCTTGCTTGAAAATGTACCAATAATTGGTACACTCTGGATATTGCAACAATTGAAGGTGACATCATGGCCAGAAATACCAGTATTACCCTTGGTGAGCATTTTGGGGATTTTGTGGACGAGCGTGTCGCCGCTGGCCGCTATGGTTCTGCCAGTGAAGTAGTCAGAGCGGGATTACGAATTTTGGAAGCTGAAGAACAGAAGTTAGAGACTTTACGTGCGGCGTTGATTAAAGGGGAGGAAAGCGGTATCGCTGAAGATTACGACATTGAAGCGATACAACGCGAGCTAGACAACGAGTAATGCGTTTTAAAGTCTCTCAAGAAGCAAATCATGATTTACGTGAGATCGGTCGATATACTCAAAAAAAATGGGGTAAAAATCAACGCCGCAAATACTTGACAGAACTGGACGAAAAATTTGCATTATTGGCCGACAATCCACATTTAGGCCGGGCTTGCGATAGTATTCGGGAAGACTACTTTCGATTTGAATATATCCGTCACACAATTTTTTATAAGCAGGAAAAAGATTTTGTACTGATTTCTCGCATCATCCACAAAAGCAGAGATATTAAAACCTTATTGAGTCAAGAGGGGTAAACATAACTCTTACGAGGGCACTGTCAACTTAACTCGCTGAGATTAAAATTTCAGCTTTGCGAACAAAAAACAGAACAAAAAGCAGAACAAAAAAACAAAAAGGACAGTAAAAACAAAAAGAAAACAAAAAGAAGAAAACAAAAAGGACAGTCATTGAACAAAAACACGTCACTCCAATTCAACGAAGCAGAACAAAAAGGAACAAAAAGGACAGTCATTGAACAAAAACACGTCACTCCAATTCAACGAGATAGCCCAAAAAAATGGCCGCCACAGAATCTCCTTTATGGCCTATAAATCCCTCATTTGACAACTGATGTTATATCCAGTACCGTCACGCTCTGATTATCTGTGGAGGACATGGAATGCCCCGCGCCAGAAGGACACTGGTCTCACTCGACAGTACGCCCTATTACCATTGCATATCGCGCTGTGTAAGACAGGCTTATCTCTGTGGCAATGATCAACATACCGGTCGTGATTATGAACATCGCAGACAATGGATTGTTGATTGGTTACACGAATTAAGCGATGTTTTTGCTATCGATATCTGCGCTTTCGCAATTATGCATACGCATTTTCACGTCGTTTTGCATGTCAATATTGATGAACAGCGCAGCTGGTCAGATCGGGAAGTGGCGCTTCGATGGTGCCAACTGTTTAGCGGCGGGATGTTAATCCATCGCTATCTTACCAACCAAGTTCTTAATAAAACCGAATCTGACAAGGCCTGCGAGATCATTGGTGAGTGGCGTTCACGCTTAGTGAATATCAGCTGGTTTATGAAAATCCTCAATGAAAACATCGCCCGTGCTGCCAATCATGAGGATCAGTGTACCGGGCATTTTTGGGAAGGCCGCTTTAAATCACAGGCGCTTCTGGATGATATCGCATTATTAGCCTGTATGGCCTATGTGGATCTTAATCCCATTCGCGCGGCGATTGCCGATACGCCGGAGGATTCGGATTTTACCTCCATTCAACAACGCATT
>PIVM01000453.1 GCA_003353945.1 Gammaproteobacteria bacterium
ACCAACAAGCCCACTGCGAGATTCGTTAGTCTGTAAGAAAGAATACCCAACCGACCAACCAAAAAGAGAACTTTTTGCAGGCAACATGTCCATCTCTGACTCCATTTCATCTGGCACGTGGTCCTTTTTGGCTCTTTTACCCCCATCAATACCTTGTGTCTTTGCCATTTTCGCATACGCACCGCCTGATTGCAGCAAGTTCTTGTGATTTCCTGATTCTATTACCTGACCTTTATTCACGACGACAATCACATCCGAGTCTACTATAGTTGAGAGTCTGTGCGCAATCGTGATACTAGTTCTACCAGAAAGAGCCGTCTCCAAAGCCTTTTGTACCACGCGTTCGCTTTTTGTGTCAAGAGCAGAAGTAGCCTCATCAAGCAACAAAAAGCTAGGATTGGTTACCAAAGTTCTTGCAATCGCAACTCTTTGTTTTTGACCACCACTTAATTGAGCCGCAAAACCCCCGATCTCAGTCTCATATCCATGCGGTAACTTTGAAATAAATTCATGCGCATTAGCAAGCTTTGCTGCTTCAATTGCTTCTTCCTTGGAAGCATCTGGCCTCATCATTAGAATATTTTCCAATATTGTTCCACTAAAAAGCACTGGCTCTTGCTGAACAAACCCTATATTATCCCGTAGCCAACTTGTATTAATATCGCTTATATTGATTCCATCTACAAAAACTGAGCCACCATTGGGCTTGTAAATTTTCATCAGGAGTGCAAAGAGAGTGGATTTACCGCTTCCACTTTCTCCAACCACGGCGACTTTTGATCCTGGTTTGATGGACAGATTGAAATCATTCAGGACGGTGACTTCAGGTTTACTGGGATATGCGAACTTTATATTAGTGAAATCAATAGTTCCAGTGAAATTCTCAACACGTTTCAGCCCTGGAGCCTCGTCACCTTGTCCCATGAATTGGTGATATTGAGAGGAGGTTTGAATCCCCTGTATTAATGGGACCACACTAATCGCTATTAGGGAGAGACTCGAAGCAGCTAGAATTGACGAAAAAAGCACGTTAATGACACTCTCTGCAGATTGTCCGTCCCCAATCAGTTGACCCCCATACCAAAGTGCCAAGGCATATGCTCCAAAAGTAATAAAGAAAGAAGATCCAGCGATTATTCCTTTCGAGAATCCGACTTGTCGCCCTAATACTCGCTCTGTGTTTACAGAGTCCATGCACCGTTTCAGGCTGGTCTCCTCTCCGCAGCAAGAATGAACAGTCTTCATTTCTCGTACCATTTCAACAACTCCAGACAATGTTTTGGCTCTGGCAGCTGAAATTTCGGCCGTCAATGATCGAGTAAGCACAGCAATTACTGCTCCAATCAAGAAAAATGCAGGTATCGTTGACATTAACACTAGTGTCAATTTCCACCCTTTCGTAAATGCAATGGCATATCCTGCCACAAACATTGATGTATACCTCACTAGCTTCTCAAAATGCTGCCCTATAGCGTCGTGAATTATTTTCGAGTTGCTTATAATGTATGAGCTCAAAATATCTGCACCACCAAACTCTTCAATGTATGCCATGTCTTTCTTAAAAACAGAAGCAAAAATCTCTTGCTGAAATTTGGTCGTCAACCTGGCTGACATATATGAGAAACCATAAATTCCGACAGCAGCCACGATACCAATACCTATAGCAGCATACACATAGTACGCAGCATATTGATTCAATTGAGTAAGATTCGCATCTTGCGTCGCGGCATCCCACGTGCTGAAAAGGGATGTTGTTGCGGCAATCAGAAAGGTCAGTGCCGGAAGCGCAGCCCCGTTGGCAATAGAACCCAACAAGGCAAATATGAATAAAATGTAGTCGATTTT
>PIVM01000170.1 GCA_003353945.1 Gammaproteobacteria bacterium
TTTATATATCATCTAGATGCTTGGAAACAAAAACCCTACAAGGCTTCATTATAAGCTCTATTTATAGCGCTTTGAATTGCCAATTACGAGGGAAGAATCAATGAGACGCTGCACTAGTATGTCCATTCTCAGTGTCCATTCTCAGGGCATCCCTTGTAATTGTGGTGATTGCTTTTAAACATCGGGTTTTGCTCGCATTATGCGGTTGATTATCCTGTTTTAGTGTAGGAGCAGGTTGTTAAAATCCTTGTGAGATTCTTTGTCCGCAGCTGCCTTTTGGGTGCTGCAGAAACTGGGCAACCCGTCCTATCAGCTCCAGCGTTAGTGCCGCTAGAGCATGGTATTAGTATAAGCAGGTTGATGTAGTGAATGATTGCAAATATTCTACTAAAATAGTGTACAAGTTGATAGATATGCCAAAATAATTTCTATTAATAGATAAAAATACTATTTATCATAAAAACAGTGGACTATTGTGCTGAAGGAGGCTCCATTGAAGCTGGATCGTATTGACCGACGAATTCTTGAGTGTTTGCAAAAGGATGGCCGGATAAGCAACCTGGAATTGGCTGACAAGATTGGCTTGTCGCCTTCTCCCTGTTCACGCAGGGTGAAACAATTGGAAGAGGCGGGTGTGATTGCGCGTCATGTGGCGCTGCTAGATCCGGCAAAGTTAGGTTTAAAACTGACCGCATTTATTCAGATCAGTATGGACAGGCATACGCCAGATAGGTTTGAAAACTTTGAATCCAGGGTGCAGCAATTTCCGGAAGTGGTTGAATGTAGCCTGATTACGGGGCAGACAGCGGATTATCTGTTGAAAGTGATTGTGCCGGATATGGATGCTTATCAGTCCTTTCTATTAGGCCGATTAACACGCATAGAAGGTGTGACTGGCGTACACTCCAGTTTTGTGATGCAAAAAATAGTCAACGAAACGGCCTTGCCGCTTAATTACAGTGCTCAATAGAATGAGGGTGCTGCCGTTTAAAGCATGGTCATGTTTCATCACCGTGTCTTGATTTTGTAATATGCAAAATAATGCATGTTGATAATAATATGCGTCTTTAAAAAGCAGTATTATGCGCATTAAATCCCTTAATAATTATACGTGGCGTAGTTAAAGCGCTATAATTTGCATATTAACAGGATTGATCGTGATCTATCCGCAATTTATTACGGGTATATACCATGAAAGAAGCCTTTGTGAAAATTGCAGCCTCAATTAAATATGTGAGGCTGCAGCGTAATATTGATCAGGAAACGGCGGCCGAAGAGTCGGGTATTTCGCTGCGAACACTTCAAAATATTGAGTCTGGCAAAGTAGGTGGTGGCGCTACGCTATTCGCATATCTCGATTACCTGGGGCTTTTGATGCCTATGTTGGCGACACTGCCAGATCCAAGCCAGCTAACGCCAATGGAACAACTCAGAGCGGTGCCCACACGACGTGAAAGAGCCAGTAAGCATGCGGCTAAGCTTCGTTCCAATCAGGAGAGGCCTAGTGGTGCGGAGAGACAAAGTGGACAACTGATCGCTGATAAAAAGACGATCGATCAGCTCAGTACAAAAAAAACATTCAAATGGGGAGATGAATAGTCATGGCCGTTAATATTGCTGAGGTTCACCTTTGGGGAACCTTGATAGGCGCGGTTGTATGGCAATCCGATACCGGTCTGGGTGAGTTTCAGTATTCTGAAGCTCTACAGAACACAGGCATAGAACCTTCTCCCATTACCATGCCGGTTAGAGAGGCCCCTTACGTTTTTCATTCATTGAACCGGACAAGTTTTAAAGGTTTGCCTGGCATGCTGGCTGACATGTTACCTGATAAATTTGGTAATGCTTTGATTGATCAATGGTTGGTACGCCAGGGGCGAGCTAAAGGCGATTTTAGCCCGGTTGAAAGGCTATGTTATATCGGAGACAGGGGTATGGGAGCACTGGAATTTGCACCTGCCTTGGCCGGAGGAAAACTGTCTAATGCGCCGATTGATATCAAATCCATGGTAGAGCTTGCCAGTGAAATACTGACAGCAAGAAAGTTTGATTTCGAACTAAAAGATAATGATATTGATACACAGGCTCTGGCACAGATATTGGAGATTGGTACTTCAGCCGGCGGTGCCAGAGCCAAGGCTGTCATTGCCTGGCATGAATTAAATCAAACCATTCACTCCGGACATATGCCGCCTGAACCGGATTACTCATACTGGTTGATCAAGTTTGATGGAGTGGATGAGAGCAGTGATAAGGAGCTCAACGACCCCAAGGGCTATGGCCGTATTGAATATGCGTATTACCAATGTGCGGTGGAAGCCGGTATCGATATGATGGAGTGTCGCTTGCTTGATGAAGGAAACCGGGCACACTTTATGACACGTCGGTTTGATCGGGATGCTAATGCGGGTAAGCATCACATGCTCTCTTTGTGTGGCATGGCACACTATGATTATCAGATGCCCGGTGCAACCAGTTATGAACAGGCGCTGTTGGTGTGTAAGGCGCTGGGATTGCCCATGGACGATAGACTGCAGTTGTACCGCCGTATGGTGTTTAATGTTGTCATGCGAAACCACGATGACCATACCAAAAATATCAGTTTTCTAATGGATCGTCATGGCGTCTGGAGACTGTCACCGGCTTATGATGTGATATACAGTTTTAACCCTACCGGTGATTGGACCTCAAAACACCAAATGACAGTCAATGGGAGACAAGATGATTTTGCGCTCAGCGACTTGATGGATACGGCAAGAAATACCGGATTAAATCTGTCCAAGTGTAAAACCATTATTCATGATGTACTAACTGCCTCCCAGAGCTGGGAAAGATTTGCACTGAATGCCGGTGTCGAAAAGAAGAAAGTGTTGTCTATCCAGCAGACATTCCGGTCTTTTTGACATCGCTCCCGTCGGAAGGGGAGGTGATTAGGTGTTCCGGTTGAGAAGGGGGAATAATCACCGCTGGGAATCTTTCAGCACCCCTGACTCAAAAAGCCGTGCGCTATGCTCAATCCATCTCTCAATATCGATATCGTTCATATCGAAGCCGTATGCCTCCCTTAATATCGGTGCTGCCAAAAAAGGAAAGGTAAACAAGCTGAGTAGAGATACTATGGTAAACGTGTTGTCGATGTCAGGATCAAAATAACCCTCAGCTTTCTGTTGCTCAATAAAAAGAGGAAACATGGAGGCGCTTTTCTTGGCTAACTTTTCTGTCAATACCTGCCTAAGTTTCGGGTCGCTGTTCATCATATCGTCCACAACAATCTTTGCAAACCAGGGATTTTCCCTATTGAATTGGATAAACAGATGAAACAGGTGGCGGGTTCGTTCATTGGCAGGCAGCGTCTGTATATTGTCAATCCGAGCCAGCTTTTCAAATACTGTAGAGAGCAGGGACTCAAGCAATTCTCCTAGTAAACCTTCCTTGCTGCCAAAGTAGTAGTTTATCATGGCTGAATTGGTGTTCGCCTGATCGGCTAGTTCTCTGATCGTCACTTCCTTGTAGGGCTTATTAAGAAAACAGCGTTTCGCCGCATCGAGTAGATCAAGCCTAACTTTTTGGTCTTCGGCTGCTTTTTTGGGGCGGCCACGCTTTGCTGTTGTCATGCATGGATTCCAGTTCAATTGTACCGATTAACAAGATGTTATCAGGTTCAGCTACTGCTCGTTAGCAATCTTGTATTTGATTCAATGATGATGCTGCTCTGAAATTTCATCATATTTTCTCAATTTGTGCCTATAAAAAGCGTGCACCAAATTTTAAACCAATATTTATTTAAACGCGATTATTTAAATCATAGTTAAATAAATGCGGCATTTGACTACGAGAGGTAAGAGGGGCGCGGTATGGAATCGGTGATGAAAAGGATTGATGATGTTTTCAGCGCAACGGACGAAGTGGTTTACGACTGGCATTTGCAATACCAAGCCAGATTGGAAAGTCGAAACCAGCAAAGGGGCGATATTGCGGTTTGCATAAGTCATTAATGGCCCGCCTGAAATCGACAAGCTCTCGGCAAAGATAGATGCGAGGTATTTCTTTTGAAGGCCGCATCAATTAGCTGAGCTTCACTCGTGAAACTAATAGAGATAATGTTGACCTGTAGAGATTGAAGAAATCGGGTGTCAGCACCATGTAGTACGACCGCAGTTACAGCGTAGTCAGCTAATATAAGTTGTTCTATTGTATGGCTTCCAATGAATCCTGTACTGCCGAATACGATAGTCTTCAAAATATTTTCCCGACGTGTAAGAGTTTCTTCAGGTAAAACTGACACGGAGTCTATGACTCTAAAGCCCCTTCTTCTTTGCTTCTTTTTCCAGCAACGCACGCAATTTGTCCATTTTCAGCGGTTTTGTCATGTGCCCACTCATGCCGACATTCAGGCAGCGTTGTTTGTGATCTTCCATGGCATGTGCGGTTAAGGCTACAATGGATATCGGTGGCGATTTTTGGTATCTCTCATACATGCGAATTTTCTTAGTTGCTTCATAGCCTGTCATTACCGGCATTTCACAATCCATGAGAATTAAATCAAAAGGGTGTACTGAACTTTGGCTAAGATAATTATCCAGGGCTTCTTTCCCATCACTAGCTACTCGATAATCATGCCCCATTTTTTTCAGCATGCCGCAAATGACCTGTTGATTGATTACATTGTCTTCTGCAATCAGGATATTCAGACTGATATCTGCTTTTTCAATTTTTCTTCTTTCTTGTGTGGTTTGCTGTTGCTCTTTTTCACTGAGATCCAGTGCGCGATGAATCAAGTCAAGCATTTGGTTGATCATGAATGGTTTTTCAGCAATATAGGTGATTGCGGTTTTCTTGTCTGATTCTAGTTCATCTAAGTCAGATGATGCAGACAAAAGCATAAAGGGTGGGGACTTTAGAGTCGTATCCGATAAAATGGCTTGAGACAACTCGATTCCATTCATGCCAGGCATATCCATATCACTGATAATTAAATCATAGGCAGCTGACGGTTGGGTATCAGCTCTTAACGTTTCCAGTGCTCTGATACCGTTGTATGCTATGTCGATAGATGCTCCCCATCTTTCTTGCTGCTGCTGAACGACGTTACAGAAACAGGGATTGTCATCAATCAGTAGAATACGAAGGCCTTTTAATGATTGCTTTAGCTGGTAGCCTTCAGGTAAAGCATCATGAAATGGTTCGTATTTAATGGTAATCGTAAAACAGCTGCCTTGATCTTCTTGGCTAGTAACATGAATGCCTCCGCCCATTAGCTCCGATAACTGCTTGCAAATAGCCAACCCCAAACCTGTGCCATGGTGCATTTTGTTGTTTATGTCACCGACTTGACTGAACGATTCAAACAGTTTTGATTGGTCTTCTTGCGATATGCCAACACCAGTGTCTTTTACTGAGAGTTGAAGTATGTTTTCATCTTTTTGAATAACTCGAACGAGAATTTCGCCAGAGTCAGTGAATTTAAATGCATTGCTTAATAGGTTGATTAGCATTTGCTGTATTCGTACTGCGTCCCCAATAATTTTGAGGGGTAAATTTTTATCGATATAACATATTAGATCCAGTTGCTTTTCTGCTGCTTTGACGCGAAATAGTTCCAATACTTCTTCTACAACTTTATTCAGCTGTAAAGGGTTTTTTGCGATGTCCAGTTTCCCGGCCTGCATTTTCGAATAGTCCAAAATATCATTGATAATAGTCAGCAGTGTGTTGCCTGAAGTGTTTATTAAATCGATATATCGGATTTGATCATTGTTGAGTTCAGTATCCCTCAGCAATTCAGAAATACCGATGATTCCATTCATTGGGGTGCGAATTTCATGACTCATTCTTGCGAGAAATTCACTTTTCGCCTGGCTTTCTGCTATGGCGAACTGCTCCTGTCTGCGTAGTTTATCGATGCGTCTTGCGAGACCGTAGGATAGAAAAACCAACATGAGCACCAGTCCGATTTGTGTGCCGTAATTCGTTAGCAGATTGTCTTCAGTTAAATAGGTGGCCTTGGTTAATTCAATAAATATCACCAATGAAAAAACGGCCCAGGCGATTGTATACCAGCGAGCAGAACTATGGCCCGCATTCCATAGCCGTATGCTAATAAACATGCTGGCAAGATAGAAAAAAATAGTCAACGGTACAAGCATTTTAGCAAGCCACATGATTTGGTTGGATGGATACCATAACTGAATGACAATCAGTGGTGCAAAAAGCCAGCAATACATAGTGGTTGCTTTATATGCAAGAGGCATATGCTGTTTGAGTGAGAGAAAATGGGAAAAAAACAGGGCGTTGGATATGACGATGGTTATTGCTAATATCACGGTTCCTCGAAGGTTCCAGCCGATGCTGTTGGGCCAGAGAAACTGGTAACTGTAGCCGGAGAGAGTAAAAAACAATAAGCCAAATGAAATTACTAAAATTGTATAGAAAAGATAACTGTTATCTCTGACAAAAAGATAAATCATCATGCTGTAAAGAGCCATGGCGCATATAACACCAGCAAATAGCCACTGTACTATTAAATTGTAGGGTACTTGTTGATAAAAGGCGTCCTTATCCCATAGATGAAGTTTGCTGAACATATAGTGCGGGCGACCGTGAATTTTCATTAGCACCAGTCTCTCTTCATTGCTCGGTAGAGTAATAGGAAATAAAAAGTTCGGGTGCTTAATCGGGCGTTGTTTAAAAGGGAAGCGGTGACCGGTGATATAGCGTTGCTTTATTGTGTCCCTATGCAACACGTACACCTCAAAGTGATACATATAGGGGTAGGAAAATTCTAAAATGAGCTCTTGTGTATTCGTGCTATTTGATGAGAGCTTGAATGCAAACCAATATTGATCGGAGACAAATACAGGTATTTCAGAATCAGTACCTAACGTTTGCCATTGGTCTGATAAAACGAGTGGGCCTTGCATAAAAGGGTTTGGCGTCATTTGTTGTAGTACATCATCAATACCCAGGCTGTTTTGATTTTCACGGTAGGCGATATATGTTTCGAGATCTAAGTACTGAATTTCTTTTGAAATGGAAATACTGTCAATTTCCGTGCCAGCTAGTGTGTTATAAGAAAATGGAAAAAGGCAGGAAAAAAGAACAATAAAGTGCTGAGCATGGATCAGTGAGAGAAATTTACAGATTTTGAGAATGCGAATGAATATCATTATTGGGTGTACGTTAGAGACAGAGCACAATGTATAGTATAGTATAGTTAACTTACATGAGCTTGGGCAGAGCCATTCGTCCTGTCTGACAATGGATTGGTACTGACACAGTCTACTCTCAATTGCCGCTGATGTATCGGTTTAATGGCAGGAGGCAGATATTGGGTGAGCCCATTGTTATCAAAGCAGACAAATGAAAATTCGTGAGCTCAAACTGGATTTAAGGCAAATTACAATTTGACAACACAGCTAATGTTATCTATGCTGCAGGTCACGCTGACTTAGCAGAATGGTAATCATGAGTAGTTATCTGGGATCCAAG
>PIVM01000454.1 GCA_003353945.1 Gammaproteobacteria bacterium
ACGCCACGGTAGTCCACTACACTACCGTCGAAAGCTGATAGGGCAGAAATTTGAATGAACTATCGCCGGTGCAAGACCATGCGATTCGAACAGTTACTATGATTCACCACAAGACCTGGCAGAGCCAGCATTGGTTTTTTATCTAATAAGTACATCCCTCCCCGCAAGAGTCGGGATTGTGCGCATGTATTAGCTCTAGAATTACTACGGGTATCCAAGTAGTAAGATAACCATCAAATAAATTATCACTGATTTAATGAGCTGTACGCAGTTTCACAGTATAAGGTGTTTATACTTAGACATGCATGGCTTAATCTTTGAGACAAGCATATGACTACTGGCAGGATCAACCAGGTAGCTTTCGTGCAACACGGGCGAAAGCACAAAAGGAAAGGCAAATAAATTTACCCGTCTTCTCGCGTTTCCTCCCGATTCCTTGGACCCAAAAAAAAACGTTGTGAACGATTTTAAAGGGACCCAAAGGGCGTGTTGAAACAAAAAGCGAAACCCCGCAAAAACAAACCGTTAGGTCTGTCGGGGGTCCGGTTTTCTTTGTACTCGCGCCGCCAACAATATCGTCGCTCTCGGGGTACGAGAGGCGAGTGTGGAACAGCGTGAGACTTCTTTGGTGTTTTTTCCAAAACGGTTCTCTCTGGGCCTCTCATCACATGGAAAAGACAGCACCTCGCGGCGGGTCGTAAGACCTCGCGGAAAGGTGAGCTAGACGTAAGAGAAGAGCCCTCGAAGCAAGCTGTAAGGCGATGACCAATGTGCCGGTGGCACAGATCAAAACCAAACGTGCGTTGCAAATCGAACATGTTTGTAGAAGTTCTTTTGAAACTTTACACATGCAGACCGACACACTTTCTTCCACCGTGAGGCGGTAAGTGTGTGTATGAACCCTGGGATTTCTCCCAGTTCGTGCCTTCCATTGATTGGGCTTTTCTTTTTTTTTCATGAACCGTTCAGTCGTCTAAGCCCTGCCCGAATACCGACCCCCTGATTGACCATAACGAGATTAATGGGTACTTCGGCGCGCCCACTATGGACTATGGGACTTGGTGTTTTGTATTATTGTGTGCGTACAATGTCCATTATAGGAAAAAAAAAGGTTTCCAAAAAAAAATCGTTAAATAATTGGTTGAAAAAAAGAAAAGAAAAAAAAGAAAAAAAACAGAGCTGACCTGAGCGCGACGTACCTACCCTGACCCACCCGACCTCGATATATGTATTTGTATATATAACGTGTTCCGACTGACAATGTAGGCTGAGCAAAGTGAATTCACCCAAATGTGCTCCGACTGACAATGTAGACTGAGCAGATTGAATTCAACCGAACGTGTTCCGCCTTCACCCACCCGAACGCGTCCAGCCAGCCAGGCTGAGCTGAGCTGAGCTGAGCGCGACCTCCCCCGACCTCCCCCGACCCCATCCCCACCCAGACCCCATCCCCACCCAGACCCTAGCGCGTTGCTCCGTGCTCCCCTCGTGTGTCGGGGCTCGGCACGTCCAGCCAGGCTGAGCTGAGCGCGACCGACCGACCCCGGACGTTGACCCGACCCCCGAGCCCAGACACTGACCCTAACCGACTGACCCGACCCCGACCCATACGCGGACCCGACCCCCGACCCAGACCCTGAGCCGACCTACCCCAGATCCTACCCCACCCCTGAACCGACCCCTGACCTGACCCCCGACCCTTACCTGACACTCGACCCCT
>PIVM01000455.1 GCA_003353945.1 Gammaproteobacteria bacterium
CAAATGGGAGCAGAGCCTGCCCCGTGCAACGTTTTGGGTATATTGGAATATGTAAGCATTTGAACAACGAAGGTGAGGGAGCAGGGAGCAAGCGTAATTGGAAAATTTATTTTTTCCGCAGCCCTAAGTAAGTACGATTCTGATCTGATACAAGTTACCCTTTTCCATGCGGGTAGCCCACAATTAGAATTACGGTTTGTAAATTGAGGGTCTGTAACATCTTAGGGTTACTGTAAATTGTATTGATTAGGAATAGCCCGTGCGCCAAATGACCGTTGATCTAAATATTTCCGCCGATGAATACCTGGCTTTGTATCGTGGGGTGGTTTGTGATGTCATTGCGAAATCGCGTGATGGTCGCACCGTGCGCTTTCCTGCCAACAGTCTACAAAAATATGTCACGCGCATGGGCGTATCCGGTACGTTTGATATCTACTTTGATCATCACAATAAATTGCTGGATGTGGTTAAACGCTAGTGGGTTGATATGCTGTTTACTATGAGTATGAATCCGTGAGTTCTGCTTTGTGACTTTCCATGTCATTTGCTTATTGACACCCTACAGGCAACCAAATTTCTCTTGAGTAAATGGCATTGTGATGACTTTCTATGACAGGGTAATTGATGTCAGCGAACAATTAATGCAGTCACATAAACCAGACCGTACAGTGGCGGTAAGTGCAAAAAGCAGATAAAAAGAACGTAAAGCCCGCCAGCACGGTTTCTCGCAAAAATAATATTGCTGGATTCATGTAAAAATATGTTGGCAGAAATTCGAATATCGAAAGGTCATAGATAAGGTGATAAACGATCATGCCGCGCAAGCAATCGACAAAGAGAAACTTTCGAGCATTCATCTTGCCCAATTTGTGGATTTAGACAATCAGAAAGCTGATGGAATCAATGCGCTGGCCAGCACCCTGGAGTTTATTGGCATCGGTCGAAGTCATCTAATTTTAATTCTCCGGTTTTACTGTTTGGGCCGACATTTTTCCACTCCGTTTTTTTATTGTGTTTTGTTCTAGAGCGCTTCGCTTACTGACACCCTACAAACCTGAGAATGGCCTTAACTAAATGTCATTTATTTATAGTTCTTTTGCAGTAAACCGACTTTTTGTTTTTTTAAAGAATTATTTTCCTGTGAATCAAGTGGATTATCAGACGCTATGATGGATTTATCGGAATCATATCAGGGCGATCAGCGGCTCGTCCCATCGGGGTTGTTATTTGCACTTGCCAGGAACGCACGCCTTTTTCGACGAGCACCTCAAAGACGGATTCCAGGTCGTGGATGTTGACACGATTAACGCTCATATTAGAGGAGGGCACTAAACCTGCCTCTCTTACACAATCCAGGGCGTCCAATCCTTTTTGATAGCACCCCTGGTTGGCACGAATAAGATCGTGACTCAGCTCTGTGCCATCAATGCTGATGGCAACCTGTTTCATGCCCGCACGCTTCATCGCTTTGGCGGACTCCAGGGTGATGCCACCACCACTGCTGACCATCGACGTGGTAATGCCCGCAGAACTCAATGCGGAGATCAACTCAAAAAAGCCGGGATATAAGTACGCTTCTCCGCCCATGAGGACAACATCTTTTGTTCCCAGTGCCTTTAATTGCTTGACAACATCAAGGGCTTTTTCGATCGCTAGCTCGCTGTCACGGGCAGTCCCTGCCCGAGACCCGCAATGGGCACAGCGTTGATCACAATTTAAGGTCAGTTCCCAAATAACATACCGAGGATGAAGTTCAAGCTGACCGACAGCCACGCGCCGAGTAGAGGCGTTTACATTTTGTTTCACCGAATCACCTTTGCCTGTACTGCACAAATACCG
>PIVM01000051.1 GCA_003353945.1 Gammaproteobacteria bacterium
TTGATGTCTTGTATGCAGGATGCAATCAAATATATGTTTATATATCATCTAGATGCTTGGAAACAAAAACCCTACAAGGCTTCATTATAAGCTCTATTTATAGCGCTTTGAATTGCCAACTACGAGGGAAGAATCAATGAGACGCTGCACTAGTAGTCGCTTAGCAGAACCGGTGACCATATTGGTAATTTCTCCCACCAGATCAGTCACTGTATCGTTTATTTCTTCAAGCTCTTCATCGAGCATTCTTTTTGTGATTTCTAAAATTACGGGCTTGGAAAATGAAATGGCGAGCGTCCCTTGGGTTTTTAACGAAGACATCGAAACAACGCCTGTCACATCGCCTGATGGTATGTCATTATTTTTTAATGCTACACGCCCTACAGTGATGTCCAGCGTTGCCATTGACGCTAGCACATTAGACATTGAATTTATAAATGGATTGATAAATTCGACTTTCATACGATGCCCTTACCTTTCGCAATTAGTTTTGTGTTATTTCTAGCCTTTGACATACAAAAATAAGGTTTTAACAGCAAAAATTATTTTTCAATCGGTAACTTGATTGTGGTTCATTGTGACCGCCTTATATGATAAATATTTCCTAATAATTGAATTAGCCATTCACATCGAGGATAAGTGCTTGTTGTGAACCAGTATAAATATCAGTTGATGTATTGGTATGATCATCAACGCCATTCGTATGACAATATTCGCCAAGAACCCTACTTGTTTAATGTATTTGTTTCATTCTCCGTCCGCTTCCTGATTACGGATAATGACATACGATAGACGGCTGCTACCCTCTCTATTCTTTACGATCTGTCCATAGTGGAGGCATCAAATTCGAATGACGCTATTATCCTTAATATGTATAAGGTGATATTGAAGGTGGCTTATCGTATCCAGACATTGGGGATACCGCTTAGAAAAATTTGAGTTGTGTATTGGGTGGCCTTGCCCTGCAAAAGGCGTGATGCTTTGGCTGAGCCATACCAGTCCAATGCCGGTCTTGTCATGATAGCTTTGTATGCTACCATGTGTATAACAGTGTGTGAATAAAGGTGTAAAACAATGGCTACAAATCTCTCTATTGATACGGATTTACTTGATGAAGCACTGCGTATCAGTGGTTTAAACACAAAAAAAGATACTGTAAATCAAGCTCTTATGGAGTTTGTACAGCGAAGAAAACAACGAGAGATCATTGATTTTTTTGGAAAACTACCCTGTGACGAAAATTACAACTACAAAAAGGGACGCAAATGAGCGGAGTTATTGTAGATACTTGTATGTGGTCACTGGCATTCAGAAGCAAAACATCACGAGAAAAAAATGTTGCCAACGAACTCACAAAACTAATTGATGAAAACCGCGCAAAAATAATTGGCCCAATTCGACAAGAGGTTCTTTCCGGCTATAGCAAATACGCTGATTATGAGAAGCTCAGAAATAAACTACAGTATTTCCCGAACGAAATTATTATTGATTCAGATTACGAAGCAGCTGCAGAATACTCAAACTTGTGCAGAAATAAAGGCGTACAAGGATCTCATATTGACTTTTTGATTTGCGCCATTTCAACTAGATTAAAAATGAAAATATACACAAGCGATAAAGACTTTGTTCACTATGCTGACTATTTGCCTATAGTGATTTATGGTGAAAGCTGACGTTGCGCTTTGCTGCAAATGTAGCGATAGCAATACAACAAGCCACTCCCGTAGACATATTCGTTTTTACTCTGATCCCGAATATCCAAAAGCCGGGTTAAGATTGCGCTCGGTTAATATACTCGTTAAACTCATCGCCGATGATGATCTTCCGAAAAATCAAAAAAGAAACCTTGTTTCCCTGGGCGATATTGCTTTCGATGGCAATTTTGTGTGCCCAGTGTGTAAAGCTCCATGTACACGACACGAATCATGACTTTGGTCAGCAACATGGCCCACTTACTGCTAATGATGTTGAGGGAGAGGCTGTAGGAGAGGTTGAGGGACATTCGCATCTTACTGTGGCACATCTATCGGCAGATACTTCTCATGCCGATCATCACGATGAGGTGCTTTCGGAGGTTGATGCAAGTCCCGATGTATTTCTGAATAAGGTTGCCAACAACATCCCGGTCTTGGCTTTATTAGCAGGCATTCTTATTTTATGCTTGTTAGCCATTTATCGATACCCAATCCATCGCCGTCGACATAACGATGCTCTCTCTTTTTGGCGATATTATCATTCTCCACCGCTTCGCGCCCCTCCACTCTGAGCTTATTCATCCTGAATAGCTTTATTTGTATGTACAGATCCCAATCAGATCCGCGAGGCTCTGTGCTGCCGTATTTTTTTATCAGCCAAGCAATCATTTAGGCCGTTGGGCTGATGCTATATAAGTACACATTATTGTGGAGTAATACTCATGAAAGTATTGACGATTGTTGTTCATACCAATGTTCAACAGGAACTGACTGATCTGCTGCGAACGATGGACCCGGTACGTGGTTTTACTTTCAGTCATGTGGAAGGTCACGGGGCCGAAGTTGAAAGCGACGCATTTTTTTCAGCACGAGATGAGGTGGTTGGCTATGTGCCACGAATACGGGGAGATATCCTGCTTGAGGATAGCGATGTGGATGACGTACTGGCGATAATTTGTGAAACAAAAAACAGGATTTCAGGCCATGGGATCTACTGGGTAACGCCCGTAGAGAAAGGTGGCAAATTATGATAAGCAGAGACGTTGGGCTGCCCGTTCACGAAAAACAAAGATTGCCCTGGGATGGTCAGTGCATAGCAAACTTAACAAAGGGTCTTTATAAGGCGTTATTAACACGCAAGCTGTTTTTCCTGTTTGCTGGAATGTTTTTATTTACCTTATTATCAACAATGGTGAATGCACATGGTATGTCAGAAGCCGAAAAACAGTCCATTATCGATGGTGGAAATTTTCGCTATATGTGGCTAGGTGCCACACATATGCTGTCCGGCTACGACCATTTAGCATTTGTTTTCGGGATTATCTTTTTTCTAACCAGCTTTCGTGATATTGCCAAATATATTACAGCGTTCACGCTTGGGCACAGTGTCACGCTTATCTATGCCACATTTAACGCGATTCAGCTCAATTACTTTCTCATCGATGCAGTGATTGCGCTGAGCGTCTGCTATATAGCCTTTGCTAATATTGATGGATTCCGTAAATAC
Organism: Gammaproteobacteria bacterium; assembly: GCA_003353945.1. Taxonomy (GTDB): domain Bacteria; phylum Pseudomonadota; class Gammaproteobacteria; order Pseudomonadales; family PIVM01; genus PIVM01. The sequence goes on from PIVM01000051.1 coordinate 3,202, forward strand.
CTCAGCATAAATCCACCCAATATGATGTGGATGATTGTTGGTCTCGGTTTAATTCACGGTTTTGGTTTGTCGACACGTCTGCAGGAACTGCCTTTGAGCGAGGATGCGTTGTTGCTGAATATTGTCTCGTTTAATGTCGGCGTCGAACTGGGACAGATCAGTGCGTTAAGTGCAATGCTGTTACTGATAGCCGCTTGGCGCAAAAGCCATTTTTTCCAAACGTTTAGTGTGATTACAAGCTATGGGTTGATTATTATTGGCAGTTTTCTTTTCCTTATGCAGATGCATGGGTATACCCATACCAGTAATCCAGAGGAGTTTGCTGTCGCTATGCAAACACCTCAATTTAACAGTGACAATGCCAACACCACAGATTCCACAGCAATGACTGTTGCTGATCCTGCCCGGTGGCAGGATTCCATCAGCATAATCATCCCCGCTAGGGGAGACAAGGAATATAAGCTGCATATCTCGAATGGGAAACAATTCGAATATGAATGGAACACAGAAGGAGAACCACTCTTTTTTGATTTTCATGGTGAACCAAAAGGCGATAAAACAGGTTTTTTCCAAAGCTATAAAAGGAGTACGGACAGTGCGTTTACAGGATCTCTAACAGCGCCTTTCGAGGGCACACATGGCTGGTACTGGAAAAACAACAGTCTGTCACCGGTTAACATTACATTGAACATTAAAGGTGAATATCAACTTATCGATTCAAAAAAGGAGAGCAAAGAAGAGAAACAACCCACCAAATCGGCTACTACAACCCACAAAAGTATCGGCTCATTATAGGAGACTATCAAGATGAATTTTAAAGCAATATTATTCGGCATGGTATTAAGTATTTTTTCGTTGGTGACCATCGCAGGCACAGGCCATGACCATTCCTCCCCCAACCCTGTCAGCCAAAGTCAAGCCGAAGCGATAGCGTTGGACAGTGTTTCAAAACTAGCAGAGAAAGGAAAAATTGATGGCAGTTGGAAATCAATAAAGGTGTCAAAGTCAGAGAAGAAAGAATTTGGCGGTCACATGGAGTGGATGATTATTTTTGTAGACAAGAAAATAGCCGACCCAGCGCAACAGACGCTCTATGTTTTTCTGTCGTTGGGTGGTGAATATCTAGCTGCGAATTATACGGGTGAGTGAGGCAAGGAAAAAGGGGGCGAGGTATTAGGGCCGCGGAAAAAATAAATTTTTCGAGGCCCTTATAGATTGCTCACATTGAGCAATCTATACTCGCCAAGTAGAAGGCAGGAGCACACCTGCCTCCCCTCATCATCACTTCTGACAATCATTTAGGCTAATGTTACTCTGACTCCAACACCTCTTTTTAACCAGATCTTGGTGGTCAGGCCAAGCAATTTTCAACTGTATATTGCACGTTGCTCGGCATCTCTTTTTGTATCCATATCTTCGATACTTTCCGTTGACTGGATATCTTTTAAATATTGCTCTGGTACATTAGTCTCTTTTGCACCAACAATGACATGATTAAGATACCATGAATAAGGTTTTAAAGATGGATCAATTCGAGTTGCGTAATAAGTCACTGCTTCAATTAATTCTCCTGCATCATTTTGTACTTTTACAATTTTCTCCTCGTATCCATACCCTAAACCTTCCGCTTCGTCCAGAACTGGCTTTTCACGTCGAGATATCTCAAAAAGTGCGCCAATGACTGAATCTGTAGGATTCTCAGTATGGAAAGCATCACACTTTCCTGATCCATCATTGCTGATTTTATGAAAACGTAAATCATGTTGTTCGAGATTGAAAACACCAAGCCTCTCCGCGCCAGGAACTCGTCCTCTTAATCTCGCCAGAGACATATTGGATCCATATGCGAAATACTTCATATTCTTTCCGATACAGTTAACGAGGCTTTAGAAAAACTCCAATTTGTAGATGTTGTTCTCTTTTACAGCCAAACCACTACAGTTTCTGAAATTTCAATATTTTTTATAATATACGTTTCGTTCTAATAAAATGGGACACCCATTAGCCAGCCGGTGTCAATAGAGTGATTATACATTATTCACATTGAGCAATCTATAATCCCTCCGACCCCATTGTTAGATCACCCCCGACGGGAGCATCAATCTCATGAGCAAGCTTGCACATGAACCGGGCATTCACGATAATAATGTAGCTATTTAACATCTCTAGCTAATACGAGAATTTAATTATGAACATATCCTTTATTCAGAGAACTTTGATATCGCTAATTCTCTTGTTGATGGCAGTAGTAGTCACAGCGGGTAACCAAACAGATAAACCAGAGATGGTCGTCTACAAATCCCCAACCTGTGGATGTTGTGGAAACTGGATCAAACACGTAGACGCGGCGGGTTTTAAGACCTCAGTGCAAAACCTACCGAATCTGGATGCCATTAAGCAAAAGTACGGTATAGATCGCAAACTGCAATCCTGCCACACAGCCATCATTGACGGCTATTTCGTTGAAGGGCATGTTCCAGCAGACGTTATTCAGCGTTTATTGCGTGAACGCCCGGATGGCGCTGTCGGTTTGACGGCACCTGGAATGCCGATAGGCAGCCCTGGCATGGAAATGGGAGCGCGTAAAGATCCTTACGATGTGCTATTAGTAATGAACAACGGTGATACCCGTGTCTACCAACATATTGAATAGCATGGTAAAGCGATGCTATACCTCAGCGTTCAGCAAGACAGGTGTTTCACAGTGTGACCCGAGAGCCTGACCGAGAGACGTTTGGTAAAACTCAATTAAAACAACCTTAGAGCTGCTTAAGTAAAAATGACAGCTCTATATCGGCAGCACGGTCATGTTGCTCATGCCCACTGTACACAACAAAATGATCGCCAGGCACTGATTCAACTGTTAAATCAGAAATTTTTTCGCTAATACGTTCGATGGGCTCACTGGGCACGCCCTGATCTTTTTCCGCATAGACAATTAACACTGGGCATTTAATCTTGTCTGCAGTATCAATCGGGCTGTAGCTACCACACTTAAATAATGAACGAGCTGGTATAGCGTTTTCCCATTTTGTTTCTGCTGGGAGCAAAGAATGGTACTCATTTGCCCAGGTGGGATGATTCATAACTCCAAACCGCTTAGGTTCAGCCACCACCGGTATTTTGTAGTCTGACAGGCCAAAGCCATTCAGGATAGTGTCCCAAAGGGCTCGACTTGCCCCCCGCAAAGCGTGTTTGATGCCGACCTGTTTGAAGGCGGCAGTTGCGCATAAGTAGGGTACTTGTGAAACGACCGCTTTGACGGTTTGATCCTGTGCTGCAAGTGTGATTACATGACCACCAGCAAATGAACTTCCCCAGATGCCAAGGCGTTTACCATCAATAGCACGACACTCACGAGCAAACGCTAATGCAGCTCGCCAATCTTCCAGCTGCATGTTCGGATCAATTAATTGACGAGGATCGCCTTCGCTGTCGCCAAAACCTCGATAATCGAAAAGCAAGGCAGCAACGCCAGCGGAGGCAAACTTTTCTGCAAAACCAAGCAGACCAAACCGATATTCAGCACCGTAACCATTTGCCATAACCACGACTGGATGCTGACTCTCTTTGGTAGTATTTGCAGGATAATAGATTGCACCTCTACATACCTTGCCTAGACTGACAAATTGTATCTCTTCAATTTTGAAACTTTTCTCTTCCATCTATTTCTACCAAAATTATTAGATTTATATATCGGCACCAACTTAAGGCTTGGAAAGAAATAACTTTGCATTTTGGGTGTTGAGACGACCGACTGGCGATGGCGCAGAAACGAAGTAATAGTGGCCTATTTCGAGTTTTCGCAAGAGCCCCACGAAGTGTTTTGGGTACGAAACCACCACTGCCCTACTCGCCAATACTTCTTCCATATCCAGGAAGCCTGACGTGAATCGATGACAAAGCTATATCACATGGCCGAATATTTGGCTAGGATAGCGGTAACGCTTATGGTTTGTCACGCCAATCTATTATTCAGCCAATTGGCGGCAGGTAAATTTCCAATTTACATGAATCCATGTAACGCGAATCCATGTAGGACGCTCAACGTTGTTCCTGCCTCCTATAACGCAGCTCCCTATAAAAAACTGCAGGGCAATAGATGTAGATCTATATACTGCGCCAATACAGTTAACATGAATTACAGATCATGTTACTTTATCACGGTTCTTTGTCTTTACTTTCCCATAACCGTCAAGGTAATTAATGGAGATCATTATGAAACAGTTGCTTGTTATCGCCGACAAACCGGGCGGAAAAAATCCAGCACTGAAACGCGCCGCCAACTTACAGCAACATAGCAAAGCCAAAATCACTCTGATGGGTTTTTGCTATGCCGATATTAAAAACCTGACGGACACTGTCATCGCTAAACCGAGCCTCAACCAGCTGGAAATAACGCTGGTAGATGATCGCAAAAAACAACTGCAAGAACTGGCCGAAAGCCTCAACATCAAGCCCTCAGCCATTACCATCAAAGCGCTGTGGGGGAAAAATATCAGCCAAGCCATCATCGCCTATTGTAAAAACAATCCTATCGATATGGTGATCAAATCCGCCAACCGCAGTGAAACCATGATCTACACGCCCTCCGATTGGCTGCTGTTACGGGAATGTCCCGCCCCGGTAATGATCACCGCTCGTAAAAGCTGGAAGAAAAAACCCTGTATCGTCGCCGCCCTGGACTTCGGCACCAAAGTCGCGTCAAAACGTAAGCTCAACCATGCCATATACCAGCAGGCACAATCCTTGGCCACCACATTGGATCAGGAAGTTCATGTTGTATTTGCCTTAACCGTTCCCCAGCCCCTCGTTGATATGGACATAATCGATCCCAGAAAGTACGCCCGCGAAAAGCGCCTGAAGCTACAACCAACCATTGATAAATTCTGTGCCGAGTACGGTATCGACAGTCGTCAGTTGCATATCAGGCGAGGGCCACCAGAGAAAGTGGTGCCCAGCATAGCTAATAAGCTCAAGGCTGATGTGGTGGTGTGTGGTACGGTTGGACGTAAGGGAGTAAAGGGCAAGTTGATTGGGAATACGGTAGAGGAGGTTTTGAATTATTTGTATACGGATATAGTGGCAGTTAAGCCTTAGCGACTTCGCATGATGTGATGTGCGCTTTATTAGTTCACTCTACCCCCCCTGGCAATTTATAGAGGCCTTTGCCGTGCAATCACTGACGATAATGATCAAGCGAAACGACTTCTTTCTTCTCGGACAGCCTCATAGATATGTGGCATGTGGGGCGATACCTGCTAAAATCCCCGATCTACTGGAAACCTGGGGCTTTCCACGTCCTTTCGTGTTAGGGTCGTGGAAATAAAACATTATCCCATCTTGCGGGTCTTTTGGCCCAGCTTCTGCGTTGTACAGCGTGCCCCGCGAAGCGTAGTGGGTATCAAGGGTTACATAGGCCCACTATGCCCAAAGCGTTTCACGGGGCAGGCCCTGCGCCCCTTGAAACGCCTTGAAGCTGAACCAAAATCCTCCACAATCTTGGGACAATCTTTTATTTCCAAGCCCCTTAGACCTTGGCACTGCCAACACATTCTGATTTTCAATAACTGATATGACACAGGAAATTTTTTCAATGGGTCTAGCCGATAAAGTATTAGCCGTTAACAACGACCTGCCTATCCGCACCGATGATACTGTTCACAGCGGCAAGGTCCGTTCCGTATATTGGTTGACGCAGGGCGATAGCCGCCGTTTGATTGAGGAGAAGGGCTACGATGTAGCCGCCAACGCACCACTGGCAATTATGGTCATCAGTGATCGGATCTCCGCTTTTGAGTGCATCTGGCACGCAGAGGGTGGCATGAACGGCGTACCCGGCAAAGGTGCAGCGCTCAATGCCATCTCCAATCACTGGTTTACCCTGTTCCGGGAACAGGGTCTGGCAGACAGTCATATCCTTGATGTGCCGCATCCCTTTGTATGGATTGTGCAAAAGGCCAAACCGGTGATGATTGAGGCGATTGCCCGCCAGTACATCACCGGTTCCATGTGGCGCGCCTATAGCAAGGGTGAACGGGAATTTTGCGGGATTCAAATTGCCGACAATCTGCAAAAAGACCAGAAGCTGCCCGAGCTGCTGATTACTCCGTCCACCAAAGGCATTCTTGAAGGTATCCCCGGAGTACCCGCGCAGGATGACGTAAATATCACCCGCTCCGATATCGAAAACAACTTTGGCGCATTCAACTTCAGTGACAGGAATGATATCAATCGCTACGAAACACTCCTGAAAGAAGGCTTTGATGTGATCAGTGCTGAACTGGCGAAACTGGACCAGATATTTGTAGATACAAAGTTTGAATTTGGCTATGTTACAGACAAGACGGGCAATGAAAAACTGATCTACATGGATGAAGTCGGCACGCCAGATTCGTCCCGTATCTGGGATGGTCCAAGCTATCGTAACGGTAACGTCGTGGAAAACTCAAAAGAGGAGTTCCGCCAGTTGTTACTCAACCACTTCCCTGATCCCGATATTCTATTAAACAAAGATCGCATGGTCGAGCGCGAAGCCCTGGCTCGCGATAACGCGCTGCCCGAGAGTGTCATGATGCAAGTCTCTGCAACCTACGTGGGGATCGCTGAGAAAATTACTGGCGAAAAACTTACCCTGTCTGACAATCCCAAGGCAGAAATAGTGGATATTTTGCGCAATGATTACGGCCTGGTCGACTAGCGGCGAACGAGCGGGACGTTAAACGCCCCGCTCACCGCGATTACTGCATCTATTAAACGTAAGCGCCTATTATCCTGACACAGAGGGTATCGGACAGTCTATTTTAATGGGGTAGTATGTAGAGCAATTGGCGTTTACCTCAAAGCCGCTTGCATTCTAAGAACCTGAAACACTGTGTATGTTTGGCAGCTTCAGGATATCCTGGGTTTCGTGACTATCGATGTGCTTAGCAAAATAATCGATAAAACAACTGATTTTTGGTGCCAATTGCTGCCGACTGGAATAGAGCGCGTAAGCACGTAGCGGTTCAATGGGAATATGGCTGAGAATCCGGATAAACTCCCCACTGTCCAGCTCATGCTTGCAATCCGTGCTGGTCATCATAGCGATACCTAAGCCATCTTTTACCATTTGCCTCATCACCACCGCACTATTTGCGCGGGCCTTGGCATGAAAACTAATTAGACTCTTATTTTCAATGCCCATGGGCCATATCGGTGAGGAGCGATGGTTGCCCAGCAGGATACCGGCGTGTTTGCTAAGGCTCTTCAGATCGGTCGGAGTACCATATTGTTGCAGGTAATGACAACTTGCCACCAAGAGCATTTCTCGTTGAAACAAGGGTTTTGCGATTAGGTCTGAATTGGCCAGCGGGCCGAACATAATGGCAATATCGTAACCGTGGGTAATGAGGTCTACATCCCCGTTAGTGAACTGAATATCCAGTTCAATTTGCGGGTGTTGCTGAAGAAAACTGCTGCACAGGCTCGATATAACATTCTGATTAATTGATATCGGCGCAGTAATTCGCAATTTTCCGGATATGCCATCTCGTGTGCTTTCAACGGTTGCCTGAACCGCCTTGGCTTCACGCAAAATGTTGGCAGAGTGTTCGTAGACCTTTTTTCCTTCTTGTGTAAGGCTCAAGCCGCGGGTGTTGCGTTGTAATAGCCGAACATCCAACTCCTTTTCCATTTGAGAAATTTTGCGGCTAATAGTCGATTTTGGCATACCCAAACTATAAGCCGCCTGGGTGAAGCTTCCGGCTTCCACCACAGTAGCAAACAACATTAGGGCATTTAGATCCAGCAAGACTCTTACTCTTTTGTCATAATTTTCGATACACAATTTGCCAATTATGTATCAGATCAATCACTAACGCTAATTTGACCCCTTATAATAAAACAGCGTCTCAAATATGGAACACTGTGTCCTTCCTGTCGCACTAGCACACGGAGTTAATAAATGGATAATACCACACTCGTAATTAATGATAAAAACGCCGACTATCGAGGTGAGAAATGACTAATAATCCGGTGGATGAATCAGGGCGCAATACCGATTCCGTGTTTGTAGAAGCTGAGCATCGGGCTGAGGATTTCTCATTGTTTCCCGATCATAACCCATTAGCACTTTCTTTGGCCGAGCATCTCGAAGGTTTAATGGATAATGACCGCATACAGGCTCGCTTGGAAGACATCAAAAAATCGGATGTTGATGGCTATATTGAACAAACCATATTGCCGGCACAACACAGTAAACGCCCAGGCGCTAAAGCAATTGTTGCCAGATTAAACGGTAAAATAATTGCCAAAACAGAAAACGGTCCTTTTTTTAGCGCAGAAATAGAGCTGCCATTTAAGGCTGCGAAACGTCGCATCGGCATTATCGCTCAGGAGCGTTCAAGCTCCAGTGGGTCCTGGATGCCCGAACATCACCAAATGGCCTGCGATGCTGTTCGCCAATTCGCTGATCTGTCTATGCCAATAGTATACCTGATCGACACGCCGGGAGCCGATGCCGGCGAGCATGCTAACAGTCACAATCAAGCACATAGCATTTCCCAACTTATCACGGACACTACAAACATCGCTGTCCCGTCTGTTGGAATCGTCATCGGTGTTGGGTATTCCGGTGGTGCCATACCACTGGCCGCCGCCAATATTTTGCTTTCCGCACGTGATGGTATTTTCAATACGATTCAGCCCCATGGCCTGCAAAGTATTGCTCGCAAATTCAATTTGTCATGGCAGGAATGCGCAAAAAGTGTTGGCGTATCGCCAGAGGAATTGTGTGAGGCTGGCTGCCTGGATGGCATTATCGATTATTCTCCGCTAGATGTTGACGACAAGCAAAACAACCTACAGCGAGCCATCATCTCCAGCATCGAATCGATTGAAGAGGCGGCAGTTGAATTTTTACGACAAACACCGGATTTAATGGGGCATTATCAACGCTGCGTTCAGCGTCGCATTCATCCAACGGAACTCCAAACCCAGTTGGAATCACGCTCCCCAATAGGGTTGGCTACCACCCCTACAGTACATCCAAATATTTTTGGCTTGTGTTATCGCTATATGCGTTACCTGACCTTGCGTTCAAGAGTCTATTCTATTTCAAGCACCGAATACGGCCGCTTGTCCAAACTCAATCTGCCAGAAGGCGATCTTGATTATCGCCTCAGGAGTGAGCGAACAAAAATATTTAATACCTGGCTCAACAACCCCGACAAACTGATTTACGATGACACTTTATCAAAATTATGGAAAAAGTTTCTCGATAAACGCCAGGGATTGGATACCGATAGAGGCAAGCTGAGCAGCCTTATCTTCGGAGAACCAGAGGATAATTATCACAAAGCAACCCAGGCTCTGTTATTCAATCTCAGCTTTAATATCTACAATCGTTGGAAAAACAGCGCACCACACAATTTCGAATCGCTGATTGCATTGCTCGGGGATGAAGAAACATATCCTCTGACCAGCCATTTTCCGGAAAATAGTCAGGTAAACGTGCTGGACGTTATTTTCCACAAGGATTTACGACCAGCGTTTATTGAAAATTGTAAAAATATCCTAATATTCGATGCGCTTTATAACAACATAGTCGATAACCTGGTTATTATTGCTAAAGAGGCGATGGACCACAAATCTCTTTCACGCGAATCGGTTGAAGAACTATTAAAAAAATCTCTGGTGCGCGCGCTAGGCAAAGAAAATGAAAACACTCAAGGAATTGAAAGCCACTTTGAAAACTGGCTTAGGTATTTTGTTAAAAACGAAAGTCGAAGTGAATTGTTAACAAAGGTTGAAGAGTGGAAAAGCATTGGATTTCCACAAATGAACGACACTCTTTTTGTGATACTCACGTATTTTTTCGAGCGCCTGTTACCGGAATATTATCATAGTGATGCTGGCAATAACTTTAAAGGCACCATTAATCCAGCGCGAATTGGTCGCCGTAAAGATTTTTGGAACCGTTTGACAATGGGCTATCAAGACCTATTGATATCGCGCCTGCTCAACAACGAAAAGAGGGAACATAAGAAAAGCCCTGATGAGCTGATAGCGCACTTTTTCACTGATTTTGTCGAACATGATGCGGATAAAACAAGTTCAAACCCCGTTGATTTTCCTGGCTTCCGTCAATCTATTGAGCAGGCTCTGGATAACAACTTACGTGCCTGTGGTCTAGTGACCGGTATCGCCGAGGTTGCCTACAAAGGCAATCCACAAAACAAGAAACGCGTTGGTGTCGCTGTCTCAAACCTGAACTTCCAGGCGGGCGCCTTTGACATGGCCAGCGGTGAAAAATTCTGCCATCTGCTGGTCGAATGTTGCCAACAAAAAATACCCGTCATTTGTTTTATTAGTTCCGGGGGCATGCAAACAAAAGAAGGGGCCGCCGCGCTGTTTTCGATGGCTATAGTCAACAGCCGTATTACACGCTTTGTTCGTGACAATGATTTACCTATCGTTATGTTTGGTTACGGTGATTGTACCGGTGGCGCACAAGCCAGCTTTGTGACCCACCCGCTGGTGCAAACCTACTATTTTTCCGGATGTAATATGCCTTTTGCCGGTCAACGGGTTGTACCATCTTACCTGCCATCCACATCGACCTTATCAAATTATTTATCTACCGTGCCGAACGCGATGACGGGTTTGGTAGAACACCCATTCTCGGCAGAACTGGATAGCAAACTGCGCGAAATTGATCCAAAAATTCCGCTACCTAACACGACAATTAGCGAAGTGATTGATAATGCGTTTAGCAGTGTTATTCCAACACAGTTCAGCCGCGCAGATTCGCAGTCTGAACAGGATCCAAAAATGTTAATGGCGCCAATTGATAAAGTGCTAATCCATGCTCGCGGCTGTACGGCCGTTAAGTTGATCCGCAAATCACATGAGAGCGGTATTAACGTTGTGCTGGTCGCCTCGGACCCGGATATGTCCTCGGTGCCTGCGCTGATGTTAAAACCACAGGATAAACTCGTTTGCCTGGGCGGTAATACTTCAGACGAAAGTTACCTCAATGCCCATTCAATATTAAAAATTGCTGAATACGAGCAGGTTAGCGCCCTGCATCCGGGTATTGGTTTCCTGTCTGAAAATCCAAACTTTGCAGCCATGTGCGCTCACAACAAAATCAATTTTGTCGGCCCAAGCGCGCACAGTATGCGCACCATGGGGAATAAATCCAACGCGATTCATACCGTGCAGAGTGTTGGCGTACCTGTCGTGCCGGGTAGCCATGGCATTTTAACCAGCGCTGAACAGGCTGCAGAAATCTCTGACCAAATCGGTTATCCCGTCTTACTAAAAGCCGTTCACGGTGGCGGTGGCAAGGGCATACAGATTGTAGAGCGGCGCGAGGACATGTTCAGATTGTATGACATGACCAGCATTGAGGCGCGCTCTGCGTTTGGCAACGGCGACCTTTACCTGGAGAAATTTGTTGTTTCCATGCGCCATATCGAAGTACAGTTGCTACGCGACAGTATCGGTAACAGCCGGGTGCTGGGATTGCGAGACTGTTCCGTACAGCGCAACAATCAGAAAATGATCGAGGAATCCAGCTGTGCGATATTGCCCGCTGACCTGAAACAACAAGCATTGGACTACACACTAAAAATCGCTGATGCCGTTGATTATACCGGTGCGGGCACGGTTGAATTTATCTTTGACCTTGCCTCTAATGCTATCTATTTCATGGAAATGAATACGCGCCTTCAGGTAGAACACCCTGTTACTGAAGCAACATCGGGAATAGATATTGTATGTGAACAATTCAACATTGCTTCCGGCAGCAGTATTGACGAAATCCAAATACGTGATGAAGGTTACGCGATTGAATTGAGAATCATTGCAGAAAAAGTATACCTGGATGCTGAAGGTGTTATGCAATTGATGCCCACGCCGGGTCTGATTACGCAGTGCGTAATGCCTGAGCTTGATGACATCGAAGTGATTTCAATTGCCGGTAGCGGTATGGAAATATCACCGTTCTACGACAGCCTGATCGCACAGGTGATTTGCAGGGGAGCGAGTCGCGATGATGTAATTAACAAACTCTTCGACTATCTGGATACCGTTGTGGTTATTGAAGGAATTTCCACGAATATCCCTCTGCTCAAACGCATACTCAAAGATAAAGTCTTTATCAACGGGGATTATGACACGGGTTATCTACCAAAATTCATGTCTTCTTTGGATGCCAACAACTTAATTGCTGAAATCGAGGCGATGATGAACAGCAGCAGTTCCAGCAAATTAAGTTCAGAAGCCATTCGGATAGATAGTAGCGCTGAACTAAAAGTCATTGCCCAGAGTTCTGGTATATTCTATTCCGCCGCATCTCCTACAGACCCGGATTTTGTTAAGGTAGGAGATATCGTATCACCATCGCAAACACTGGGACTGATGGAAGCCATGAAAATGTTCAGTCAGGTCACATTGGAGTCGTTTAATACTTCGGAACAGGCACTCTATCCGACTGACAAAAAATATCGCATTGAGCGTATTAACAACACCAGCGGCCAGCAAGTTTCACAGGGTGATTTATTGTTCATTGTAAGTGTTGTGGATGTATAGCGGGGCTATCTGTAACGATGCAAATAAAGCCGCTTACATTGCAATCAGTCCGGAGGGTAATTTGTGCAAGAATAAAATCTCCCGTTTATTGCTAATCATTACGAGTTTCTTTGGTTACTGATCCGGCTCCCGTGTCTTTTAGATAAGGGCGTAGGCTCGAAAGACTCGTTGCAACGGTTGATACATTGTGTAAAAAAGCCAGCAGCGCTGCAGGTGCGTTGCCAAAAAGCCCCATCGCCATAAACAGTGTATTTGAGGCGACAATAAACACAAAATTGTTTCGAGTACGTTGTAATGTAAGTTCTGAAATTAACCTAATATCGGGCAAGCCTTCCAGATGGCCGTTAAGAAGAACCAAATCACTGGCTTGTTGTGCCAAATCAGCACCATGATCAAGAGACACACCAACATCAGCGCAGGATATCGCCGCGGAATCATTTACACCATCACCAACCATCGCAATACGTCGGCCTTGTTGTTGCAACGATTTAATAAGATCAACCTTGTCATCGGGCAGCATCTGCGCATGGACTTGAGATATGCCTAATTTGCTGGCAATGGCCCGAGCACTTCTTTCATTATCGCCAGTCATCATCAGTAGATTATCGAAACCCATATTTTTCAGCGCCTGAACTGTTCGTACAGCATTAGGGCAGATAGGGTTATCAATAATGATAATCCCAGCCGTTTCATCACCAATCGTTACGTATAACACTGAAAGCCCGTCATCAGCGGCGCTATCAGCCACATCTTTAGCGATAGAGATATCAATTTTTTCATCTTCATTAACAAAGTGCTGACTGCCTACCAAAATGCGTTTCCCACACAGATTGGAAGCAATGCCATGTGCCACGATATACTCAACCTTGGAGTGCTTTTCATCGTGCTTTAGTTTCTCATCCTCAGCCTTCGCTACAATGGCCGATGCAACTGGATGAGGAAAGTGTTCCTCTAAACAGGCTGCATCACGCAAGACCTCATCCCGGGTAAAATCCCCAAAAGTGATCACATCGACAACCCTGGGTTTGGCAATAGTGAGCGTACCGGTTTTATCAAACACGATGGTATCAACATGAGCGAGGTTTTCGATATGTTTGCCTCCTTTTATCAACACACCGTGCCCTGTTGCCTCGACCATGGCGGCATTGACTGCCAGCGGTGCAGACAGCTTAATGGCGCAGGAGTAATCTACCATCAGCACAGAAATTGCTTTAGTGAGATCTTTGGTAAACACCAAAACCAAGCCGCTTAATAGAAAGGTAATCGGCGCAATTTTATCGGCTAGTCTAGCGGCTTGTGTTTGCAACTCGCCCTTATTCGCCTCTGCCACTTCTATAATGCGTACTATGTTGGCACAACGCGTATCCTCGCCCACTTTTTCTGCTTTAACCAGTAGGCGCCCCTCTTCTAACGCCGTTCCTGCATAGACCAAATGACCTTCTCGCTTTGCGACGGGGAGAGGTTCGCCCGTTAGGGAGGATTGGTTAACCACAGCATCGCCATTAACCACCCTACCATCAACAGGAATTTGGCTGCCAGATTCAACAATGACCAGATCGCCACAGGCAAGCTGGTTATAAGGTATCTGCTTGGGCTCACCCTCTTTTTCAATCCACGCCGTATTACATGACGGTTTGAAAAAGTGTGAAATACTTTCTCTCGCTTTCTCCTGGGTCGCATCCTCAAGAATCCCCCCTATTCTCAACAAGAACGCAACTGCCGAAGCGGTAGCATAATCTTTGCTGAGGTACGCCGCTGCCAGGGCGACTCCGTCAAGCGTATCGGCATTAAGCTGCTTATTTCTAATAGATTTAAGCCCTCTAATAACGAATGGGGTAATCTGTAAAAGAGTCCAATAGGGGCGAAACCCGGGAGGGACGAGTATCTTGCTGAGTAAAAAGTTAATTGTTTCGCACGTTAGTAACTTTATGGGAAGCGGAGACTCAAGTTTTTTGATCGGACTAAATTGTTGCTCAAGTCGCACGTCAAGTACTGTTTTTTCTCTCTTTGCCCTGGGTATTAAATGAAAGGTGTCAATCAATGCTCGCTCAACGGCTTTAGAACGCCGATAGGTGGCGAGATAACGTTTGCTTCTACGGTTATAGCTTAACTTGAGATCTTTTGCTTCTACTTCAGCATGGTGCTCGAATACATCAAGCATGCTATCCACGGCAACTGACCCAGAGGTCAACTGAAAGCGCAATCGCCCACTGGAGCAGTGGATGATATTTCCTTGAAACGTCATAATTCAAGTAGGCCTATGTTTGAATGATTTGATGGCGATGGCAATTTACTCTACTGACTCTTCAATCACCTCACTACTACTTCTTGCTTCGGCAACCATATCCTGAACGTCTTCTTTAACGGTCTCAATGCCGCCCAGTGCACCGTCATAAAATTTAATACCATTTTCAACAAGCTTTTTGGCTTGCTCACGGACTCGCTCATCTTGCAGTAGATAAACAGCACCGGCTCCGACAGCCGCTCCAGCAAAAAAAAGCCCGACTCGGTAGATATTCATTTATTTTCTCCTTATTCGCTTCAGTTTAAGAAGCGTAAAAATTAATATTCGAGTAAATAGTGTTAAAAGCAGCGTATTCTATGTTTGATCACATAAACAAAGAACGTTTTATTTAAAGAGCGACCATCTGTTTTGCCATAGGTGTATAGCAGCAAAACCAATAAATATAGACTGTAATCCGACGTGAAGCTTCTTGCTGTGAACAATGGCAACCGCACCAGAGATATAACTGACTGTCATAACAAACTTAACCGTTTGTCTTGACAAAAGCATTGGGGATTCGTCCAGTTCATCGAATGCCTCATTTTCAAACTGCCTCACGAGTGCCATAGCAGTTTCATTGGATGGTGGGTAAAGAACGAGTAAGCTGCCGGTCCTGGGATTGGTTTCAATTTTAGTAATATCTGGGATGCGTTTTAGTTCGGTGAGTACTTTACCCATCAAATCCGGATCACGAAGGCGAACATGCCTAACTCTTAGTCTTCCATCAATATGGCTGGCAATCACTTGAATTACTCCGAAACAATAGCTGCACAGGTTAGTCTAGCACAGCAGAATCTGTAGGTGCTGCTGCAATAGGCTTGCGCGTTGCACCTGGCAGCGGATACGAACCGGCAGCCTGATGTGCGAAACCTTAATATCAGCTACAAAACTATTCGTTAGACATAAGGGCCGCGGAAAAAATAAATTTTCCGAGGCCCTAAAAACACCCGAGGCGGTATCTTCAGGCAATGCAATTGATAGGAAAGTAGTATCACTTGACCAGTACAGATGGAAATCCCACTGCAATGGCTTATATAAATTGCCCATGGCGGCGTAAATTATTAAATCGCACGCGCCGGACATTAAACGCCCGGCTCACGGCTATTACTGCACCTATTAAACTAACCCGCATGACCAAGCCCGGGGTCTCGGCCAATTGTTCCCATCAACTGTTCACAGTAGGCATCGCTGGACAGTTGCATTAATCGCTCCCTGGCTTGCTCCAGATTATCAGCCAACGTGTTGGCGGCAAGGCCCTCAGCTCCCCCGGCCATTCGCTCTTCGATCATTTTTATATGCGCCTTGCAGATTTCAATATCCTTTTGCTGCTGCGACCGCAATCGATCCTGGTACCAATCGGATGTCAGCATCGATTCCCTGGAAAACTGCTGACGGAACTCAGCGCTGGCGAGCGTCATGCCCTGATAGTTTCCTTCGACCATAATATGTAACAGGGCTTTGAGCGGTGGGCAGGCGATCTCTACGGAACCGTCTAAAAAATATGCCCGTGCCACCTCATTCTGACAATTGACAATGTGCTCGACTCCGGTGGCAAAGTCTTCCTGATTCTGCAATTCTGGTTGCAACATCTCATCACTCATGACTTTTTCCGGCAATGCGAAAATTCTCCCAAAAAACGTTTGAGCAAACTTTCTATTGATACGGTAACCCAGTCGTGACGCCTCAACCGTTCTTCCCTGTAAGGTGAAGTCTTCGAGCTTTTCCAGATAATGATGTTCAATTAAGAAACCCGGCTCACGCTCATGCGGCTCAAGCCTGGCCCAGATTTCTGGTGCTAAAAAGGTAATATCATGATCAACCTGGGTATTTGGGCCAATAAACCCTGCCGCCGTACTAAAGACAGCATCTTCGGTGAGAATATACGACACCAGCGCATTATTAAGATCCGTAATCAATCTCAACATATTGAACGGACCTTTGGTTAAGGCTCCCTCAGATCCAAATCCGGTTGTCGATGGCGATTTTCCTGAAAGCGATGCCATAAAATCCATCATCAGTTCAGGCAATTCCTGATAGTGAATGGGATTGTACACCGACAGCGCTGCAATACCCCGCTCCCTGTCCGCCGGGTTATTTCTACGCCCGACCAACACACTGTTCACCGGGTATTGCACGGGCTCAGTGACACTCAGCTTCCTATTCAGCCTGGTGCCGATATCGGCGACATATTTTGCTCTCGGATTTGCCAGGTCAGGCCTTTTCTGTAAATAACGAACATTTTTTGTCGGATTACCATCGACAATACGGGGATGGGTCGTACAGACAAAATACTTGTCATCAGCCAGCTTGCACGCTCTTTTAATCGTCCTTTGCATCACCGGGGTGAAGGAGTCAAAACGAATGACGTCCTGTTTAAAATCCCTGGCATCATCGGCCTTAAGCGGTGCGTAATTGGAGGCAAACAAATGAGAACCAGAAAAGTCCGTTTCTGTCATCGGGTCGGCGCCCCGATGTATGGCGTCATCGGGACGCTGAAACAACATTTTTTCGCAGTTATGTATGATTTTATAGGACTTGTTTGGATTCAGCTTTTCATTCATACCCGGCAAGCGCTGGTGGGGATACACAATGGATACCGATATATCATCTTCCATTTGCACTTTGGAGGCCGGGTAAAAATCCTGTCGCAGCCTAAACGTATTCCATTTACGATTCTGACCCAGACTGACCCGAAGGTATCTGACCGGCAATGGGTTATGGTCAAATTTAAGTTCATGGCCGGGCATGCCATCGTGGTCGTCCACACTGAAATGCGCCTGCCAGTCATCCCCCCACTGCGGTTCATAAAACCGTTTTATCACATACACAAAACTCTTAACATGAGCGGGCATTCGGCTAAGCCACTCATTGTATTCGTCCGTGTATTTTTCATTGGACGTCAGCAGTTTAATGACTGAGCCTAAAGAACGTTTTTTAGATAACAGGTGTCTGGACTGCTCGGTCACATCCAAAGCCTCATCTTTAAAGCGCTTGGAGTAATCCTTTTTGATAATCTGATCGGCCAACGCCATGTCTTTATCCAAATCACCGACATAGAAGTTTTTGAATACAATGATTTCGTTTATCGGTTTTGAAATTTCAGATTTACCACCACCTGAGACCGTTGCCGGCTTATGACAAAAAGTGCCTTCGGCAACCGTCCCCACCAGATACCAAACGTTCGTTGTCTGGTTTTTTTCCAGATGCACTTTATAGCCGGAAGGATGAACATAGGTATAACCCGGGTTCAGAGGCAATTCTTTTTTCTTTTTCTTCTGAGTCCAGCGTATCGTTAATTTGTCGACCGAAATTTTTGCATTTTCTGGCAGGTACACGAGATCGGAATACTGTTTATCAACGGCATAACCGGACTTCTTGACCTCCACGGTGTCACCCAGCAACGATATAGCCTCATCAAAACAATAGGTGTCCGGTAGACAAATAAACTCCGACTCAGCAAAATCCTTGCCCAAATTATAGCCTGGAAAAGCCAACGCCCCTCCGGCATGCTCCTCTTCCACTGCACCCAGCATATTAGCGGCATAGGACAGTTGTGTTTTCACTTCTTTCTTGCAATAGCCAAAATAATTGTCGGCGATAATAGTGATTACGACGCCCTTCTCATCACGGAAAGTCGCCTTGAATGCCTCACCACCATTGTACAGCTCATCAGCGTCCTGCCACGCCATATTGTGCTGTTTCTGCCGTTCAGTTGCGCGATCCATACTGGGCAGTCCCAGTTCTTTTTTTGTCACCCGATTCAAGTGAGGCGCCAAAATTACCACGCCATACACACCCGCATCTTCGGTAAAATTAAACGCCGGATCATTCTCAACAATATAAGGGCTACCGGCATTGCCAAAAACAGATTCAACAAAATGCAGGTTTGAGACTAATCCACCGGGTGCAAAAAAACGGATACTCGTTTTTTTCGCTTGGTGCACGCCAGGCACCGCAGGTATAATCGTCGGTTTTAGCAATAAAGACACCATCGCAGATATATTCTCGCGACCGGCAGTCAGGGGCAACACAGCATCCTCATCCGGCGCTGTGAGAGCTCTTTCTAGAAGTTTGGCAAACGCGTTTTTCGGCATCTCCCTTTTATCATTCGAAATAGGTAATCCACCTTCTGCCACATGAAACACACCCTGGGTTGTTCTTCTGTCATGGCGAGTGTTATGCAACACACCTTGCAGGGTACGATAGGACTCAACCAGAGCTGATTTAAACTCATTGCAACCCATCGGCAGCGACAAAGCCTCAGCCAGACCCGTCTGATCCAGCTCAAAGGTGTTGCGCGGCAATTTGAGCTGATCAACATTTTCCTGGTCCGAAAATGTCGAATCGATAAACGATTGAATAATATCATCCACCGGTGCTAATTCACTTTGGATTCTATGCAAGGAATCGGCAACATTATCGAAATGTCTTTGCAACCAATCGCTATGGGGTTCACCCGCATCACGCTTGCCACCCACATCCTGCAGTTGCGGCAGTTGAATAGAATTGAGCCTAAATGAAATATATTCCAATTCAGAGGATGTTAAAGTACTCATTGTGCCACCTTTACTGATAAGAAATTCGCCTAGTCTACGTTGAAAGGATTATGGATATCATCAAAGAGTAGCAGACAATGGCAACTTGGAAAGTCAAACTGTCAGCGTTGATTAGACAGAGAGGAACGAATGGACAAATGAAGTAGTAGTAGTGATTAACTGCTTTGATGACAAGATCAATCAGCAAAAGAATTCTGTCTTCTGTCAGTCCTTTCTATTCTCTGGCATTTCCGTTTGCTCAACAAAATGTTTTTCCAGGAACCGGTTGCATAATCCGGCGACATTTTCTTTTGGAGATAACACGAAGTCGATAAACGCTTGCGCGATAGGTGATAACTGTTTCGTCTGGTGGTGAACCAGATAACCTGATGACTTTCCCTTTGATACACACACGCGTCACTGAAGGTAAATTACAGTTACATGGTTGGCACTATGACCTCAACAGCGCTGAACTATTTGATCAGACGTCGGCTGATATCACGTTGATCCAACGCCCTCCAGAACGACCGGAATGGCAAGCTGTGCTTGATCGTTTACACTGCTATGGCATTGACTATTTCAACGATAGCGGGGTGTTTAAGTCGTCGTTCTGGTGAAATCGCATAATAATGCTCCTTAATCTCCTCCGTCCGGCCAATAATTGTGACATTGTACTGAGAAACAACGTATTCCTCTATGAGAGTCGGCGAGGTAAACACGCCGTACCCTGCCTGCCCAAATGATTTCATTAGTGCACTGTCATCAAATTCGGCGATAATGTTCGGTATTACATCATTCTTTCCCAGCCAGTATGATAAACGCTGCCTAGCGGCAGATTTCTTACTTTGCATAAGAAAGGGTTGCCCTGATAATGATTGGGGAAACCCTTCGCAATATCGGGAAGCCAGCTTTTTTGAGGCAAAAAAGGTAAATCCGCTTTCAGCGAGTTGATGATTGTAAGCCTTCACATGACTGCCTGGCTGAAGAGGCTGGTCCGTCAATACCATATCCAGCCGATTAACGGCTAAATCAGCTAACAGACTATCCTGGTCACCTTCACTGCAAATCAGGCGCATCGGCTCAGTCATATTTAAGGCTGGGTTTAGCAACGTGTATGCCAGCACTTTCGGTATCACGTCAGTAATGCCTACAGTGAATGTTTGCCAGTGGGCGGGCTGCCGGGTTTTGAGAACATTTTTCAATTCATCGCCCAATTGAAAGATTTCCTCAGAATAGCTGTAAATCAATCGCCCCATTTCCGACAGCTGCATTCTCTTCCCTTTGCGTTCAAATAAATCGACTCCTATCTGTGCTTCAAAACTGGTGATCTGGCCACTAATCGTTTGCGGTGCAAGATGAAGCCTTGCGCTGGCCTTGGCAATGCTGCCATCCATTGCAACAGCATAAAAATAATAAAGATGATTGTAATTAAGCGGCGTCATAAATTGAGGATATCCGATTTTTTCGATGATAAACACAATATTATTCGAATTTACGGATGTCTGCAAACAAGCTATAAATCAACTTAACACTAACAGGTTCCTTATTGATAGCTCGCTCACAACCGCGTAAAGAAACGATGGAGGAAATCAGATGAAGATTAATGCTTACCTCTTAATAATAGTCATTATGATATGGGTATCCCTTTCAGCCTTTGTCACTTCAAATGATGAGCCCGATGACGAGCGACGATTGCTTGCGTCTTGTCAGACACTAACGACCAGTACAGAGCAGGTGGATTCCAAACCCTGCATTTACTTTCTTAAGGGATTCCTCGCTGGGGCTTCGGCCACGGAGACTGTTATCGCCTCTTATCTGAGTGAGGGAAGCATTGAACCTTCCTCCTTTACCCAGAGAGCCTACCGCACCAGAGTTGGCAAAGAAGCCGGTCAGACCTCACTTACGCCCCTTACTCATGTGTGTTTACCCGATGAAGAATCAGAGACTCGCATAATTAGGCTGCTCTCAATGCAACGGTCTCCCCCAATAGATTCAACCAAAATGCTAAGAGACAGGATTTATAACGCACTAAAAGTGGAATATCCCTGTGATATTAACCTAACCAAAAGCGAACGAATGGAGTAACCCATGAAAATTGATATTCAAACTCGGGGTTTTGATCTCACTGAAGGTCTAAAAGCCTTTATTCAGCGAAAACTACAGTTCGCGTTATCCCGAATGGAATCACATATCTCTGTCATCTCGATTGGCCTGTCAGATATAAACGGGCCTAAAGGGGGCATTGATAAACGTTGTCGACTTCAGGTTTCCATTGCCAATATGGAAGACATCGTGATCAAGGACACACAGCCTGATCTATATTGCGCGATTGATAGAACGATGCAACGGGCCAGTCGCGTTGTAACACGTAAAATTGCACGACAGCAGAAGCAGATGCAGAAAAAGCGTCCCGCAAAAAATGAACCCATCGATCAATTTGATCAGGAAGTCCAATAAATCCAAGAATACTATTTAGATACCAACGGAGATCAGTACCATGCAAAACACCAAAATCCTGACGGCTAATGACCGCCCCCAAATACTCGAAACCAATAAGGTGTTACGCAATACCTATGCCTTATTATCCATGACCTTATTATTCAGTGCGCTGACGGCAGGTGCTGCTGCAGCATTAAATCTGCCTCATCCCGGATTGATTATCACGCTGGTGGGATATTTCGGCTTGCTTTTCCTGACTACGAAGTTTCGCAATAGCAGCACTGGCCTGCTGTGTGTTTTTGCGCTGACCGGTTTTATGGGTTATACCCTGGGACCGATTATCAATGCGTATTTGACGATGAGTAATGGCCCTCAGTTAGTGATGACCGCAATGGGGGGAACAGGTGCCATCTTTCTTGGTTTGTCGGGCTATGCGTTGACCAGCAGGAAGGACTTCAGCTTTATGGGCGGCTTTCTAATGGTGGGGATTCTGGTCGCATTTTTAGCAGGTCTAGGAGCGATTTTTTTTGAAATTCCTGCCTTATCGCTAGCGGTATCGGCCATGTTCGTATTGCTGATGAGTGGTTTAATTTTATACCAAACCAGCGAAATCATACACGGTGGTGAAACCAATTATATCATGGCAACGGTTACTCTCTATGTGGCCATATTTAATCTGTTCACCAGTTTGCTGCATTTGTTGGGTTTTATGAACGCAAATGAATAAAAAACTGTTTTGGTCCAGCAAAAAATCGAGCAGCAATAAGGCTCCCCCAACCAACCTCTGGTAGACTATTGTCATCATTGAGGTTAGAGCTTGATTTATGGACTATATTTGGGTATCCGTCGCATTTGTCTGCGGTTTTTTAGTAAAACAAATACACCTGCCTCCACTTGTTGGATACCTTGCGGCAGGGTTTGGGCTGCATGCACTCGGCGTTGAGCCGGATGCTTCACTCCAAACCCTGTCTGATCTCGGCGTCACCCTTCTGCTCTTTACAATCGGCCTGAAACTCAATATCAGCAATTTGTTCAAAACTGAAGTTTGGGGTGGTGCGAGCGGTCATATGTGCGCCATCGTACTGCTGACAACGCTAAATAGTTTGATTTTAGCCTACTTTGGCTTCAACTATTTTGTAGGATTGGACTGGTCAACCGCCGCCTTAATTGGTTTTGCCGTAAGCTTTAGCAGTACCGTCTGTGCGATAAAAATTCTCGAAGAAAGAGGAGAGCTGCGCGCCCGTCATGGCCAGGTGGCCATTGGCATTCTGATTATTCAGGATATTGCTGCCGTGATATTCGTATCTCTGACCGCCGACAAGTCACCCTCATGGTGGGCTTTGGCGTTGTTGGCCTTACCTTTGGCACGCCCCATACTCACTAAATTGCTTCAGAGCTGTGGTCATGGCGAACTGCTGCCGTTGGCGGGGTTTTTCCTGGCATTCAGCGGCGGTGAATTGTTTGAACTAGTCGGCTTAAAGGCCCATCTTGGTGCTTTAGTCTTCGGGGTATTATTAAGTGGGTACGGTAAATCGGCAGAACTAGCTAAATCCTTATTGAGCTTTAAGGACTTATTCCTCATTGGATTCTTTCTTTCTATTGGTTTTACGGCACTACCGACAGTCGACATGCTAGGCGCAGCGCTCATTATGGCGATTGCCCTGCCGGTTAAAGCAGGCCTATTTTTTCTTTGGCTGACACGATTGAAACTGCGCAGCCGCTCCGCATTTTTAGCCGCGCTTAGCCTTTCAAACTATAGCGAATTCGGCCTGATTGTGTGCTCTGTAAGTGTCATGCACGGATTATTGGCCGAGGAATGGCTGGTTATCATGGCATTGGCCGTTGCGCTGTCCTTCGTTTTTTCAAGTATTATCAATGCCAATGCCCACGGATTATACGCGCGATGGAGTGGGCTCATTAAACGCTTCGAGCAACCCGGGAGTTTACCCGAAGACCAGTTTTCACAGCCCGTTGGTGCTACCGTATTGGTGATTGGTATGGGGCGCGTGGGTACGGGTGCCTATGATACATTGCAAAATAATCAGCACAGGAAAGTGTGTGGCGTAGACACTGATAGAACGCGCGTTGCAACCCATTGTCGTGCCGGCCGACATGTCATTACCGCCGACGGGGAAGACCCCGATTTTTGGACACACATTGATCTTGATGCCATCAATTTGATCATGCTTGCCATGCCAAACTATCTGGACATACTGGAGGCGGTAAAACAACTTAAGCAGGTTGGTTATCAGGGTAAAACGGCAGGGATCGCACACTATGAAGACGAAAAGAAAAAATTACTAGATGTGGGTATTGATGAGGTTTTTAATTTTTACACAGATGCCGGTGTAGGGTTTGCTGAACAGAGTATTCATCTTTTAGGTACCGAAGAGGAGAGCCTGCCCGAGAAACGCCTTACTACGAGCATGGACGCCGTATGAATGAAACATCCTAACCGAGCTAGCTACTGCCGCTTAGCCTCATAACAAGGCAGGAAAATGTTTCTCATTCTTCAATTTTCAAACCCATTTTCTTTGCTCGCTTCCGCCATTGGCTGCGAGCTAACTGTTGCATATCGACAGTTTTATCACTTTCATCAACAATCTCTAATCCTAATAATGTTTCTAAAATATCCTCTAAGGTTAATATGCCCTCCATGCCACCGTACTCGTCCACTATTAATACAATATGAGCGCGCGATTTAAGAAATTCATCAAAGGCATGGGAAAGTGACATCGAATCCAAGAGAACAGGCATCTCCCGGCTATAGTTCTTTAACGTGCTATCCGTATTGCCACGCGCTTGCGCCAGCAGCATATCACTGCGCAGCACAAAACCGGTGACTTTCTCTCTATCATCACAATATATCGGTATTCGAGAAAACCGTACATGATCGTATTTATGAAAAAACTCTTCTACTCTTAATATTTCTGGGAGTGAAAAAACCACAGGGCGAGGTGTCATCGCGTCTTCAACATTTAGCTCTCGTAGTAACAGTATATTTTTTAAAATATCAGATTCCTTTTGCGCCAGTTGCCCCTCCTTTGCACTGATATCCGCCATCGCCACAAACTCACTGCGGCTGAAGCCATTTAATGTCGGTTCTGCGGATAACCTTCCAGTGATTTTTTCTGATAGTTTTACAAATGGATAAAGCAGCCAGATAAGTGATCGCAGCCCATACGCTGTGGAAGGTGCTAACGCACGCCAGTAGTGAGCGCCTAATGTTTTAGGAATAATTTCTGAAAATACAAGAATCAAAAACGTCAATACTGCAGATGCCACGCCCACATAAGCATTACCAAAAATCACCGCCGATTGGGCACCGGCACCGGCAGCACCAACCGTGTGCGCAATAGTATTCAGGGTTAGAATTGCTGCTAACGGCTTATTAATATCATTTTTAAGATTTCGTAATAAGGGACCGGCGGGTTTCTCCTCTTTTTCTAGCACTGCAATATACGCAGAACTGACACTCAGGATAACTGCTTCAGCAATTGAGCAAAGAAAGGAGAAAATCAGCGCGATGAGCACATAGGTGATAAGCAAAAACATTATTGCGTTAACTGGTTACCAGTTCATCTATTCACAAGCAGAACAGTACCACAGCACGCGGCGTTCAGCTAGTTAAACCAGAATTTTCGGGAATCGAGCTAAACCAACCAAGTAGCGACTGCCTGTTTAGGGGACGTCATGATCAAAGCCAGCTTCGGACTCACCAAAGAATCCTTTAATCACGACGAACCATCCTTGCTGCCTCTGCAGAAAAAGATGGCAGAAATGATTAAAATCCACTCCCAGCACGACTGGCTTTTCCGTTATTATCGGTAACCCCGGGGTGGAGAAAACGGTCTTGCGTCAGCACATTGATAACTGGGGTAAAGAGCGTGATACCGTTGTCGTATCGTTCTCACGTACCATGCACACTTACCTGAATATCCTTAAGCAAATCGCTGAGTTGTTTAAATTGGACGCCCCTGTCGGTCAGTTAGAGAAGGAGATTATTCAAGCCGCCTATCATCATATCCGCGAGCGTAAAACACTCTATACACTGATTGAGGACTTACCTTGCAGCTCAATGACATCCAGGTTCGCCGTGCCCTCCTAAGTATAGTATTTGACTCCATTTCAATAATAGATATACTGCGCAATCAACGGTTCTTGAAAGATTAAAAGGGAACACGGTGAGTTCGACACCCAGTCGATACTAATCCGTGGCTGTTCCCGCAACTGTGAACGTGGAGTTCTTCTCTGACCCAGCCACTGGTTTTTAACCGGGAAGGCGAGCAGAAGGGCAATGATACGTAAGCCAGGAGACCTGCCGTTAACAGCCGAACGTCAATGCACGGGATAATTTATTGACGCTCATTTTAATCGACTTTTTGGTGTCTACCGCACCATCGACTCAGTTATGTGGTTTGCGAGATTACTCATTGCCTTCAGTGTGCTTGTCGCGCCCGTTCATTATTGCGTCGCGCAGAAGGGTGATGTCCGACAAAAAAAGGACGCCACTCGCCCTGCAGCAAGTGTGATGGGGCAACGGTAGACATGGACTTCGGACACGGTGGAAATCTAAGAAAGCTCGCCGCCCAAGCCGGGTGCGAGGCAGACGAATTGCTCGACTTCAGTGCCAATATTAATCCCTTGGGTCCGCCTGAAGCCCTGCGCGCGACCATCAGTCAAAACATCAATCGCATCGTTCACTACCCCGATCCAAATTGCGAACAACTATGCCAGAGCATTGCTCGTTATCACGACGTGCCTGTCGAGCATGTCGTCGTGGGCAACGGTTCCACGGAACTTCTCTATGCGCTTCCAAAGATCCTGGATGTTGCAAGCGCGCTAATTCCGGTACCGAGTTATTTCGATTACGCGCGCGCATCCGAATTGGCCGAACTTAAAGTAGAGCGTCTCACCCTACCCCACGAAAACAAACTGATTGCTGAAACCTCGTGGCTCAGTCCTTTCCTGCGTGCGCATCAAATCGTTTTCATCGGTCAGCCCAACAATCCAAACGGTGCGCTTCATGACACCAAATCCTTGCACGCGCTGGCCCAGGCTTATCCGTCCACGTTTTTTGTTATCGACGAAGCGTTTGCGGATTTTATCGAAAACTACGACAGTTTGGCTTCTTGCACAGGGAACAACCTGATTGTGCTGCGTTCCATGACCAAGTTCTATGCGATTCCAGGGCTTCGATTAGGTTACATCATTGCCCCAGTTCCGATTGCACAAAAGCTCCGTCAAACCATTGCACCCTGGTCGGTGAACGTATTGGCCCAAGTTGTCGGAGAAATGTGTTTCGCCGATCATGACTATGCCCGGGAAACACGTGCGACGGTTCGTCGTCTTCGCGAAGAATTATCGAGCAAGCTCTCAGCAATTCAGGGTCTCACTCCCTATCCCTCCCAAGTCAACTACCTGCTCGTTCGCATTGATCGCAGTGGTTGGTCTGCCGCAACCTTAGCTAAAAAGATACTTGCCAGGCGCATTGCGATTCGAGTGTGTGACAACTACGCAGGGCTTGATGAGCGTTTTTTCCGCGTTGCTGTACGCACGCAAGAAGAAAACCGAGTCTTGTGCGACGCCTTAGCCGATGTTCTGGGTGCGACTCAGCCCATGGATACAAACTATCGGATCATGGAGTTGTGATGCAAATTGAAGGAATCATCATCAGCGCCTTTGTGCTTGATCTCGTCCTTGGCGATCCGCGATGGCTGCCCCACCCGGTTCGCGCAATGGGTGCGCTGGCGACTCATTTGGAAATCATCGCACGCAAAAAGATTCCTTCCGAACGCACCGCTGGGTTATGCACTGCGCTCGCCGTGATTGGTATCAGCATGTTGGCCGTCTACGGCGCAATTGCACTAGCGCACTGGATTCATCCTATCCTCGCGGATGCCCTTTCCATCTATTTCATTTATACCACTATCGCAACCCGAGATCTTCTCGATCACAGTATGGCAGTTTACAAAAAGCTACGGCAGAACAATCTTCCCAAAGCCCGACAAGCCGTAGCTCGCATCGTGGGCCGCGATACCGAAGCGCTGGACGAAGCGGGAGTAAGTCGCGCAGCCGTTGAGGCCGTCGCCGAAAGTATGATTGATGGCATTACCGCGCCACTCTTTTTCGCCTTGCTTGCAGGGCCTGTTGGCGCCATCGCTTATCGCGCCATTAATACCTTGGACTCGCTGTTCGGCTACAAGAACCAGCGTTACCGCCAATTTGGCTGGGCCTCCGCGCGCATTGACGATGTGGCTAACTGGATCCCTGCCAGACTGACTGCGCCTCTGATTGCACTAGCTGCTTTTCCACTGGGCCAGCACGCAAGCCATGCTGCGCACATCTTACGCCGCGATCGCAACCGCCACCCGAGCCCCAACGCAGGTTTTGCCGAAGCGGCAGTCGCCGGTGCGCTAGGTGTACAGTTAGGTGGCATGAATGTTTACTTTGGTGAACGTCACGAACGACCCGTAATAGGCGACCCGCTTGCGCCACTGAAACCAGCTCACATCCTCAAGACCAATGATCTCGTACTCCTCACGACACTCTTGTTCCTTATCCTGGGTCTCAGCGTACGCTTGCTCCTAGGCAATTTCACGAGCCCAGCCGCTGGAGTACTCATCTAAATGACAGAGCAAACACGCATCCTACTTTTCACAGGCGACGGCAAAGGCAAGACCACAGCAGCGTTGGGTACCGCATTACGCGCTGCAGGACACGAAAAACGCGTCTGCATCCTACAGTTCATTAAGAGTGATACGGGTACTGGAGAAATTGCTGCGATCGACCAACTTCCTCAAGTGGAGATCGATCCACTCGGTCTTGGCTTTCTTCCGCCTGCAGATCATCCGCTCTTTGCCGAGCACAAAGAAGCTGCCCAACACGCACTGATAAGAGCTTGTGAGATCATTGAAGAAAATCAGGCGGATGTCATCGTACTCGACGAAATCTGCCTGGCTGTGGCGCGAGGCCTTATCAACGAAGAACACGTCATCCAGGTCGTATCCAAAGCTCGACCCGATCATGTCCTGATCCTAACCGGACGCAACGCTCCGAATGGATTAATCGCACTCGCAGACACCGTAACCGAAATGCGCTGCCTCAAGCATGCCATGGACACCGGTACTCCCGCACAAATGGGGGTAGAACGATGACCCATCCCTGTCCTCGCCCCGCTTCTTGTCCTCGAATTGTCATTGCCGGAGTTCATAGCGGTGTCGGTAAAACCAGTCTTTCATTAGGCATTACCGCAGCACTTCGCCAACAAGGACTAAAAGTACAGACCTTTAAAGTGGGCCCAGATTACCTCGACCCTTCTTATTTGGCACAGGCATCGGGTAGGCCGTGTTACAACCTTGATGGCTGGATGATGGGGAAAACCTACATTCAAGCACTTTTTGCCCGCACAAGCGCCGATGCCGACATCGCCATTATCGAAGGCGTGATGGGTTTGTTCGACGGTGCCAACGCTGTCAATTCCGAAGGAAGTACCGCCGAAATCGCGTTATGGCTTGAGGCGCCCGTTGTGCTGGTCATCGGCGCTCATGG
>PIVM01000456.1 GCA_003353945.1 Gammaproteobacteria bacterium
CAAAACCGTTGCCCCGCCATCTGAACACCCCACCGATCGTGCGGTTCCGCCGCCTTCTCTTCTCCCCCATACGCAACCGGTATGGCATCCCAAAAAGCCCAGCACTGTTTCGGCATCCCTGCTTCTTGGCACGCTTGTTTGACATCCTCGATCAGCTCCACCAATCGATGCGGCCCAGCCTCGCACAAAACATCGTTCAGTTTTTTTTACACGCTGCCGTACCGCCCGCACTGGCGGTTAGTACAACGCTCAAAACCAGACATTTGACAGCTTTCAAGAGACGCTGCATCCTTCACCTTGGCGATCAACGGCCATTTCGATCAATTGTCCTGAATCAAGATTTGTGAAAGGCACAACCAATGCGCGGGCGCCCACAGAAAGAATTTCAAGAATATCTAACAGACCCAGGACAAGCGCATGTTAGTCATCAGGATTACATATCCTCTCCTGCCACAGCTTTTTTGAAGTACACCATCGAAGCGAAAAGCTCGATCGACCAGTGCATCAACAATTTTCCAAAGAAGAAAGACAAGACCTATACAGAAGCGTCGCTAGACAGCTTGCAACATCTGGTCGCAGCAATGTTGCCGGCAGTTATGGGTCATTTTGAAACTTTTGAGCGGCACCTGTTTGCAGGTATTTTTGACAGATCCGTGTATTTAAATAATTTCGATATCGATGGCTTATTCAAGAAACTGTCAAAGAGAACAGACGTTATATTTGACCCAATTCGTCTGGCCGCCCTTAGACGCACAGGTGCATCTTCCATTGGAATCTTGCTTGCAGATAGCCTCTCGGGCTGGCATGACCCAGGCAAGGTGAATTCTCTCTTTTGCGCTTTTGGTCTTAAACGTCAGTTCTTTAGCGATGTGCATTCTGACCATCTCCGTGTTCTCTGGCAGCTTCGCCATTCAATCGTTCACACTGGCGGCACTCTGACCCTTCCAGATGCCCAGAAGGTCAATGCATTATCGGGTTTCGGCGATCAGAAGGTAGTCTTTGAAAAGAATTTCATTTACGAGGTTGCAAGAAAGCTTCATCGACTCGTAGAAGAATCCACCACGGGTATAGGTGCAGCATTTAATGAGCGTTTGATAAATCCACTTGACGCCGATGTGACCAACGATATTGATAGGTTTTTCGAGACGAAGTCTTCTGTAGGCGTCTGGTTGATGTCGCCTTGAAGACTCTAATTAACTTCCTTTATAAAGCGCCAATGCCACGCCTTCATGAAATCGGATAAATTCTGGAACGGACCAAATCCGCCGCCGTTGACTACTACCAACTGACCGAGAAGCCTCTCGGGATCACCAGAGAGATCGGCGAGTATCTTGCGGCCAAACACCTTGGCCTGGAACTGCGCCGACGCCCCTTCACGTCAACCGGGCAGCCCCTCTTAATTCAAAGCGCCCGAAAAATTTAGGGGTTTAGTTTATGTAGGATCAACGCCCCTTTGGGTTCCTCTTGTGTGCCTACGGCCCGGCGCAATCGACGTCGATCCGCTCCCGCACACGGCTTTCCAGAGGCTTGTTCCCGACCTGTGCGAACAGTTTCAACGCCTTTTGCCAGGCTTCGCAAGCTTGGTCCACATCGGCCCGCGTTTTGTGGATCCGGCCCAGGTTGGCGTACTGGATCACCGTGCCTTTCTTGCGGTCCAGCCTCTTCTCGATATGTATTCGAACAGGGCGGCCCTGGCTTCCTTGCAGATCTCAGCCCCCCGTGTAACTCCGTCCCTTCCACGTCCCGCCTTGTCCCAGCCAATGGCGGCGGGCTGAATCGATGGTCATTAGGGTGTACAGCACCGCCGCCACCGGCAGCAGGACCGCCG
>PIVM01000171.1 GCA_003353945.1 Gammaproteobacteria bacterium
TTTATATGGCCCGCCCTAGAGGATTCGAACCTCTGACCTCAGCCTCCGGAGGGCTGCGCTCTATCCAGCTGAGCTAAGGGCGGATGTTAAACATGTTTAATATCTTTGGATCCTCGTAAGGTCACATTCTTCTAGTCCATCATCTGGATAGAGCGTGCGCTCCCTCTCCGAGGTCCGGCCTTGCAGCACAGCTGCAAGTCGCTACGCAGGGAAAAAGCAGTGCTTCTTCTGTATCCTGCTCCGCCCAGCTGAGCTAAGGGCGGTTTAGGGTCGCGAATTATAGGCAATTCAGTGCTGGTAGTCCAAGTGCTTATGCTGGCATAAGGCAAATATTGGGCGTTGTTATTTGAAGCAGGCTTTATTTCTGTTAATCAAATAGGTTTTTCAAACCGGCAATGGTCTCTTTGCCTTTTTGCTGATTTAGAGCTTCACTGGCTTCGCCCCGGCCTTCCCACTGCACATCATCAGGGGGTAATTCTTCCAGAAATCGGCTGGGGTCCGTTGTGATAATCTCGCCAAATTGTTTGCGTTTGCTGGCCAGCATGAGCACCAATTGTTTTTTAGCCCGTGTAATACCGACATAAGCCAGTCGTCGCTCTTCTTCTATATTGCCTTCCTCTATACTGCTTCGATGGGGCAAAAGTTCTTCTTCCATACCAACGATAAATACATAGGGATATTCCAATCCTTTGGCTGCATGCAGGGTCAGTAGTTGAACACTGTTTGATTGATCTTCCTCTTCTTGTCTTTCCAGCAAATCACGCAGCATCAGTTTGCTGATGGCATCTTTGATATCAGATGACTCATCGTCCTGTTCGAGGCTGGTTTGTAGCGCGCTAATAAGATAGAGCACGTTTTCCATGCGCCGTTCGGCAACCACCGGGCTACTACTGTTTTGATGCAACCAGCCTTGATACTGAATCTCTTCTATCATTTCACGAATGATGCTGATGGGATTTTTTGACTCGCATTGCTGACGTTGCCGGTCCAGCCAGCTGACAAACTTGCGTAGTTTTTCGAGTCCTGCGCCGGGCAGCAGATGTTCGATACCCAGTTCTGCAACGGCGTTGTAGAGACTAATATCCCGCTCGGTGGCATAACTGCCCAGTGTTTGCAGTGTGGAAGGGCCGATTTTTCGACGTGGCACATTGATAATGCGCAAAAAAGCATTATCGTCATCCGAGTTCACCAGCAATCTCAGATAAGCCATGATGTCTTTGACTTCATTGCGGCTAAAAAAAGATATGCCACCGTTGATATGGTAGGGTATTTGGTGTTGCTGTAGTTTCAGTTCCAGTAGGCGCGCTTGATGATTGCCGCGATAGAGTATGGCGTAATCGCTGTATTGTGTGCGCTGTTTTAGTTGGTGGTCGATAATTTCTGTGACAACCCGTTCGGCTTCCGCATCTTCATTTTGCGTGCAGATAATTCGAATTTCTTCGCCATCGCCCAGTTCGCTCCATAATTGTTTATTGAAGGCATGTGGATTATTGGCAATCAGTGTATTGGCGCTACGTAGAATACGGGCAGTGGAACGGTAATTTTGTTCCAGTTTGACAACCTTCAGTCCTGGATAATCATCGGCAAGCTGTGACAAGTTTTCCGGTCTGGCACCTCGCCAGGCGTAAATGGATTGATCATCATCGCCAACTACTGTTAATGCGCCACGCAGTCCAACCAGTTGTTTGACCAGTTCGTACTGGCTGGAGTTGGTATCCTGATACTCGTCCACCAGCAAGTACCGGATACGGTTTTGCCATTTATGCAGGACTTCCTCCTGTTGTTGAAACAAGAGCACAGGAATCAGAATCAAATCGTCAAAATCCACGGCATTGTAAGCGCGAAGGCTTTGATTGTAATTCTGATAAATCCGGGCGATGGTCATTTCGCTGGGACTACCGGCCAACTCCAAGGCTTGCTTCGGTGTAATCAGGTCGTTTTTAAATTTGGAAATGCTCTGTTGTATCAAGTCGACTTGGTCTGTATTGAGTGAGTCCCCCTGTATTAATAGCTCTTTGATCAGTGATTGGGCGTCCTGGGCATCAAAAATCGAAAAGCCTGGCTTGAACCCCAGTGCTTTATATTCTCGACGAATAATGTTTAAACCCAAGTTGTGGAAGGTGGACACTGTCAACCCGCGGCTTGACTCTCCTGCCAGCAGTGAGGATACGCGCTCTCTCATTTCTCGAGAAGCTTTGTTGGTGAAGGTGACAGCTGCGATATGGCGAGCGTTAATGTCGCACTTGTCGATAAGATAGGCGATTTTGCGCGTGATCACGCTGGTTTTGCCGCTGCCAGCTCCGGCCAATACTAATAAAGGGCCAGAAATATAATGGACGGCTTCACGCTGTCTGGAGTTAAGTTGGGTCACTGGTTAACGTATAGGATGTTCAGTTTGGAAAAGTCGCCTATTGTAAATCATCTTTGAAGTGAAGAATAAGCATCTTTGCAAGAGTGATGAGATAGAATATTTTTTAATAAAAATAGTGAAATTATCCATAAAACATGTTGACGCGAAGTATCCTAGGCATATACTGCAGATTATCAAAAATATATATAAATCAGAGAGAAGCATGGAAATCTTAAAGTTATAGCTAGCTGGTATGGCTAGATGGTGTAACTGTAAGGCAGTTAAATAATGGACGACCTGATTTTTAATGCAAAAAATAAGAACAACTGCAGGGTTTAGCACGGCGCTAACAGAAAAGGTTTCCTATGCAACAGGCCCTAGTTCGGATGTTGTTGGTGGATGAGGATATTAGCCAACATTCACAATTTGCCCAGCTGATTGAACAAATCACGCTGCAAAACCATCAGCTGAATTGGTGCAGCAGTTTTGCTGAAGCGCCTGCATCGATAGGCGCGGGCGTGTATGACATCATTTTTCTCGATTCCACACTGGATCATCTGTTGAGTCGTCGCATACTCAGTGCGGCGCTAACACAGGGCTGTACAACGCCTGTTGTCATGCTATGTGATCCAGCTCGACCGGAAACGCGCGATAAAGCATTGGCGGCTGGAGCGGAAGACTACCTTTATAAAGGGAGTATTGACGCTGAAGTGCTGGAAAGGGTTATTCGTTATGCTCTGCGCTATAGCACAAAGAAGCAGGATAGTGATGGCCCGCAACTTTATTTTGATCCTCTCACGGGTTTGCCTAACAGGCAGTTGTTTTTTGACCGTTTGAACCATGCGATTTCCAGGGTAGAACGTGATCAACATTCCTTGGCCTTGTTTTGCTTTGATGTCGATGGATTTAAAAAAGTCAATGATTCCTTTGGTCATGAGGCGGGAGATCATTTGATTGAGCTGATTGCGGAGCGCTTGCGTGATTGTGTGCGTAGAACCGATACGGTTTCTCGTA
Source organism: Gammaproteobacteria bacterium (assembly GCA_003353945.1). Lineage (GTDB taxonomy): Bacteria > Pseudomonadota > Gammaproteobacteria > Pseudomonadales > PIVM01 > PIVM01. Next base: position 3,365 of record PIVM01000171.1, read on the forward strand.
TTGCGGGAGATGAATTTGCCATACTGATCGAAGAGGTTGATAACACGACCGATGTGATTAATGTGGCGCAAAAGCTGACTGAATTGATGGCACCTCCTTTTCCGCTCAACGGACATAACGTTTCAATTGGATGTAGTATAGGTATTGCGGTTTACCCAGAAGCGGGCGAAGAAGTTGATTCTTTATTGAAACACGCTGATCTGGCCAAGCAAAAAGCCAAGACCACGCAGGGCAGTGCCTACCTGTTTTATAATGAACAAATGAATGTGGAGGCGATGCGCCAGCTCTATCAGGAAGCTGATCTTCGCCGGGGTTTGCGTCGTCATGAATTCGAGTTGTATTACCAGCCGCGTATTGCCCTGGCTTCCAATAGGATTATTGGTGTCGAAGCGCTGATACGCTGGCGTCATCCCGTGCGGGGCATGGTGATGCCCAATGATTTTATTCCCATGGCTGAAGATATGGGCTTAATTATACCCTTGGGTTACTGGGTGGTACGTCAGGCGTTGGCCGATATTAAAATCATGGATGAAATGGGCATGCCGCCAATTGAGATGGCGATTAATCTTTCCTTTAAACAGCTTCAAGATGACAAGTTTCTAGAGAAAATCACCGAGGCCATTTATTCCGCCGGAGTTGATCCCAGTCGACTGGAATTTGAGCTAACAGAAACCACCATTATGACTAACGCTGAGGAAACACATCGTTGTATGCGTTCGCTCAATGCCATTGGCCCAACATTTTCATTGGATGATTTCGGGACGGGCTATTCCTCCTTTGCGCATATCCAGCGCCTGCCAATTAATGCTTTAAAAGTAGATCGCTCATTTATCCAGAATGTGGCAACTGATGGAGACGATGCCAGTATTGTCAAAGCGATGATTAACCTTGCTCACAGTTTAAATATGAAAGTAGTCGCCGAAGGCGCTGAAAATATTGAGCAGATGAATTTTCTGCGGACTCATAAGTGTGATCAGGTCCAGGGGTATTATTTTAGTCCGCCCGTGGCGTTTGAAGATTTGGCGCATATGATCGGTAATGATGATCGGGTTGCCATGTAAATTTTCCCCCTTGCTCCCAAAACGAAATTTATGCCAAACCCTAACGCTTTTTTTTGTCTAATGAGCGGTAGGCTAGCGCCTCCTGTAAATGTTCAGTGGCAATTCGATCATCTTGTGCAAGATCAGCAATGGTGCGGGCAAGGCGCAATACGCGATGATAAGCACGGGCAGATAATAGCAGTTTATCAATGGCTTTTTCCAACCAAAGTTGATCTTTGTTCTCAAGGGCGCAGTAACAGGGTAGTTGTTGATTATTAAGACAATAATTGGCTACGCCCTGACGCTGATATTGGCGTTGTCGTGCTGACTGAACCCGCGCCCTGACAATGTCACTGCTCTCCTCGTCAGGTGCCTGTTGATTGATTAGCAAGCCAAGGGCTGGTGTGTTGACCTGCACATGTAGATCGATCCGGTCCAGCAGTGGACCGGAAATTTTGTGGCGATAACGCAATACCTGATCGGGAGAACAACGACAGGGGTGACGAGTGTCACCGTGATAGCCGCAGGGGCATGGATTCATCGCAGTCACCAATTGAAATCTTGCAGGAAAACAGACTTGATGGCTGGCGCGGGATATCGTGATTTCGCCAGATTCCAGCGGTTCACGTAATACCTCTAGAACCTGCCGTTGAAATTCGGGCAGCTCATCCAAAAACAATACCCCATTATGGCACAGTGAGATTTCACCCGGGCGTGGTGGATTTCCACCCCCGACCATGGCAACTGCCGACGCGGTATGATGCGGTGCGCGAAAAGGGCGACGATGCCAGTCGGCGGGAATGCGGCCGTTACTGATTGATTGCACGATAGCCTGTTGCAGTGCTTCCTTTTCCGTTAGCGGAGGAAGGATTGATGGCAGGCGACTGGCCAGCATGGTTTTACCGGTGCCGGGTGGGCCGATCATCAGTAGATTATGTCCACCTGCGGCTGCGATTTCCAAAGCACGTTTAGCCTGCGGTTGACCTCGCACGTCGGCTAAATCCAGGTGGGACGTCTGTGGGGTAGGGGGCTGCATCGGAAACGTGGTGATTGTCTGGCGACCATGGAGATGGGCACACACTGTCAACAAGTGATCTACTGCCAGTACCTGGGAGGATTTTGATAGCGCCGCTTCGGCAGCATTGGCTTCGGGTACAACGATATAGCGATTTTCTTCGGATGCTTTGACCGCAGCAGGAAGAGCCCCTTTTATTGGGCGCAGGCAACCAGACAAGGCCAGCTCACCTAAAAATTCAGACTGTGCCAGTGCATCCGCTGGAATCTGACCGGAAGCCGCCAAAATACCCAGTGCAATGGCGAGATCGAAACGACCGCCTTCCTTAGGCAAATCTGCTGGCGCTAGGTTGATGATGATTTTGCGTGTGGGAAATTCAAAATGGGAGTTGATGATGGCACTGCGTACGCGGTCTTTACTCTCTTTAACCGCAGCTTCAGGCAGTCCAACGATAGACAGTCCAGGTAAGCCATTGGAAAGATGGGTTTCGACAGTGACCAACGGCGCATCAATGCCGCGTTGGGCTCGCGTGTAAACAATCGCTAAAGACATCTTCCTTCCCTGGATTCGGTTATTACGGTGTCATCGATGTGTTGCTGTCATTAACAAGCTGATCAGCTACCGTTCCTTAGGCACTCATTGCTTATCGATTTTTCCTGACAGTTCCTCAAGTTGCTTTTCCAACTCATCCACTTTGGCTCGGGTGCGCTGCAATACGGCAGCCTGCGCGTCAAATTCTTTGCGTGTCACCAGATCAAGTTTGGCAAGGCTGGATTGCATCATGACCTGTATGCTCTTTTGCAACTCTTCACGTTGTTTGGCGCCAGGTAGCAATTGGTTGGCCTGTTCGAATAAATCGCTGAACAATTCGGGTTTAATCATCTGTTTAGTCTATTCAGTAGATGCTGAGCGCATAGTGTAACGTAATATTGATAACATGCTGAAGTGAAGACGGGGAAAACAGCGATTAAAATGCGTATTTATTAATGATAACAATTTGTTTTGTTGGAATAATTTCTGACTTTAGCCAGTGACGATTGCTATAATGCGCGGGCCTGATCGGGCATAACTCACCTAAATTCGTAGCGGAGACAAAAACGAATGGCAGATAAAGCACAATACTGGCAAGCGGCACTGGCTATGATGGTTGGCAGTGTCTTTAGTGTTTCAGCAACTGCTGAAATTCAGGCGTCTGCAGGAGTAGCAAGTACTTACTTATTTCGAGGGGTTGATGCTGGCGATGGTAACGCGCAAGTATTTGGTGATTTGACCTATTCCACGGATCTGGGCGTATATGCCAGTCTTTGGGGTTCCAGTGCAGGTTCTGACACTCAGGAATATGACCTGATTTTGGGCTGGAGTAAGAATTATGACGGCGTCAACGTCAATGTTGGCGTTATTAATTACGTGCTTCCAGGCGATTCGAATGCCGATACTATTGGCTCAGAATCAGAGGCTTATGCCGGATTTGGTTATCAGGGTTTTGAACTTTATTTATACCGCAATATCGCCAGCAAGGGGGCAGAAAATGAAGGTTATCTCTATGTGGCAATGAGTTATACCTATAGCAAATTTTCTGGCACCCTGGGTCACGCGCTGGATCATAGCATCTCTGATGTGAAGGGCCAGGACGTAGGTGTCGATGGGGAATATGACTATCTGCACCTTGACCTCACCTATGCGTTTAACGATAACCTCTCATTTACCTTAAGCAAAATCGTGAGTCGTAATGCGGATTGGGACAGTAATACTAGTAGCCTTGATGGTTCTGAGTTTACGGAGCTTGCTACGGTTGACGATCGTTTTGGAAACGTGGCTGATGACGATACCTTATTTGTGATGACCTATAGCCTGCCGCTGGAAATCTAATTCTTTGCACAACAATGGCCCTGATATGTATTGACCTGTCAATCGTTGGCACCAAATTGATTTTATCCGGTGGTTTTTCAAACCCTTGGGACAAAGTACGAGAAGCAATAAACGACGGTAGATCACTCTGATATTCG
>PIVM01000457.1 GCA_003353945.1 Gammaproteobacteria bacterium
GAGCCATGAGCTTCGAATGCGAGCCGGAAGAGATGGCGGTTGAGGATTACAGGGAAGAGATGAGGGTAGCCCAGGGAGCGGGGGCTTGTTGTGAATGTGGGTATGTCATTCCGATCGGGGAGACTTACGAGCATCGGTCGTGGACAGGTAGCACCATATTCACAACGTGTGAGCGGTGCTCGGACCTTTACGAAGCCTTTGTCGAGGGTCTTGGCTATATCAGGACGGACGAAAACAATCTGTTCGGGGCGTTGTCCGATTACTATTTCGATGAGGGCAGTGACACAGAGGAATGCCACGATCTGGCATACGGAGTTCGGGAAAAGCACAGGACATGGAAAGGAAAGACACGATGACCATCGCACAGGAACGACTCAAATCCTTCATTGAACGCATTGAACGGTTGGAAGCGGAGAAAGATGAGCTGTCTGAAGACGTCAAGGAGGTCTACTCGGAGGCCAAGGGCGTGGGGTATGATCCCAAGATCATGCGGCAGATTGTTCGGATTCGAAAGCTTGATGAGCATGAGCGGCGGGAGCAGGAAGACCTGCTTCATGCTTATATGAAGGCTTTGGGTATGGAAGGGGGTGAGCGATGGCTGACCCGATGATCACGGATTCAATGTTGACCGACACGGTCAAGGACGCTGCCAAAATCAACGAGGTGGAGACACTTCTCCGGGTGATCGAGGAGGACTTAGCGCTCTCTACCGTCGCCATAGGCCAAGCTCGGTGCTGGCGCGTCATTAGCGAACTGAAAGAAAGGCGCTGGAGCATGTTCCGGGATCTGACGTTTAAATTGAGCGGCGGAGTCAGCGGATACGTCGAAAAGAAGCCGTCCCCTGCTACTCTCGAATGGACCGGGATTCAGGACCTCCAGCTATTCTGGGACTGTGAATGGATGCCGGAATTCTCCGTTGATGAGAACAGAAAAGACATGATAATCCCGACCATCGGCGGGGGCTATCGTAGAATCTACCCCGGTAATTGGCTGGTCAAGTTACATGGCGGGCGCATCCGCATTTTTGTGAACCCAAGCTTCACGATGGTGCTAGAGTCGTCGGGGCCGGCGGATGGATGATGGCTGACATTCTAGAACTGTTGGACGCTGGTTGCTTGCGATCGGACGGAGGGGGTTGTGTGGAGACCCGATTCACCCTTTCCTGCCCCATCAAAGCACCTTCGTCCCTCCGTCCTGAGAACCGTCGGCGCAGGCTTCAGAAGCCCAGGAGGGCGGAAAACGGTTCAAAAAAGTGATAAATTTTCCGTTTTTTGATCGTTTTTTTGAGAAATTTTCGGTTTTTTCGACGTTTTTTTGATTTATTTTCGGTTTTTTGACGTTTTTTTGAGAAATTTTCCGAAAAACACGCGTTTTTTTGGTTTTTGAATCGCTTTTTTGACACAAAAAATTCCTGGCTTCGGAAAAAAGTTCCGAAAAATGGGGTAAAAAAATGTGTTTTTTCCGAAAAACGTCAAAAAATGGAGAAAAAATCCCAAAAAATGGGTTCAGAACCCCCTGTTTTTGGATGTCAATAGCTAGTTTCAACTATTTTTGGGGTTGGAGGCGCCCAAAATGAGCGTTTTTTGGCAAAAAAACTCGCCTAAGTATGGCAAAAAGGGCCGAATTGCCATACTTAGGCTTGCCTTTTGATGAGGTCTGACGCAGGTATGGCACGATAAGTCGTTGATATTAAATCCGGATTCGAAGATTGCCATACTTGCCATACTTACAGCCCATAAAAAAAACTTAGGAGAAAAAAAACGCATTTTGTCCAAAATCCGGTATTTTATATATCTCTACATCTCTCTCTAAAAGTATGG
>PIVM01000172.1 GCA_003353945.1 Gammaproteobacteria bacterium
CTTACATATTCCAATATACCCAAAACGTTGCACGGGGCAGGCTCTGCTCCCATTTGAACGCCTCGGTGAGAAAGCATGATTCAGCGCCTAATTGGAAAATTTATTATTTCCGAGGCCCTAAGAGGAACGCTCATGGCCAAACCGGTTCTGTCGAAAATCGGCAGTACTATGACGCTTATGATCTACTTTCCTTTTTCTGACGAAATAAAACAAACGGCAGAGCAGCTACTCCACCGCCAATAGCTCCATATAAGTGAGCCTCAATCACTACGCTACCACCAATGAACTGCTCCAGATCTGGAACAGAGCCTTTTGTCTGTTCACCAATCAACTTTGCAATAACAACCACCAAAATTGACGTGTTAAACAACGGGTGCCGCTGAATCTGAATTAGCGCTCCAAAAATCAGAAAACCATGCAATACACCTGATAATCCGACATACCATGTTAGTTGCGGCTCAAACCATAACAGGCAAAAGGAAACAGACAGCGATGAACAGAGAAACGACCAGTGCCAATAATAAGCCTTTATGGAGTTAAATAGCCATGCGGTAAGCATTAATCCCAGACTGTTCAGCAACCAATGCGCCCAGCTTAAGTGTGCGAAGTGCCCAGTGATGAGTCGCCACCATTGTCCGCTTGTCATTAAGTCACTCTGGTACCGCAGCAGCATACTGTCTGATGCGGTAGCGATAGTGATTAGAAAAAACAATATTAGTAACGGCAGTTGGGATGGTGCAAACACTGGTACAAATTGCATTTTGAGTGGCATATTGAAGCGCTAATATTGAATATAGTTTGCCTTCGTATTATACAGGGCTATCATAGATCAGTTCAATTTATTAGCGATATAGAAAATCACAAAAAATTACTGTACTTGTTTAAACGATCAAGAAAGCGATCATGAAATGACAGCAGCGAAAACTATTGGTAATAGTTTGTCTGCTGCTGAAGATTTTTCAATGTTAGCGGTACAATCAATCCCAGCAATTCTATTATTGTATTTTCAAGCCTGATCAGAGGCAGAACCACAGATGATTTTGACAACCACCATCGCAACGGACAAGTAATATGGCCGCGCATAAGCGACCATATCTGAGACGTTTACCCTACTGAAATCACCAAATAGTATTTTTCAGACAGCCTAACGAACTGGCAAGGCTTACTGCTGGGTATCACCTTCATCTAACATCTTCTCTCCTTTTTCTAACATACTCTCTAGTACACCAGCAGGTTTCTCACTTTGATCGATATCGCTTTCAAAGGCGCTAAACTCAACCTTGTCGATGATGCCGTTCTCATCCTTGTCCGCTTTCGTCCACTGCTCGCTCAGCTCTGTCTTTGTGCTTGCTTCAGTGACACTCAGCTGACCATCCTGGTTAACATCCAAAGCGTTAAACCCGCCACCTTGCTCATCCGCTGCGAAAGCAACAGTGGATGCCAGCATCAAGGGTGCGAGGCCAAATATTTTTACTAAAGTGGAATTCTTCATAACGTTCTCCCTTTTTTAAAACCGAAAAATAGAACAGCCGAATGGAAAAAATATTTTTCTTTGCATGTCGACTGGCAAGTATGTCAGCGCATATTTTATGCCAAAAGAAATATTGCATTAAAAAACAAATAGATAGTAATTCCTAGGCGATCCTGTTAACTCAGAGCGCGCATTGACTGTCGCTGATTAGCGACGTTTTTTTATGGAAGTGCATCAACTCTCTGAATATAATAGAGATTCATTGTTGCAAAACAGCGACAAGTCATCATGTGAAAATTAGTTTGGATAAGGTTCATCGTGGTTGTTGATAACTTCCACACATTCGCAAATCGGTGTCGATGATGAAGCTAAAATTAAAATTATCTCCCTCTTTTCCAACCTTGCTACTGGTCGGTTTTGCACTCGTGGCGATGCCTTTGCTAGGTGGTATTCTGGGCGTCAATCACTTGCTCGATGAAATGGTACAGCAGGGACAGCAATCTGTCTCGATTGCCGCTGAGATCACCCTAGCCAATCGTCAACTTGCTGAGTCGGGACTGGCACTGAAACGAGCGGCAGGTCAATATTTCGTATTGGAAGATCCTGCCCTGAAGCAGCGCCTTGACAATGCACATCGCAGCTTCATCGATACGCTAGGAAAACTTCGTCAAATGCCCTGGAATAATCAGCAACAGACGTTACTCTCGGTTTTGGCTGATCAAGAAGCGCGGCTATTCGACCGTTTGCAGTCAGCACCAAGCACCGGCGCGAAGCAATTTGAAAATTTTAAATCCGGTTTTGATAAATTAAGCCAAACCCAGATGATCATTGCTGAACAGGCCTCTCAGGTTATTCAAGGCCAGATTTCAGTCATGAGTAAAACTTCTGATCGCGTGCAACAGACCATGTTTTGGCAGGCCGCAGCCATGATTCTGCTTTCCATGATTCTGGCAACATTTCTTTCCTGGCTAATCAGTCGTCCAGTGCAGCAATTGGCAGAGGCCATTCGAAGATTGGGTAAAAACGATCTGGACACCAGGAGTACTATCCAGGGCACACAGGACATGGTCTATCTTGGCGATCAGCTGGATTGGTTGCGATACCGACTACAGGAACTTGAGGAGGAAAAACTGCGTTTCTTTCGCGAGGTTTCCCATGAACTGAAAACTCCGTTGACAAATTTACTTGAAGCTGTAGCACTTTTGAGTGACGAAGTGGTCGGTAAGCTGAATAAACAGCAGGCTGAGATTGTTGATATTATGTGTAGCAGTGCCGACGATCTGCAGCAAGGTATTGAGGACTTGCTAGACTACAACGAGGCGCTTTGCCAGACAAAAACCCATCGGAGCCTGTTCGATATTGGCCAATTGATCAATGACGTGATGGAACGTTTCGATTTGTCTCTACGAGCTAAGCGACTAAGGATCATCGATTCGGTTGCTGCTATCCACTTGACTGCTGATCGTGACGGGCTGGCGAAGACTATCGAAAACCTGATCAGCAATGCCGTCAAATTCAGCCCCGATGGTGGAGAAGTTAAAGTGACGTCCGATGTTCTGTTCAATACACTACGCATCACTGTCTGCGATCAAGGCCCAGGAGTACCTGCATCCGAGGTTTCACAACTGTTTCAGCCTTTCTTTAAAGGAACCAGACAGCCTGTTCACAACAGGCAAACTTGCGGCAAGCTGAAAAGCAGTGGTCTTGGACTGGCGATTGCCAAAGCGCATATCGAAGGACAGGGTGGGAAACTCTCCCTAGTGTCGACACCAAGCTGGGGAGCCTGTTTCCAAATCACTCTACCGTTCAAGGAGCAGGAGAGCGCTATCCATGATTAGAATCTACTTGTTGCTGCTTATTACTCTCTGGCAGGCGGGTTGCGCTGAATTTGTCACGCCACCACCAATATCAGGACCACCGCCAATATCAGGACCACTGCCAATATCAGGACCACTGCCAATAACAGAGCTAACGCAACCTGCCAATCTACGGCCAACGACTGACTCTCTAAGAGAAATGTTGAGCTGTTTCGAACAGACGGCCGCTATGTCACCTGAAACAGTTTCGCAGGAGATCGCAAGACTGGAAGTTTCTATTAGAGGAGTTGAACAGAATGAGAATAATTTCAGCGAATTTTTTAGATTGGCCTGCATGCTGGGTCGGGGAGATGCCAGCGATGCCGAACTGGACCAGGCACAAGCCTTGGTGGAAGGATTGGTACAAAAATCAAAATATGAAGAAAATCGACAAGTCGCCCATCTTCTGGAGCGCACACTAACACTGCAACAACAGCTTCGTCGGCAACAAGGTCAAACTCTAGAGTTGAAAGAAAAAATTGAACAATTAAAGGGTCTTGAGCGCGACCTGGATCATAGTCCATCATCCATGGAGAAAATACCGTGAAGACTGGTCGCCGTTCGCTGCTACTAGTCGATGATGATGCAGATTTACTGCGGCTGCTCTCCATCCGTTTACAGTCTGCAGGATATCAATTACAAATGGCGCAAAGTGCCGAACAGGCGTTAGCTCGTATTGCCGTGGCACGTCCGAAAGTCGTGATCACCGATTTACGCATGGATGGAATGGACGGCATGGGACTGTTCGAACATATTCACCGCCAAGATCCAACCCTGCCAGTGATCGTACTAACCGCCCATGGCACTATTCCCGATGCAGTGCAAGCGACACAGCAGGGCGTGTTCGGTTATTTAACCAAACCGTTTAAGGACGGCGCGTTATTAGATTTGCTTGAGCGCGCCATGATTGCCTCGGGTGTCGATGAATCTTCGTCTACGGCAGAGCGGGACGAAGCTTGGCAAGCTGAAATCATAACAGCCAGTCCGGCAATGGATGCATTACTTGCAGAGGCACATCTGGTCGCTGCCAGCGAGATCAGCGTACTGATTCAAGGTGCCTCGGGCACAGGTAAAGAACTGTTGGCTCGTGCTATACATCTGGCCAGTCCGCGTTGTCAAAAACCCTTTGTGACGATTAATTGTGCTGCCATTCCCGAACAGTTGCTGGAATCTGAATTGTTCGGCCACATAAAAGGCGCCTTTACTGGCGCCGTTGCAGCAAATAAAGGTTTAATTATGGAGGCCATAGGCGGTACAGTATTTCTGGACGAAATCGGTGACATGCCAATACCATTGCAGGCCAAGTTGCTGAGGATGTTGCAAGACAGGGAGATTCGCCCGGTGGGCGCCAGCAATGTCATCCCTGTCGATGTTCGGATTATTTCGGCGACGCACAGGATTCTGGAACGCGCCGTCGCTGAAGGTGGTTTTCGCGAAGACCTTTTTTACCGGCTCAACGTTGTAACACTGCTTATCCCACCGCTACGGCAACGGTGCGAGGATATTCCTCTGCTAGCTCGTCATTTTCTCGCTCGGCTAAACGAAAAGCAGCACCACAACGTTAATGGTTTTACGGCAGAAGCGCTTGAAATACTAACCGGTTATGAATGGCCTGGCAATGTGCGCCAGCTGTTGAATGTGATCGAACAATGCCATGTATTCTGCACCACACCATTGATACCGGCGACATTGGTCAGCCGCGCATTGCACGAAAAGCCAACCAGCATCCTCCCCTACGCGGAAGCAAAACAACAATTCGATCGCGATTATCTGATTCAGCTGTTAAAAATTACTCAGGGACATGTGAGCGAAGCAGCACGGTTGGCAGGCCGCAATCGTACTGAATTCTATCGTCTCTTGCATCGACATAACCTTAGCCCCGACATGTTCAAATCGGACGATGTGTAAGGTAGCCCGTGAGATCACCACCATTCTGACGCTGTGTGCCGATTACTTGCAGCAAAATTTTCGGTCGACATTCGACAATGAACAAAACTGGCATCAAGCGAAACGTGCCTTGGAGGCTGTTCCAGAATAGACTGATCTAGCCATTGGTATTGTTTTCGGTTTGTTGAACGGATACTTCTTCTTTAAGGCAATTACTGAGAACCAGTTTGGGCGGATCAAAAGAAAAAATGAACGGACCGGCCTGCCTAAGCGCGTTCAGCCCCAAAATCTGACGTGTCTTGCCAGGAAATACCGCCGCTTCCAGATTGTTCAGCATGCAACCACCGATATTGAAGTGCGACAACTGATAGATAGGCACCACAATTTCCGTCCCATTGGCCAATACGCCATGCTGCTCTCTCTGGTATTGGGCCTGCTTTAAACCTTGCAGAATCACAAGTGTATCTTCGTTGATAGTCATATAGCCCGAACCGGTATCCACCATAAAATCCATGGCTTTGCTGTCACCGACTTCCGCTTTGACATAAAAAGTGGCGGCATCGCCAGCACGCAAGGGAATGGTGGTGTCGAACTCGCCAGCGGTGGCGATGGTTGCCAGGATCAGTGCACTAAAACTGGCGAGGATAACAATCAGATTTTTCATGGCTTAACAGCTCGTATTCGGTACGCGGCGAAACTCAGCAAGTATTCCTCTGTCCGCCCATCTAGCGGTTCGGCAGCTCAGTCAATGACTGATAACACTCTTGCTATCTTATTACCACGATTGGGTCAGGTTGCGGGGCTTATAAATGAACTACCTCTGAAAAGGATAGATTGAAATCGTGGCTGACACCTGGAAAAATCGGAATCCAATCCACAAATTTGATTATTTGATGATCTTTCTGTTTTTTTGAATCAAATACGGCGGACTAACCCTTACTTACAATGCAAAATCCTAGTAAGAGAATTGAACTGAATTTCGCATAGTTACTTACCCATTCCTCCTGATTTCAAAAAACTATTGGCAATAAGCAAACTACCGGCTGGTAATATCAACTTAACTCGTTGAGATCAAAATCGCGGCTTTGCGATTCATGATCACAAAGCCATTCCCAAATGTTGGGCACACGCCGCCTCTGACCGCCACCTCTACCGGGTTCTAACTTAAGGCACCATTGGCCAATGCTATAACTTCTGCCTCATCCAGTGCGCGTTGATAGAGCCTAACTTCCTCAATTTGACCATCCATGTAGCGGTCACCTGTCATATTGACATTGCCCACTGCGACTCCTTGACTCGACTCTTTTACGCCGCTTCCCCCATGCTCAAATGAAGCTACTTCTTTACCGTTGTGAAATAGCTTAAGCAAGCCAGTACTAGCATCCCAGCTAAAGGCAACATGCTGCCAATTATCAGTCGATACCGTGTCGGCCGGTGCGTCATAGCTCGCCACTTCACCTCCAGTGCCAGCCGTTGCCAGCCTTACACGTAGGCGACCGTCACTCACGTACCCAAGGGAAAAAATATGCTCACCCAGCTTATAGCCTATGGATTTGCTTATGACCCGATCGTCACCCAAGACGCGTGGATTTATCCATGCGGCCGCTGATATTGCACCCCAGTTATCCGTATTGATACTGTCAGAAAAAAAGAAATCGCTATTCCCGTTCAAGTCAACGGCATTACCACTAAGGCCGGTAACACTTTGAGGAGAACCGATTACTTGCAGATTGCTTGAACCATCGATAACATCTCTTAATACGTCATCACCTACCTTATAAGCATCAAAATCCCACAAGGTCGTTAGGTCCGGATCATAACTCACCGGTTCAGCAACTTCATTTTCACTAAATAAGGCGGCGGCATCTGTTGCACTTAAGGCGTATTGGTATAGAACGACTTCCTCAATTTGGCCGTCCATGTAGCGATCTCCTGCCAAATTGACATTGCCCACTGCGATTCCTTGACTCGACGCTTTTATGCCGGTTCCCCCGTGCTTAAAAGCAGCCACTTCTTTACCGTTGTGAAATAGCTTCAATAAGCCAGTACTAGCATCCCAGCTAAAAGCAACATGTTGCCAATTATCAGTCGATACCGTGTTGACCGGTGCATCATAGCTCGCCACATTACCTCCAGTGCCTGCCGTTGCCAGCCTTATACGTAGGCGACC
>PIVM01000458.1 GCA_003353945.1 Gammaproteobacteria bacterium
CCCGATCAGCCGCCTGTCCCGCCACGCAAACACGACGGCATAACTGTTGAAGAAGGCGCTCTTGAGGTCAGCTGTCGCACGCGGCTTTCCCCGGACCCGGGCGTAGAGCCCGGCCAGGGTCTCCCAGTCCAGTCCATCCATTGTGTGGCTGATCCACACATCGATTCCCGTCGTCGTCGTGGTCTTCATTTCTTTATTTCCCGGCACAATAACCAAAAAAAAAGGCCCGCAGCAGCCGCGGACCCTTCCCTATTCAAAGCGATGGCAAGCTGTCGCCCACAGACCGCAAACTCAGGTCTGGCAAAGACAACTGATTGAAATCAAGAGATTTTGCGCAATGCTGCCAAATGCCGCTGGCGAAATATCAAGCCTCCAGAGGGTATTTTCAGGCTTTTTCCGGACTGAATTTGCTGTTCTCCCAAGGGGTTACGGCGGCTTCCCCTGACTTTTGGACCGCGTCGCACGCATCTCCCGATGCCTCACATCGCTTCGATGCGCGCTCCTAGCCAAAAATCAGGGGAAGCCGTCTCTATGAATCATTATCACCGCACCTTGGTATAAGGCACCTGGGCAGTTACCAGAAAATTAAAAATATCGTGTGCAAATTGAACGCGGACAGATTTCGATGCAATGTTTTTTTCTGATGTCAAAAGCGGCGGGAGGGAGGGCGGCATAAATGACAGGAATGAGAGATGACCAGCTTGTTCTAACTTAATATACTGGGAAGAATTTCCCATGACATCTTTGATGTAAAGGGCATTATTTGGATAGACGAGTATATGATCAAGCCCTCCTTCTATCAACAGTACAGGGATACGTATTTTATGGAACGCCCCTTTTGAAAAAAGCGCCTCGCCGGGTGGGGTTACCGCCACAATGGTTCGAATACGGCGATCAGGATGAGGCAATAATTTTTGCCTTTGTTTACTTGAAAAGAAGTCCATTATCCTAGCAAGACCATGCGGTTGAAAACACATGACATTTGGTTTTGGATAAACCCTGCAGTACTTTTGCAACAATCCTGTTGAAGGCACCGCTCCCGCCATAGTAAGAGCCGTATAAGCACCAGCTGAGAAACCAATTACAGAAATATGAGATGTATCGACATATTGACGAAGGGATGTCTTCAAAAAGTGATCCAGAAGAATAGACATTTCCTGCGGTCTACTGTTAAAGACGGCTATGGACGAACTCCCTGAATAATCAAACGCGTTATCATGTCGATGACTGAGGCTGGCAACAATATAGCCATGGGATGCTAGAAAATGTGCGGTTCGCCAATAACTCAGAAATGTTCCTCCCGATCCAGGAGATATCAAAACCAAACCATACCGGCCCTTTAACCAAGGGGCATTCAATAGGCCGGGCATCACTTGGTCACCGATATGAATGGATTCCTCTTTCAATCTGGTTTGAGACGGGTACCACACCATAAAAGGGAGGCCTTTTTGAAGTTCACCATGAGCCACACCAACAGTCATATTCTTTCCATATGCTGATAAACAAAGTGGCCCTAAAAGAAAGAATATAATAAACCAGAAAACCACTCTTCTAACTGTTCTTTTGAAAAACATATACATTAAAAACAACTCCTCCCCGCAAACCGACGGCCGAATGATTGAGGTGAACTCCCATATTAACTGTTACGCTTGCCCATATAGGTGGATTCAGGCACGAAGTGCAGCATTTGATCTGAACGACATTTTGACGTCGATACCGAGTTCTTTCAAGAGGGCCTGGGCTGGAGTTTTGAATCCGAGGCATTTTCTTGGTGTCAGGTTGTGGGTCAGCGTGATCGCCCGGTTCCGC
>PIVM01000459.1 GCA_003353945.1 Gammaproteobacteria bacterium
TAATTGTACCGAAGATGTCCCGATGAATGTACACCTATCTAGTGTACTTCATATACCTCAACATGAATGTACACCTATCTAGTGTACATACACTCCACATCTTTTGGTACATCTTAAGCGGTGTACATCTACATGAGAAGTACCATCCCCGTGACACCATCCCCATGAATCATGCATCACGTGCGTGATTCATAACTCCAAGTTTAGTCATCAGTTGGGAATGTACTTTTCCAGTATGCGACCCTTTAGTGAGCAAATCAGCAGGCTGCTCACCTGTTGGTACTCGTACTACTTCGACTTCATTATCCCTGCAAAGTTCCTGAACATAATGGTGCTTCGTGTGTAAATGTCTGGCCTTCTTTTGTCCCATTCCGCTCATTGCTAAGCGTCTTGAACCGTCGTTGTCCTCGTAAATCTTACACACCTTTTCCAATAGTACTCCACTCTCGTTTAGCAAATTCCGTAAACCCATTGAAGCCACTGCTGATTCATACAACGCTATGTATTCAGCAGCATTCGGGGAATCCGCCACTGTGGACTGCAACCGACTTTTCCAGAGTACAGGTCCACCGTTTAAATAAGTAATGAATCCAGTGACGCTCCTTCCCCTCTGTTTGTCGATGGCAAACGACGAATCAACGTAAGTTTCAATGTTCATCAAGCCGTCGTAAGGTTTGTAACGCAGTCCCAGATTCTTCGTACCATTTAAATACCTAAGTAATCGTTTAATACGTTCCCAACTGCCTTTGGTAGGTTCCTTTATTTTTGATGCTAGTCTTGCCACTGCCCACGCAATATCTGGCCTTGTCCCGTTTGCAAGGTAAGCTAGTTGGCCTAAAGTCCGCCTGAAAGTTTCAATTTCTAATGTCGATAATTTTTCATCGTTTTCCACTAAATGGCCATCCCACGGTGTGTTCCTCGCTTTCGCATCCAAGTATTGAGCTTCCTCTAAGATAGATTCGACGTATGCTCTTTGTTCGAGGAATATTCCTTCAATTCCTTGGTGGATACCGAGTCCTAGAATATGCCTCGCCTTTCCAAGCTCCTTTATGTCGAATTTATTGCCCAGCTCACATAACATACGTTTTGCCTCGTCCTCTCCTGCGCTACTTGTTACCAACACATCGTCAACGTAAATTAACATCATTTCCTTATTTTCATCTTTCATTCTATGAAACAAGCAGTGGTCAATGAAAGACTGCTTGTATCCCAGCGACAGAATGGCTACGGTTAAAGTTTCATTCCACCTTTTTCCGCTCGTAGGGCAACCGTATAGGGCTTTTTTCAATTTACAAACGTACTTATCACCATCCTTATCTTCTAGGCCCTTAGGCTGACAAACGTATATGTCTTCCTCAATTTCAGCATTTACGTATGCATTGGGGAAATCTGCCTGGAAGATTGCTTGTTTTTCTTTTGCAGCAATCGCTATAAAAGTCCTGACAGTTGGCAATTCAGCCACAGGCGAAAATACGTTTTCGGGTGGACGAACGAACCCTTCTCTGGATCCGTCGACGCACCATCTTGCCTTATACTTGACCACATTTCCGTTCTCGTCTTTCTTTATCCGGAAGTTCCATACACCTGGTAGAACTTTCACGTTCTTCGGTCTTATTACTAACTCCCATGCGTTCTTCTTTCTTAGCTCATTAATTTCTCTTTCCATTGCGTTTTCCCATTCCGGTATATTTCGGGCTTGCCTCCAAGAGGTAGGAACATTTATGTCATTCGTGGTCAAGGCCATGCATGTCCCCAATGACGTTGTGTTTGGTTCGTCCTCCTCGTTTACATTATTCTCATCCGGCTC
>PIVM01000052.1 GCA_003353945.1 Gammaproteobacteria bacterium
TTTTCCAAAATTTTAAACTCACCGTATGGGTGATACTGCTTTCGTCTAAAATTTCAGGAAAAAACTCCTATCTTCAGCACCTTAAACCCTCTCGCTACGATTCAACTGAGTTTTCTAGGTTAATTGATCCGATTCGGGATTAATTCTGGATCAAGTAATTTTGGGATAGAGGGAGTAATTATGTAGTGCCAGATATAAGGGCTGCGGGAAAAATATATTTTCCGAGGCCCTAAAGAGATCATCAATTTTCTGTTTTCTTTGCTAGATTAGTGATTTGTTTAATGAGCGAATCTGCGGATTTTCTGCCAAGCAGCTGTTCGAGAGATTTGATGACGGCAGAGGGCTGTATGGCAGTATTGCTCAGTACTCTATTGGCAGCCGGTGAAAATACGACAGGCGATTCTGCTGAACTGGAAAGATTACCCAGATTTCGGGTTAGCTTTTCCGAAGCGGTGCCATGAGTTGCCTCTTGTTCGAACAGGGAGGCAATAAACAGTAACAGTTCCTCAAGCAGCAATGGTTGTTCTGTGTTGCTCTCTTCGTTTATTGCTGGTTTCAAGTGTACTGTGTTGGGATCGTAGTCTTTTAGTATTTGATTGCTTTTTCTGATTTTTCTGAAGAGATTTTCTAGCGAAAGGGAAAAATCACGGTAGTGCGTTTCTCCAAGCTGAAGCTTGATTTCATCTTCCAGCGTGATCACAGACTCGACTGAATCTGTAATTAACTGTAATCCTTGGGGCGTGAAAAAAAGGCGGCTGCTACGTCGTTTGTCTGTCGGAGAATTCGAATTTGCTGTACGTCGTAGATAACCAAGTTTTTCCAGCTCTATGGCAATTCTGAGAACTGCTTGGTTGGATATTTGCAGAATTTGGGCAATATGATTGAGCGCTGTTCCCGATAAATTGAGATAGGCAAGTACTTGAGTAAACGAGGGCTTAATACTTTGATGACCTTTGGCCGTGTTCAGGTTAATGAGCTGGGTTTCGTAATAGCGTGATACCTGGCCAACTGATGCCGCAAACAAAATATTTGAGTCGAGAAACCGTCGGGGTATATTTTTGCCTTCGTACAAAAAAGAGGGGGTTATCTTAGCGAGATAGCGGTTGAGGTTTTTTAGTTGTTCATTGCCGGTGAGGGAGGCAAATCGTTTGCTGATGCCATCAAGTTCTGCGAAGGCATCATTGACCATCGCCGTGCCCATGGTGGTTAGTCTTACCAGTTTGGCGCGCCCGTCAGAGGGATCATCTTCACGGAAGATATAGCCTGCTTTTTCAATCGGACGAAGCGCTTGATAGCACAACTGTTTGCTAATGCCCTGCAGATTGGCCAGATCGGTAATGCGAATGCCATGTTCATTCAGTGCTATGGGAACCAACTGGTAGGCAAAGCGAATGGAGAGGTTTTCATACCCTTTTTGCTGCAGCGCAAGCACCAATTCTGTTTCGGCATGACGACCGATCGTCATCAAATGGCGAAACAGATTATCCTGATATTTTTCCCAGGTAGCGCGAGTCAGGTTTTGTGGTGCGTTGGATTCCATTGGTTCGCTTATCTTTCTGCTTTAAGTTTTGCGAGTAGCCGCGGCTTTACCCGCCAAACGGCCGGAAAAGGTTGCATCGCCAACCGACGTGCCGCTATTGTATCCTTCGCCTGTGCGAGGCACGCCAGCGGCCGTGCGTCCAGCTGCATAAAGCCCCGGTATAATGTCGCCATTCAGGTTGAGCACCTCTCCGCTGGGTTGCGTTTCCAATCCGCCCAGCGTGAAATACGGTAGAATCACACCCCGATCAGCTGAACAATCCAATCCAACAAAGGGTGGTTCAATCGGCTTTAACCATTCGGCCGCTTTATGAAATAAGGGGTCCTCACCGTTAGCTGCGTGCTGGTTGTAGTATTTGACCGTATGTTTCAGCATGCCTATGGGCAGTTTCAGTTCTTCTTCCAGTTCCTCAATCGTTTCGCCGGTTCCGGCAATATCTGCATTGAGTAGGGGAGGGGGTGTGTAATCGTCATCGGCATGTTGTATCAGGTAGACACGCCCTTGGGGTTGCTGAAGTACGTAATGCGCGACGCGGCTGTGATAACTGTCTTCGCTGACAAATCGCTGTCCCTGTGCATTGACAAAAATGCCAGAGGTTGTTTCTGCCGGCGGGTAAAAGGGCATTGATATAAACCCTTCGTTCATATTAATGGCGTTGGCGCCAACACCCATGCCCATTAGGATGCCAGTGCCGGTATCACCGGGATTGCCGACAGGATAGTTACCGCGAGCGAGTTTGGGTGCGTATTTTTCCAACATGGGCTGATTCATACAAAAGCCGCCGGCGCTGAGTACGACGCCCCCACGTGCTTTAACGTTAAGTTCTTGTTGGTCTATTCTCACCACCAGCCCATGTACGGCATTGTTGTCATCTGCAATCAGGGTCAGCACTCGGGCATCGTAGCGAATATCAACACCGCGTTTTTGTACTTGTTCGGAAATAATTTTCCATAGCAGGGGGCCACCGTTATCGCCTTCAATTTCCAGCGCATGACCGCGAGGGCAGGGGGTTGCTTGTTCGGAATAGGGCCAGGTTTTCTCATTACCTGAATACAGTAGTCCGTCATCCGTCATAGGGATGATGGCTCGTCTGTCATGAAAGGAATGTTTGTAGACAGCACCTTTATCCACCATCCATTGATAATGAGCGAGACTGTTTTCGCAATAATTGCGTACTTTGGCTTCATCCGCAGTGGGCCCGATGGATGCCATCAGATACTTAAACATATTTTCTGTGCTGTCTTCAAAACCACAGGCTTTCTGGATGGGTGTCCCTCCGTGGCCCCCGTAATACACCTCGCCGGAAGACAGGGCCGTAGAGCCACCACCGTCACTGGCCAGTTCAAACAGCGTGACTTTGGCGTCGGCATCGGCCGCTTCAATGGCGGCACAGGCCCCGGCTCCGCCATAACCCACAATGGCGACGTCGGTTTCAATATCCCATTTTTCTATTGTTGACAAGCGCTTAGGCTGGGTTGGATTGGTTTTGGCTGCCTTTTGCATGGTGTGATGCCTCTTGAAAAGTGAACTGTTTCGATTCGCCTTATTTAGGCTGTCTTCCGGTGGCAAATGTCTTTACCGCGTTTTTGCTACGTTTTTACCATGTGGATGAATATGAAAATATGGTAAATAGATGTTTGGATAAAGTAAATATATATTGTGCTCGTAATTAGAGTTCCTGTACTATTCGCAGTTAATAATCATCAAATCGGGCTGGTCAAATACGCGTTATATGTATGCGTTTATGCCTGTCGAAAAAAAGTAAAAGTAAAAGTAAAAGTAAAAGTAAAAGTAAAAGTAAAAATTAAAAAGTAGAGGAGAGATGAGAATGAAGTTTTCGCTAACCCTGACATTTAATCCCATGAAAGATCAGATTGAGTTGAGCAAAATTGCCGACGAGATGGGCATGCATTCGGTCAATTTAGGTGATGGTTTGTTTTACTATGAAGAAACCACGGTGGATTACAGCTATACCGACAGCGGAGACCGCTACTGGAGCGCCAGAACTCCCTTCCTCGATCCATTCTGTGCAATTGCTCATCTCGGAGCAGTAACCAAAGATATCCGCTTTTTAGTGAACGTATTAAAATTACCGTGTCGTCAACCAATGCTGGTCGCTAAACAAGCAGGTACAGCCGCTTATCTTTGTCAGGACCGTATGTCGCTGGGTGTTGGCCTGAGCGTATGGCCAGAGGATTTTTCGGTTAACGGAGAGGATATGAGCACTCGCGGTGTGCGTTGCAGTGAGATGATCGAGATTTTGCAGAAGGCATTCACTGGTGACGTGTTTGAACATCATGGTAAGTTTTATGATATCCCAGCGCTATCGATTAATCCGGTTCCCCAAAAACCCATGCCTATTCTGATTGGCGGCACAGCAAGTCCGGCACTGCGTCGTGCTGCGCGCCTGTGTGATGGTTTTGTCTCGCCCAATGTGAAATCGCCAGAAATCGAGAAAATGATCAAAGAAATAAACGGTTACAGAAAGGAATACGGCACGGACAACAAACCGTTTGAGATGATTTCCGTCGCAACAGACATCTATGACCTTGATGGTCATAAGCGACTGCGGGATATGGGCGTTGATGAAGCCTGTGTTATGCCTTGGATGTACTATGGAGGCAAGTTCAATTCACCGCTGGATTTTAAGATTGATTGCCTGAAGCGCTTTAACGATGAAGTCATGTCAAAAATGTAACAAGAAGACAACACCCCTCACCGGAGCGCCGGCCGCCCCAACCGGAATTGCCGGACCACCTCTCTCCCAAGCGGGAGAGGGCTATTTAATCTATTGGAGAATTCAATGACGGCTCTCGATTCGCTTTTTTCACCGATAAAAATCGGCCAAATGGAACTGCCAAACCGCTTGGTGATGGCACCGATGACGCTGGATCTGGCCAATAACGATGAAACGCCTTCGCAGCGCCAGATTGATTATTATGCTGAACGAGCCAAAGGTGGTGTTGGCTTGGTCACGGTTGAAGTGGTGACTGTCGATCCAGATCATCGCTATCAACAACGTTCCCTTGGTTTGTATGGCGACGATATGATTGAAGCGCACAAAAAACTGGTCGATGCTGTTCATGCAGTCGGTTGCAAAGTGCAACCCCAATTGGTGCATCCAGGCCCTGAATCACTGGCGCCTTTATTCAAAGGTATCCCCGCACTTGGTCCTTCCGTTCTGCGTACGCCGACCACGACATTGACCTGTGAGGAAATTACGCTGGAGCAACTCGCAGAAGCGGTTGAACGCTTTGGCGATGCGGCTCTGCGTGCAAAACAGGCGGGCTATGACGGCATTGAGTTGCATGCAGCACACAGTTATTTGCTGTTGGGTTCTTTTCTATCGCCCATCAGAAATCATCGTCAGGACCAGTTTGCTGGCAAAAAACTTGAAACCCGCATGAAACTGCTATTGGAAGTGCTGGCGAATATCCGTCAAAAAGTCGGTGATGATTTTCCTATTACCCTGCGCATCGCGGGTTATGAAAGAGATCCTGGTGGGCGCACAATTGATGAAACCCAGCGCATGGTTCCCATCTTGGAAAAAGCCGGTGTGAATTGTTTTCATATCAGTGGCGGTGTGACGGATGCGTCGATTTCACAGATTATTGCAGGTTCCTCTTATCCCAGCGGATTTAATCTGGCAGAGGCCAGAGCAGTGAAATCGGTTGCGACAGTACCGGTGATGGTAGTGGGTAGATTATGGGATCCGGTTGAAGCAGCAAAAATTATAGCCAATGAAGACGTGGATATGATTGTATTGGGACGGCCACTGCTTGCTGATCCGAATATACCGAAAAAAATACAAAGCGGTCAGCTGGATGATATTCGCATGTGTAATTCCTGCGAGGTCTGTGTGGACGACATGATGGCTCATGGCAGTGGTGTTGCCTGTGCAATCAATGCGCGATGCTGTAAAGAAGCTGAATTTCCTCTGGATAAAGCTGAAAAGGCCAAGTGTGTACTGGTGGTCGGTGGTGGCGCTGCGGGAATGGAGGCAGCACGTATTGCGCACGGTCGTGGACATCAGGTGACACTGATAGAAAAGGAATCAAAACTGGGCGGTACGCTGAATTACGCCGCAGTTGTACATCCCGACAACCAGGTTTTTCTCGATTATCTCGTGCATCAAATGGAGTCCCTGCCGATTGAAGTCAGCTTGGGAAAAACAGCCACTGAAGACGATATTAAAGCAATCAATCCCGATGCCATTATCGTCGCAACAGGCGCAAAGATGGCACCGCCTGACATTAAAGGGGCTAATTTGCCGCATGTGATCAAAGGTGAGACTGTTCGACGTTTGCTGAAAGAAAACAGTCCTGAACTTGGCCAGCTAAAAGAAGCCAGCGGTAAGACGGTGATTGTTGGTTGTGGATTGATAGGTGTTGAGCTGGCGGTGTATCTGGCGCGTCAGGGCTGTAATGTGCAGGTGGTTGATGCTCAGACCCGTATTGCCGAAGAGCTGGGTCGAGGCAAAAAAAGACGCACCGAGCATATGCGCGACCTTGACGCATTAGGCGTACCGCTGAATACAGCCGTGACAGTCGACGAGATTGGCGTAGATGGTTTGTTAATAACGACTGCAGATGGGAAACCTCATTTGTTGAAAGCGCAACACATTGTGTTGATTGATCTGCCCGAGCAGGATACGGCATTTTATGAGCGCGTTCAGTTGCTGGCGGAAGAAGTGCACAGCATTGGCGATTGCACAGGGTTTGGATTGATCCATAAAGCTGTGCGGGAAGCGACAGAGCTTGCCTATAAGCTGTAATATTTTGAGGCACAAATTCATTTCCCCCTCATCAAAGGCTAATGCGACTATGTAGGGTGCAATGCGCAAGCTTATTGCACCCTACGTGCCCTGGTAGTCCATAAGTTGCTCCAGAGGGAGAGGTATATCTGGCCCCAAAAAAACATTGGAGTGATTTAAAATGCATGTCCTTATCGTAGGTGGCGCTGGTGTCACCGGTGTGGTGATTGTAAGAGAGTTATTACAGCGTGGCTGTTCGGTGACGATTCTGCATCGTGGTACCCATGAGCCCGACCTGCCGGAGCAGGTAGAACATATCCATACCAATCCCTATTCACTGGAAGATCTTCAGTCAGCCCTTGAGCATAAAACCTTCGATGCGGCGGTTATCACCTACGGCAGATTGAAATACGTGGCTGAAGCGCTGATCGGTAAAACAAGCCGATTGGTCACTGTCGGAGGCGCCGCGCCCATATATAAGGGCTGGGGTGAGATGGCCGCTCCTAATCCTTGGGAAACCACTGAGCCAACACCACTTATGCTGGAGGAAGACCACCCGCTTTCCGTAGTTGAGCATAGCGATCGGTTTTCCGCAGCGGTGAGAAAAACTGAGCAGCATGTGATGCAGATGCATAGCGATGAAAAATTCAATGTGTCGCATTTTCGTTATCCCCTGGTGTATGGCCCGAATAATATCGTACCGGGGGAGTGGGGTATGATGCGGCGCGCGTTGGATAAGCGTCGTCAATTGATTATGCCCGCCGGTGGCTTGACGCTTGTCTCCCGGGGGTATTGTGAAAACATTGCTCACGCCATTGTACTGGCGGTGGAAAATCCAGAGGCCTCTGCCGGACAAATCTACAATGTGCGCGATGACAGGCTGGTATCCAATTACGAATGGGTGTCAATCATCGGTCAGATCATGGATTTTGAGTTTGAGCCTGTTACAGTGCCTTTTGAAAGTTTGCCGACAGGTTTTCGTGCGACCCATCCGCAGTTGCTGTATCGGCATCACAACGTAATGGATATCAGTAAGTTGAAGGAACAGCTGGGCTATCGGGATGTGTTTACTGCCGAGGAAGCGATAGAGCAAACTATTAAGTGGTATATGGATAATCCCCCACCCGCAGGCGGGGAGGGTGAGCAAAATCTGGGCGATCCTTATGATTATGCCTATGAGGAATCCATTATTAATGCCTATAAGCAGTGTATAGGGAATCTGGGCGATGAAATAAAAGCAATGACCCATATTCCGGTGACTTGGAAACATCCTTATTCGTAACATAAAAAATTGAATAATTGCGGTCAGAGTAGAACGGCACTTGATTAAGGCAATTCTCGGATTCGTAGGGTGTCAGTAAGCGAAGCGCACTGCACCAATTTTCCTATTGTCACCCTACATACGGACTCCGATCTTCAAGAGTTTTTACTTTGCCCAAATTTTGTTGGAGCCAACGATGACACAAGCCAAGGTATCACGCCGAAAATTTCTTATAGGCGCAACAGCAGGCACGGCAGCTGTTGGTCTGGGCCTTTATAGTTTAATGCCCAAACACCCCAATAAAGCAGATTTCCTGCCGCAGGAGCTGCCGAAAATTCTGGGAAAGGATATTCAATATGACGATTTCTCCGATGTCTATCGAGCTAAATGGAAGTGGGATAAAATCGTCAAGGGCACCCATACGCGGGCCAATTGTATTTCGGCCTGTTCCTGGGATGTGTATGTCAAAGACGGTATTGCCTGGCGTGAAGAACAGAATGCGATTTATGAAGCGCCTCGGGACGATGTGCCGGACCTGAATCCACGCGGCTGTCAAAAAGGCGCCTGCTACACAGACCTGCAATTGTCCGAAGCGAGAGTGACACACCCGTTAAAGCGTGTGGGTGAGCGTGGTGCTGGCAAATGGAAGCGTATTAGCTGGGAAGAAGCTTATACCGAGATTGCCGATGGCTTGATTGATGCGGCAATTGATCAGGGCACTGAATCCATTGTCTATGACCACGGTACCACCAATGCGGGTTACGGACCGGAGACAGCGGGGGATTTTCGTTTTGCTTCGGCGCTTAAAGTCACTACGATTGATTCCTGGTCCGGTGTCGGCGATATGCCGATGGGTGCTATTCAAACCTGGGGTATGTATAACTGTGAAGGCACTTCTGATGATTGGTTTCGCTCCGACTATATCGTCATCTGGATCGGCAACCCGGTCTATACCCGTATCCCTGAAGTGCACAATATGCATGAAGCGCGTTATCGCGGCGCAAAATTGGTGGTGGTTGCACCTGATCTGAGCCCTAGCACCGTGCATGCGGATATGTGGCTCAACATCAAACCGGAAACCGATGCTGCCTTGGGTTTGGCTGTGGCACAGGTGATGATTTCCGAAGGTTTGATCAAACACGATTATGTCGTCGAACAGACGGATATGCCTTTTCTGATTCGCAAGGATACCCAGCAGTTTTTGCGAGAAAGCGATCTGAAAAAGGGCGGGGTGGATAACGCACTGTATTTTTGGGATTCTGCAACAAACGCCCTTGCAATGGCCCCAGGCTGTGAAGGGGATGGAGAAGGTGGTCGCAGTCTTAAACTCGGGCAATTGAAACCGACGCTTTCCGGTAACTTTAAAGTAGCGCTTGCTGATGGCAAGGCGGTGGAGTGTTATACCGTTTATGACAAGCTGGTGGCTTCACTTAACAAAGACTACACGCCAGAGAAAGCCGCAGAGATTACCGGCTTGAATTCAAGCTTGATTCGTCGATTTGCGCGAGAAATGGCAGCAGCCCCCAATGCGATGATTTTCGCGTCCTGGGGAGCCTGTAAACATTTTCACAGCGATCTGTTTCAGCGCGCCATGATTCTGTTAATGGCACTAACCGGCAATCAGGGAAAACCCGGTAGTGGTATGCGTATTGCGGCATGGTGGGGCTTTGATGGTGCTGATGCCATGCTTGCCGACATACCGCTGACCGCGATGGAACAAATGGCTTTGATTCCCAAAGCCATACGCGGTTTTACGCCGAGGGATTTCGAACATATCTTTACCACCGTCAGTGAAGCCGAAGCCAATACACCGCTGATGCCGTTTCTCTATGTACATGCCGGTTACAAGGAACTGTGGGATAAAGAACATCTGCAGGATCCCTCGATGTCCCGTGGCATGGCGAACTATATGCGTGAATCCATTGATAAGGGTTGGGTAAAGATACACCCGGCTGAAGATGTCCAGCCAAAGGTTTTTATCTTCACCGGCTGCAATCCCTTGCGTCGTTGGCCTTCATCACAGATTGCCCGCGATGTTTTCTGGCCGACACTGGATCTGGTGATTTCGGCTAATTTTCGCATGAGCACGTCGAGCATGTACGCGGATTACTTCCTGCCAGTCGCGGCCTACTATGAAAAGGTGGGCATCAAGTATGGGCAGTCTTATGTGCATTACATAATCTGCTCGGACAAGGCAACCGAACCACTCGGCGAATCCAAGTCTGACTGGGAAGTCTTCGGCATGCTCAGCAAGACTGTGCAAGAACGAGCGATCGCACGCAATATCGGTATGGTGAAGGGCTTTAAGGGACAAGATCATGATCTGAAGACCGTATATGATCGCCATACCGAGAACGGAGAGTATGACCCAACTGATCCGGATGATCCCATTAAACTGATGGATAAACTGTTTGAGGGGAGTCCGAGTTGTGCAGCTAATACTGGACGCGAAGCGCTGGAGATGGGCGCGGTGCCGATTATCGGACCTTCACGTCCCAGCGTGATTTATCAGAACTACACGGATTATGATCCCAAAGATACACACTGGCCGCATCGGGATTTTGTTGAGAAGAAAGTTGCTTGGCCTACTTTGACAGGCAGGCAACAGTTTTTTATCGACCACCCCTGGTATATGGAGGCGGGCGAGGAAATCCCCGTGCACAAAGATCCTCCACATGCGAAAAGCAAGTTGCCTTTGCGGATTAACGGTGGTCATAACCGCTGGAGTATTCATGCCATCTGGCGCGATCATAAAATGCTGCTACGCTTGCAGCGTGGCGTACCAGCCTGCTTTATGAATCCGAAGGATTGTAGCGAACGTAACATTAAAGACGGTGATACGGTGTCGGTTTACAATCACAATGGTGAGTTTGAAGCCATGGTAAAAGTCGCAGCCGCAACTGCGCCAGGAGAAGTGATTATTTATCATGCCTGGGAACCCTATCAGTTTAAAAACTGGAAAGGGCAGCAGGAGCCGGTTGAAGCGCCCTGGAAAGCACTGCACCTGGCTGGTGGTTATTCGCAAATACACTATCGTATGTTTTATGGTTCGCCCAGTCATGCTCCACGGGGTGCACCCTGTGAAGTAAAAAAGGTATCTTCACTTCCAGATGCTTGATTAGCGTTGTTTGATCGTGGCTGTCCCTTTGAGTTTTTTCGTGCTTGGAAGGGGCTGTTGCAATTAAGGCATGGGGACAAAGCGGCGCCATGGGATGGGGTAGAAAACATTTACAGGTTTTGAAGTTAGAATGGCAGGTAATTATGGATCAGAATCAAAAATGGTTGTATGAAAAAAGAATCGCTCAGGTAATTGAGGTTTTGGCGAAACGAAATATCGATGCAGAGTGTTTAGAAAGTGCAGAAGCCGCTGTTGAAAGAGCCGCTGAGCTCATCGCAGTCAATGCGACAGTGGGGCTATCAGGATCAAAAACACTTGAGCAGCTCGGCTTGGTTAATCGTCTGGAGAAAGAAGGGCGAACTGTAATAAATCAGTACAAAGCAGGTCTTTCGCCAGAGGAGAGCCTGCGGTTGCGTAATGAAGGTGCATCTGCGGATTACTTTCTTACCAGTGTTAATGCGATAACCTTACAGGGAGAACTTTTGATTCAAAGCTGTCTTGGACATCGGGTGGCCGGCGTCGCGATGGCCAATAAAGTCATCATCATTGCTGGCGCACAAAAAATTGTAAAGGATATATCGGAAGGATTGGACAGGACGAGAAATTATGTTGCTCCAATGAACTGCAAGAGACTGAATAGAAAAACACTTTGTCTGGAGACTGGTTGGTGTGATAAAGAGGCTTGCAATAACAGTGAGTACGAACGAATCTGCTGTCAAACGCTCATTATTGAAAGCGAAGCCCAAAAAGGACGCATTCAACTTCTTCTAATCCCTGAAGAGCTGGGTATGTAAAATTTATTCGGATCAAGTGGTTCATTTGCATCGGCTCAAACCTGATCTAATATATCTATACATTCAAAATTCTTTACCTTTCAAAGATTTCACGCTGCTTGCGGCCGGGTACTTTAATAATACTTGAGAGAAGTGAACAATGGGAAAAGGTGTTTGTAATGAAATAGTTTGGCAGCATTACGAAGCGCGTATGCTTTTGTGGATAAAAACGAAAACCTCCGATCGGGTGGCATACAAAGAATTGTCTAGGAGACCCAAGCTGGGACTATCCTTGCAAAGGTTCCACCGGGCGAAGGAAAATATGAGAACCTCGGCCCACGAACAGAGGAGGATTGCCAACGAGACTTTGGCTGCGATAAATGAATGCCGTGATCGTATACTTACATACTGGGATCCGTTGCTGGTTGATAAATTTTGTACGGAGCGTGAACTTCCGGACAAGATTTTCAGCTTACTCTCACGTAGCAGAAAAGTCCTCGCTGAGCGGATCGAGATGTTTGACCACATCGGAAACCTGCCTCAGGTGCTGAGTCGTATACTCGACAGGGTTGATGGAAAATTGCAAGCCATCACTCCTGCTACCATTAACGAGGGATTAATATTGGACATAGAAATGCACGAACTTACCAATATCGATCACGAGTTAGACGAGTATGAGAACTGGTATAGGAGAAAAAGCGACAAGGGGGAGCTCGCGGAGGTGGTCCGCAACATGCGCAGCTTGGTTCAACAGGCATTAGAAGAAAGAAAACAGCTAGAACAGGGCTTTGAATTGTTAAACCCCACCGGGAAGCAGAATATACTGGTTATAAGGCAAGCTAGGCTACTCCGAGTTGCCAGAGATCTGCGTCGGGCACTGCATGACATTTAAAAAAGCAGTAGCTCGTGGTCAGAGCAAAATCTCTTTAATTGCTCCCAAACCCCTCTCCGGTTAGAGAGGGTGTTGGGAGCAGACTATATGCCTTGGCTTAGATGCTATTTGACGGATTCAGAGTATTGATTGCCCGTCGTTAGTTTTCAATTTCAACGGAGCTAACGGCCAGTTCATTACCGTTATAGGTTCCGTCAACCTCAATCACCATGCCAACCGTTAGGCTGTTAAGTATTGAGCTGAATGAAGAAAGATCCAGATCCAGTCCCGCCAGTGTGACAGTGCTATCTGCAATGGCCTCAATGGGGGCGCGAAGTTCAACTTCATCTTCTTCGTCTATACGTTCAAGTCTTGCTATCAGCAATAACCCGTCACTTAAACTGCCCCTGACCTCCACCCATTGATCGTTACTCATATCGTCCAGGTGTAAAGATATCAAATCTGTCTCACTTTTGTCTTCAAACAGTGTTGATGCCGAGGTTTGGGCGCTGATGCCCAATACGGTAAAATGATTACTGGCGCTATCCAACGCGGCGATCGGCGCGGTGATTCGCACGGTATTAGCCTGTTTGATTTTGATCTTATTGGCCTGCAGTTCCCCAGAGACAATAACGCCTTCAACTTCCACCTTAATACCGTTTACTAGATCGGCACTGGAACCATTCTCAATAATGGCGTTTCTGCCATCAATCAGCGTGTTGCCCACCGTAAAATTGCTGAGACTGTCAAAGTCGGTGATAATGCCTTCCACCTCCAGGCTTAGATTGTCTTCGAGTGACAGCTCATTGTCTTCGAGCTCTATGCTACTTGCGATTAATTCATTATTGGGGCCAAAGTCCGACCCTTTGACTTCAAGAAACAGACCCGGAATCAGCGTATTTTCGGTAATATTGCTGAATTGAGCTTGACTGAAATCGATGGTGAGTCCGGCAATTACCAACTGTTGTTGATCACTATCCAATGAGAGAATACGACCCTCAATTTCCAGTTCACTACCGCTAATGAAGGTGTCCGATTGTTTTTCGATACGGGTTGCCAGCAAACTGTTATCGCGCTGGCGAAATCCACTGACTTCCACCACCTGGCCGACAGCTATTGTACTTAAATCCAGATTGTCCAGTACGGTCAGGCCGTCAATGTGCACATTCACGCCCAGCACAACGATAAGAGCCTCATTGCCATTGTTGCTGGTAATATTGTTGCTGGTAATAGCAGTGATAGGACCTTCAATATCTTGGTCATAATGGACTGAGCTGGCGTTTCCAGCCGTCCTGTCATCGTTAACTTCGCCTTGGACGACAACAAACATGCCCAGTTGTAGCTGATCTTCTGAGCCGTTATTGTCGTTAATATTGATTTCAGCCACATCCAGCTCAAATTCGACACCGTTGACGAAGATGCTGCCAAAACCGGTTATAGCGCCGCTACTGGTCGTTTGCGAAGACATATCCTGAGTTAAACCGGTGCCTTCGCTGCCCCCGTTGGAACTGCCTCCGCCAGTACTGCAAGCATTGAGTTGAAAAGCAATGAATAATATGGTGATCGTTAGTTTGAATATAGTAGTCATGAGAAGTCCTCCTTGGGACTGCAATCCTGAAAATAATAGATCCCTATTCCGGCTCTAGCCCGTCGGTGAACTGTCTGTTGCGGGTTAATGTCGAGGTCGTATTGCGCAAGTCGCTGGTTATAGTGACTTACAAATTGTTGAATTTCTTCGGTGGTAAATTGTTGTATGTGTTCAAGCGCTGAGACGTCAATACAATCGTAGGCAACGCTTCGCTGAATTCTCTTTCGTTTGGATCCAGCTGACAAATTGTGATCCAGAGTGGTGAGCAGATCATGAGCCGCATCACCGCAGATACGCAATTGTTCCTGGTGATCGTGATCGGGTACATAAGATATGTCCAATAGCTCGACGGTCTCTTGAGTTGTATGGACTAGACCCAGGCGCTCCAGTTCATCCAATACTGCTCTGACGGGAACGTCGATGCTATAGGCTTTGAGCAACTGTTCAAACGAGGGTGTTTGCTCACCGAGATTCAGCACCAGTGGTTTGTTTTGATCATCCACAAAACGAGGATCAATCAGCCAGCTGTTAACGACTCGGGAGGCCCGGTTTCGGTTGAGCCCGATTTCGTTGGTGGAGGGGCTGTCGGTGTTTTTCAGCATTTTCGCGACATCCTTACGGTTAATGCCACTGATGATTGAGACGCGCGATAAGCTCTGTTTGCGACTGTTCAGTTGAAAATCATGGTAAGCAACCTCGACATAAGCCTGTTTTGCAAGATCCGCAAAAACGCCGTACGGCATGCCATGACGAAGCAGCAACCGAATCAAAGGTTTGAGCAGACGGTTAACGGCTTGTTGTAGTGTGCTTAGGTTTTGAGTGTTCATAATTGAGATAATAATCTCAATATTCACAAATACCAGTAAAAGTAGCCCTTTTATAAGATTAGTGTTTTCTAACCTGCTTTGTTTTTATGCCAGCATATTGCGAGTGGGATTTCGAATGCGTCTTGGTGTTCTGTGCTCGTATAGTCGCAGGCCAGCTTGTTGGCTGCAGTATCTAAAAACGGACTCTTCAGCGATTACGGACTGAGTCAACGTAGCTTTTTGTCGATTGATTTACTGATACTACTGGCTGTGTCTTTCAAATCTCAAGTGTTGACTTGACTGCCCACTCTCTCCACCAATTTTATATTTTAATCCCAAGAATAAACGACAGCTTTGTAACAATTAGAGTCGTTTGCATCCTAATGAGCCATGATGGATCTGCCCATAGAAGTCATTCAGGCTACGAGACTTCAGACCTGCACACTGGTATAATGCTGCGCGATAAACGAATCAAGGCAGACATTCGAAGTTCATTATTAGAATCATAGTAAGGTTTCAAATGTTAGTAATTGCAGAAAATAATGCAGTAGGGTTATATCGTGGTCTTATTTCTCACTGATTTAGTTTATGCCTATTATGGAGTTATACCAACTAAACATTTTTCATCATAAGGTTGAATAAATTTGAGTAAACTCGGCGAGTTAAAAAATATAGATTGGACCAAGATAGATTGGCAGACTGAATTAAAGAGCAACATCAACACCATAGATACACTCAAGCAATACATCGACTTTTCAGAAGGTGAAGAGAAGACATTGAGGGACGTCGTTGACAATCACCCGATCAACATTCCAAGGTATTATCTGAGCCTAATCGATGAAAACAACGACAAAGACCCAATCCGAAAACTGGCTCTCCCAAATGAAGATGAATTAGTCGTCGCAGGCGCTATGGGTGAGACTACCAAAGACCCCTATGGTGATGACAAGCACGACAAAGGCAATGGGGTTCTACACAAATACCCCTATTCCGCGCTGATTGTCGCCACAGACTATTGTTCCATGTATTGTAGACACTGCTTTAGAAAAGCAATTGTCGGCTTGCCCAATGACAAAACGGTTGAGAACTTTCAATGTGCCGCAGAATACATTCGAGAGCACAAAGAGATAACCAACGTTATTATCTCAGGTGGTGACCCTCTCCTCATTAACACACAAAGGATTAGAAAAATACTGCAAAGCCTTGTGGATATCGAACACGTCAACTATGTTCGCATCGGCACAAGAACACCGGCTGTATATCCCATGCGATTCTTTGATGACGATTTACTGAAATGTTTTGAAGAGTTTAATAAGCGCAAAACTCTCTATCTACCGACGCACTTTAACCACGTTAATGAGATCACCGACATCGCCAAAGAAGCAGTGTTGCGCATTCGCCAAACCGGCGTCACCGTCAACAATCAGGCCGTATTTCTGGAAGGTGTTAACGATAGTGTAGAAGACATTGAAAACCTGATGAATGGTTTGGTGTCGATTGGCGTTAATCCATACTATTTATACCAGTGCATGCCGGTTTCAAGGGTAAGACACCACTTTCAAGTCCCCTTGAAAAAAGGTATTGATATCGTCGATAAAGCCAAGCAACGACTGGATGGCTATGCCAAACGATTCAAATTTATAATGGGCCACGATATAGGCAAGATAGAAATCTGTGGCAGGACCGAAGACAAGCTGATCTTGAAACAGATTCACTCAAGACCAGAAGAGCCCGAAAAAGCCAGCCGCATGATGTTTATGAAACTCGATGATAAAGCTGGCTGGCTTGATGATATGCAGGAGGTTGGTTTGTAGATCAGAACTTGACATGGCAAGCGAGCTCAAGAAGAAAGTCCATTACCGCGAGCGTTAAATGGCTGCTTTTCAGCTAATTTGTGAGAATAGTTAATCTGGAAACGGTCCGTTTACTCCAAATTGTTGTCCATCGGTGTAAGGCCAGGTCGGAACCTGTTTTGAAAACTGCAAGGTCGAGTACGGACTTATACGCATTAAGTGTGCGCATTAAGCGTATTAGGCATTAAGTAATTCATATCATCAAAACCCCATGTTCGCCATTTGAACCATGCGCAGTAGAAAATTAGCCTACAAACCTAGCGTAATAATCGCCAAACCACAAAGCGTGATTGTGCCGCCTGCCAGGGAGTGTGACCAACGTTCCAGTGGTTCCAGTCGAAAACGATTAAGACCGGCTAGCCCAGCGAGGGTGACAGCCAGCATGGTAATGATGGTGGCTACAAAAAAGACCAGAGCTGTGGCAATAGCGAGACCCCATAAGCCTCTGCTGGCTGGCACGACAAATAATGGAATGAGCGGTTCACAGGGGCCGAGTACGAAGATTAAAAACAGCACCCAGAAAGTCATCTTTTTGGCATCCATTTTACGGTGTTTGTGGATATGTTTGCCGTGACTATGAATGTGTAATTGTTCGCCGTGGGCATGGGCTTCGTAATCGGTGGAATGACGTAGTGCATGACGGGCGCCCCAAAGCCCATAGCTGGCCCCAAAAACAACCATACACCAAGCGGCCCAGTCGCCGCGTCCAGCTTCAAGTTGTTCTATATCGCCGATCGCCAGACCAACCGCCAGGCCAATCAGGCCCAATACGATTGAGCTGAGTACATGGCCAGTGCCACAGGCGCTGACCACCAGCAGTGTTTTCTTAACACTCCAGTGCTGTGCCTTTGCCATGGTTAGAAAGGGGAGGTAATGATCAGGTCCGAGAAAAGTATGAATTACCGCAACACCGGCGGTAGTCATTAACAAGCTGAAGGATAATTCATCCACGGTGATGTCTCGATTATTAGTTAACTGCTGCGGCAGTGGCATCTGCCAGAATATAGTCATCCACAACGCTGCTGTAGGCAGCCTGTGCAGGAGAGTCTGATGGCAAATCGGTGATGGGTTTGCCGATCAGGTCGTAGTCGGCAATATTCTCATCAAAGGGGATCAGACCGGCAAGTTCCAATTCAAGTTTATCGGCAGCTTCTTTAAGGTAGTCTTCTTTACCTCGAACACGATTAAAGATCAGTCCAAGATTCTGGCAACGTATGACGCGATCCTGCTCGATCATTTTTTTCACCATCGCGGCTGTTTCCATCCCGCGAGAGCTGGGATCACTGATAATCAGCAGCGAGTGTAAACTGCGTACTACCTGACGGTTTATTTGTTCTAGACCGGCTTCACCGTCGATTAAAATAGTGTCAAAGTTTTCTGACAAGGTTTCGATGGCGCGGCGGAGCAACGAGTTCACAGGGCAGAAGCATCCAAGAGTTTCTGTGCGGCCCATCGCCAGAACAGAAAAGTTATCCAGTTCAGTCAGCGCTTCAAAGACCATGTAATCGAGCTTATCGGCAATTTGGACTTTTTCGTCGTTTTTACCGCTCTTGGCTCGGGAGGTGCGAATGATTTCTTCACGCACTTCGCCCATGGTTCGCCGAACTTTCACGCCGAGGGCGCTTAGCAGGCCCATGGCCGGGTCAGCGTCAATCAGCAATAAATTGCCAGCGCGAGGGTTTTCCGCCAAGGCTCTCGCCATCATGGCGATGGACGCGGTTTTACCGGTACCGCCCTTGCCGCATACGGCAATCATGCGTTTCGTTTTGCTTTCAGTTGGATTGCTCATTCAGGGAACCTCTTTGAATGCTGTATGTTATATTTCCAAGGCCCTAAGTTCTCTGCTACTGCGAGACTTTGAAATGCTGTTATTTATTTGATGTTGCGATAATATCTTCTTCGGCGGCGTTCTCCGAACGTTCTTTCTGTTTTATCTGAACAATGGTGTCTCGAATATCGTCGCAGACTTCCTCGTCATGACAGGTAGAACAATCGAAATCACAATCCACGTCGTAACCACGTTCTTTCCACGCTTCTTTAAGAATATCACTGCCGAGGCTTTTAGCGCTTGATACACTGTCAGCCAATTCTTCAACGTCTTTCTTACCGCTGGTGACAAACAGAATTTCCACAGACGTTATGTCGGGACGATTGGATTTAATGAGCGCTATCATGGCCTTGCCGAGTGTCTCGAAAGTAAATTCACGACTGGCAACATCGCGGCTCACCCGAGCCCAGATGTTTTCGGCGCTACTGCGAAGCATATAACCTTCAATTTGATCGCCGATTATATTGATCTGCTGCAGTTGTTCATGGTCCTGGTTTTTTAGTGCTTCGCCACCGACCATCAGTATCTGCCCGAATGGAAGGCTTTGACCTTCAGCCGTGTCGATGTCGGGGCCGATCAATGTGATTCGACCATCTTGAATCAGCGAACAGTTTTCAGTCCATAGGAGGTGAGAGGTAGAACCGGCCAAAGGATTGCCCAGTTCAACAAAGGTATTGCCACGCATGATAATGCCCTGCATGGCACCCTTGCCAATCTTGATCGGTATCGAGGCGCGCAGTTCATCCACAGTGTCACGATGCACAGTCTGTGTGCAGTTGTCACCCTGCATGGACTGAATGAAGTCATGCGTTGCTTTGATATAGCCATCAAAAGCTGCCATTGATACCGTACCTCCTCGACCGATTTTTGGGGGCAGGCCGTTAGGCCAGTCCCATACCTCTGAAGAAGTCAGCGGTTTGCTCTTTGACTTCTTCAACACTTGTATAACGCTTGTCGTACAGATCAAGACCTACGTGCAGGAAGGGAACACCCAGATCGCGGCAGGTATCGCGCATGATACCAACCGTGGCGGCACCATCCTTATGACCCATATGGCCTGGCCAAACTACGACGTCAATCTTGTAGTCCTCGACGATACGACGGATATCACCGGCAAAGTTTTCGGCTGTACCGCGTGCCTGACGTATCATCGGTGCGTCCAGCAGATTACGCTTGGCCAGACTGTGGTACATGGTTTCTTCACTGGTGGTGTCGATCATGGTGTAAGGGAAGTTGCCAAACATGTCCATGACGACAACAGCACCAAACTCTTCTTCCATCCACGGCATAAATTCGAATACCCAACCGTAGGGCATAATATCGAACCAGAATATGCGGATTTTTTCTTCCCAATCTGGACGATCGATGGCGCCAATACCCTTAGCTACCCGTTCCTCACCCACTTCCAGCAGTTTTTCAAACCAGGCTGTACAACGCGGATCACCAGCCACAAAACACTGGCTTATGGCAAAGGCCTGTGCACCACCGATTTCCCAGCCATGAGGACAGGGAACATTACGTCGAAGCTCGTTGTACTCTTGCCACAGAGAGTAGGTTTTATTGGACTCTTCACAGACTTCCCGTAAGCGATCAACGGAATAGGTATGCTTAGTGTGTTCAGTGATATGGTCGGCCATGCGGTGAAGTTCTTCAGCATAATAATTGACGGCCCGTTCATCGGAGGTATAAGGCGGGTCACAGCTGTAGATGGGTACGTCTTTCCAGGCAGAGTTGTGCTGAATCACCTGTTCCAGCATCGGGGTTCCGTCGCAGGGTGTCAGCAGACCGATTGCTACGGTGGGTAAGGGCATCTGGCCGGTT
Source organism: Gammaproteobacteria bacterium (assembly GCA_003353945.1). Taxonomy (GTDB): domain Bacteria; phylum Pseudomonadota; class Gammaproteobacteria; order Pseudomonadales; family PIVM01; genus PIVM01. Next base: position 20,213 of record PIVM01000052.1, read on the forward strand.
TCAATATAATAAATGGGTAGTCGGATTGCAGTACATAGATCCTGGCTCATGCCGATCTCAACACTGGCATCAGTGTCACCCTCCAGATAGGGTGCGGAAGCGGCCAGAAAGGGGGTTTCCATAATCATATACCAGGGCAAATCCATGGCATGGAACAATTCCGGGGCGTTACAGAAATAGCCAGCAATAAAGGGCTTGTCATTTTCCACACAGTCGATAATGACCTCTTTGGCGTCCAGCATGATATCAAGCAGTTGTACTTGCAGTTGCCACTCTGGGCCTATCTCAACCATCAATTTGGCGGCTTCGCGGTTTTCAGTAAAATAATCTCGTTCTACCTTGTAACGCGCCAGTGCTCTTTCTTTTGCTTCTTCGGTAGTTAAAGGCTTCGCTTCTTGTTCTTCAACAGCTGTATTTGCTTCGGTTGTCATTAGACTACCTCCTCATATTTGATACCTTTGCCTTCTAGGGTCTCGATAAAAGCTTGTACTCTAGTGCTGAGCTGGCCTTTGCCGCTGAGAATATATTCACGATCGATTTGCAAAAAGGGAATACCTGCTTTCTTTAAATCGTTATTGTTCATGTAATGTTCTACAGACCACTGATCACAAAACAGCAAACGTTCACCAATGACACCATCGACCTTGAACTCTTTCGCCATCTCCAGCGTGAAATCCATACGTCGTTCCTGGTCACCGGTCATGCGAGGACAGGATGGGCGGTCAAAGATATAGTAATTGGCTAATGCGGTGACTGGGTCATCGTAGGACTCACTGACGGGACGCCAGAAGAGTCTTGTGCCAAAACAGGTGGAATCGGTGACAACGAGAGCGCCTTCGTTTTCAATAACATTGATAAACTCTGGGTCATCCAGTTCGCCGCCCACTATCATGACGCGTACCCGATGTCCGCCTTTTCCTTTAACGCCTTCCATATCTTTCAGGAATTGTTCCAGAAGTACTTTATAACGCGCTTTAGGTATGGCCGTGCCAGCTACAATAACATTTAGAGCTTCCACGCCGTTCAAAGGGGGATTCTCAACGGTTCTCAGTCGGAAAACCTCTTTCTGCAGCTCGCGAACTTCGTTATGGAGTTTGATTGCATCATTGAGTTTTTCTTGAGTGATTTCTACATCAAAGGACTCTTCAACGTCTTTGATAAGAATTTTGATCTCGTCGTCATACCATTCGATTTGTGGTTGCTCCACTTTTCTCGGCAAGCTCATGACCTTGACAAAATGGGTGTCCAGATTGCGTATCCAGTTGTCGTAAATACGACGCACATGGTCACAGCTATTGAGGCAGACCATGCCATCAAGAAAATCAAACTCACCTTCCAATGCGAGGTTCATCGCATGACGGGGAAAACTGCAGTTGATGTTACTGAAACAGGCATCAGACAGCTCCGTATTGGTGCTGCCGGTTGCGCGCATTCTGAAAGGTGCCAGCCCAGCGGCTGTAAAAACTTCTTCAGGAACGGTCGAGCAGAAGTAGCCCACTACTTTGCCACCGTCGCGTTTCCAGTTTTTAAGCTCTGTATTATTGAGCGTCTGTGTAGCCTCCACAAAGGTTTGGTAGGCTTCAGACTCAATATTTGTCTCCATAATCAATGCCTCAGGATTTCTGTGAATTAGGTTGAAAGAGGGTTTGTATTAAGATGATAGGGTCTCCCAATTACTTATTTTATTATCTATTGATTGACAGCTTCTTTTTCATTTTGAAGGCGTAATTCCAAACGTTCGGCCGCAAACAAAGAGGCGCCCAGAGCACCGGCGATCTGTGGATCGTACGGTAGATGGACAATCTTGGTTTTGATTTTCTTTTCCAGGGCAGCTGCCAAGCCAAGGTTTTTCGAACAACCACCGGTCAATGCCACTTCATCGACAATGCCGACTCGTCTTGACATGGAGGTCAATCTGGAGGCTACCGACATATTGATGCCGGCAATAATGTCTTCCAGTTTGATGCCGTCATTAACCAGAGTGACGACTTCTGATTCAGCAAAGACACTGCATTGGTTTGAAATCGGGCAGGGATCATCGCCCTGGTTTTCCATCGCTGAGATGCCATCAAGACCACAGCATAAGGCGCGGGCCATGGCTTCAAAAAACCGGCCAGTGCCGGCTGCACAGCGATCATTCATTTTAAATTCAAGTACAGTGCCTTTTGGCGAGACAGAGATGACTTTACAGTCCTGTCCACCCACATCAATCACTGTTCGAATGCTGGGTACCATCCAGTGGGCACCTTTCGCATGACAGGAAATTTCAGACAAATTGTCTTCGGCATAGGAAATGTTGAGACGGCCATAACCGGTGCTGATGATATTATCAATTTGATTGATTGACGACAGGCCTGCTTTCTCAATGGCCTGATTTAACACGAGTTCTGCAGTGTTATGCGGGTTTGTAGTAGAGCTCAGCACAGCGGCTCCGGCGATTTCGCCATTTTTCATAACTACTGCCTTACCGGTGGCAGATCCTAAATCGATACCAGCTACTATCATAAGCTTTTACCTCCCAATTATTTCGAATAACCTAACAAAACGCTTAATTATTAAACTAACGAGTAATAGCTAGTACCCTTTATCTTAAAATATGGCTCGTATTACTAGCCCAAGCGGCTATCTTTTTAGTGACATCTGCTTATTTTTTGATTTGGCGCAAGCGCAAGGCAGCTAATATTGTCAGATATTCCAAGTAGCAACAGACTTTTGTTGGAGAATGAACTAAAACCTTAATGTTAATTAATCAAATGCTGATTGCGACCTTGGCTATGAGGTCGTATTTTCCATGTTTATGATAAACGCAACAACCAACAACCAACAACCAAGATTTAACAGGTCCTGAGGAGTTGATAATGGATTTTACTGAAAAGGCTGGAAAGCGCATTGAGCACTGGCTGGAGCATAACGAAAATCACATTAAAGAATATGAGGCTTTTGCTGAGCAGCTACAACAGGCTGGTGAAGAAGAGTGCGCCAAACATATACTGGCGATGGCGGAATTAACACGACAGAGCAGTACTTGCCTGACAAAAGCGGTGGATGCGTTAAGCGACTAACAGAGTTAGCAGGGTGAGAATATTATGTGTAATACCAAGGCGTATATTGAACGGAATGGTGAGCAAGAGTTAATTCAGGATGAAGTAGATCGGCTTGAGTTTGAAGGCGACAAAATACGATTAACAAATATCTACGGTGAAGAGCTGGTTGTTCAGGCTAGATTGCAGTTGATTGATAATAGTGAAGGCCGAATCGTTTTGATTCGGGAATAGTCGAAAAATAAATGGCGGTGTTTAGAAATTACTAGCTCGCCGTTTTTTCTTTTTCAACATACCACGAAGAACCTTTTGCCGCTTGCGGCTGTTGGAAATAAAACTGCGGAAATGTTTGCGCTGAAAAAAATACCATTCATCTATACCCCCGACCGTTTGTGCAAAGTCTTTCATGCCGAGCTGCAAGAAAATAATAAAATCCTGGAAATCACGTTCAAGATAGATCATATCCCGGATCAATAGTTGAGAAGGGTCTTCCTGGGTAGTGTTTTTCTTAAATTTGCTGCTGACTTTGAACTCTGTAATGCTCGTGCTGTGATCGCTGATTAAAGTACGACTACCTTTTAATAATTCCTGATATTGTGTCTGATAATCAAATAGGGGATTGTTGTAATATTTGCTTTTCGCCATATTCAGGCTGACAGCAGTAATCGCGATGAGTAGCCCATTAAGCAAAAACAAAACGGCAACCCAAATTACCCGCTTGACAAAAAGCGCGTTTAATTGCTCGACTCTTATGTCAAGTGTTTCGCTAGTCATCGGCGTTTTTTGGTGAGGCAACTTCCAGGTCTTTTATTTCCCGGATTCGCTGTTCGCTAATGTGTTGAGCTCTTTTCATTTTCTCACTGTATTTTTTTGTCCATTCACGGTTGCCACGCACCATTTGAGCGAGGCTTATCATGCCGTCATCAAGAATTTTCAGAAAACGACCATAATCTTGTTGTTGGTTGACCAGAACATCTTGAATGATGGCAATTTGCTTGTTGATATGAGTGTTCTCTGTTTTTTTAATGCGGGCAGTGAGGAAATTCATGTCGTCTTGCTGGGTATCAATGCGTTCATAGAGGCTGGTTAGGCGTTTATCAATACCATTGAGGCTTTGTTCCAGTACGTCAGCGTCCATGGGGACATTCTCGGTGATTGATCCGCTTATGATCGATACCCACACAATGACCACACTGATTGTACACAGTGTTAGGCCTACTCCCGCCAGAGCAACATAAGTGAGCAGTTTGATTTTTGTTTCAAGCTTGCCCAGTACGTTTTCTTCTTGTGGTTGTTCTTCAGCTTCTTCGGCCATGTTGGCAGATGCTCAGTATCTGTTTTTTATGATTGTAGACGAAAATTGGGGAAAAAATGAAAGAAAAGAAAAAGTTAGCATGAAAAAAGCAAATCAAAATGAAAAGTTACACAAAAATCATGATTTTCGTGTAACTGTTGAGCGGTTGCGATTTTAGTGTGATTGGTGGTGTAGTTGATAGCTTAGCCCGCATTTTTCACAAGACGGCGGGTCGAAAAATATTTTATGCTTGTGGTTAAGTGCATTTTGCCTATTTCGCTTGAAACTGGTTCTGACACTCTGTAAAGCATTTTACTCGGTCACAGGTATACCCAATACCTGATTTCCTCCTAAAATCCTTTACAGAGCGCCAGCCCTCACTTTCAACGCGAAATCCTTGTGAGAAATACGGGCTAGCCGTTAGGCAAATTGCATTACCGTGGTCTACGGTTATTGAAGAGAGTGCTGCATATTGAACATTTTCCATGGTTTCGGCTCAATGCCTTTCACCATCAATTACTGTCTGCATAATGATATAAGGGAAAAATAGCAATTATTGTGCATTTGATTTACCACATGGCGCGATTTTTGATATTGTCCTAATTTGGTGCTGTCCGAATTTGATGTTGTCCCAATGTGAATAGAAATCCCAGTCCTTAGAGCTAAGTGATAGAGTTACGTGAATGTCCAAAGATAAACCCAAAACCGTCAAGCGAATTAAAACCAGCGGTTTAGAACGTCGCTTGAGTATAGCCGGCACCAGCATGGTGGTGGGAACGCGGGCAGCAACTCATTTGTGGGCAAATGCTTTGATGCCAAAGCAAACTAGATTGCGGCGCAGAAAAAAAATGGTTGCCGAGCAGGCTGAATACCTGGCGGATGAACTCGGAAAACTTAAGGGTAGTGTGGTTAAAATTGGGCAGGTAATGGCCCTGTACGGCGAGCACATCTTGCCGGATGAAGTGACTTCGGCGTTTCGTAAATTGGAAGAACAAACAATAGCCGTTCATTGGCCGGTAATCGAGCGAGCCTTAGAGGATGAACTGGGTCCTGAGCGAATGGCGGCTCTGGATGTTGATCCGGAAACGATCGGTGCTGCTTCATTGGGTCAGGTGCATCGAGCAGTTCGAAAATCGGACGGTAAAGAAATCTGCCTGAAGATTCAGTATCCGGGCGTGGCTGATGCGGTGGATAATGATTTGAATGCCGTTGCACAGATATTGCGTTGGACAAAAATGGTGACTCTTGGTAAGGATTTCGATGATTGGTTAGAAGAAGTCCGAGAGATGCTGCACCGAGAAGTCGATTATGTGTTGGAGGCTGAAACGACTGAGAAATTTCGTAATGCACTAGAGGGGGATAAACGTTTTGTTGTTCCAGAGGTAGATTATGAATTTTCAACCCCAAAAGTGCTGGCTACCAGTTATGAACCTGGTTGGGTGGTCAATGGGCCAGATGTATTAGCCATGGCGCAATCCGATAGGGATGATATTGGTCGTGCCTTTCTTGATTTGTTTTTTAAAGAGATATTTCAGTGGGGAGAACTGCAGACGGATCCTAATTTCGGCAATTATCGTATCCGACCAGCGTCTTCGACAAGAGATGGACCAGAGTTGGTGTTGCTAGATTTTGGGGCGGTAAAAGCCTATGAAGATGATTTTTTAGAACCGCTGAAATCCATTGTTATCGGCGCTTATCATCGTGACTTTGATACGGTAAAAGAAGGGGCTTTGGCATTTGGAGTTATGCTGCCAGAATTCCCCGATGAGGTTCAGCTTTCTTTTGCAGAAGTTTGTATGGCACTCGTAGAGCCTCTCAATTATAAGGCTGAGGATCTCCCTAATGGTGCTGTCAATGAAGAGGGAGACTATCGTTGGGCGCACAGTGAATTACCAAAACGTGTAGCTAAGCAAGCGGCGAAATCAGCCGTCACCAAACACTTTACCCTTCCTCCCAAAGAGTTCACCTTTATGAGTCGAAAGTTGTTGGGTGTTTACAGTTTTATTTCCGCGCTGGATGCTGAATTTAATGGGCGAGACATAGCCGCATCCTACATTGATAAAAAAGGATAAATAGGGATAAATAAGTGCGTCAATATTGCGTTGCCCCAAGGCCCTTATGGCATGGCTCACAAATAACTTATTTGGAAAAAACCTGGGGTGTGCTGTCAAACGTTTCGTGAGAGGATGTTGAAAAGTGTTGTAATACTTCGTTATCTCGGTAGTGCTCATCAAGCCAGCAATTTGGCAGATCCTCTCCGGATGGGAAGCAGAGTGATTGCTTTTCAAAACACTCTGGATCAGGTAGGTCTTCACCCCACTGTAGACATCCCACCATTTGTTTGTCGTAAGGGTTAGTTAACTCGTAAATATCAATGACTTCCACGAGTTTTCCAGTAGTTTTATGTAATAGCAGCATGACCTGATTCTCTTGCTGTTTGCTGGTCATATTAATAATTATAGATAATAAGTATATGTAAACTGACAACTGCTTCAATTATTTTCCCATTAATACTCTTTGCTTTATAGCTGGATGCTATAGCCTAAAGCGACAGGTTTTTTTGCTTGTTTTATACTGGCTATACAAAGGATTATCGTCATGAATTGCGACAATATTTTTCAGCAAATTCCAGAAGCGCTACAAGACGAAATATTTACAACGCTTGTTGATGGAAAGAACATCAGAATCGAACGTATTGTTTCCTATGGTCATCATTCCGAAGAAGATCAGTGGTACGATCAGAACCGGGACGAGTGGGTGATCATATTGCGGGGGCATGCCAAATTAATGATCGACGACGGGCGACTTTCAGTGTTGGAAATGGCTGAGGGTGATTATCAGTTGCTACCTGCGCATCTGCGCCATCGAGTCCTTTCAAGCAGCACAATTGAGCCTACTGTATGGCTGGCCGTTCATTTTAATTTAGCTAAAAAATAGGGTTGTTTAGCTTTGTAGGCTAAGTTCTGATCACAACTGTTGGTGTTTTAAGTTGTTAGCTCCTATGCTAGCAGTAGCTTTCTTGATTCAGGAGCTATCAAGGCGATAAACACAGTTGTAAATTCTAGAACGAAGGACTGCGTCATTGGCCACGAAACCTAACCCAACAGCAATTTCTTTGTTTACCTTGTGCCTGCTTGTTGCGGTCCCATTACCGGTATTGGCTGAACCTCTTGGTTTGAATGACTTCTTAGATTTATCCTTGGAAGAGTTGAGCAAAACCGTAATCGAGTCTGCCTCTGAGTTTGATGATAGTTTGTTGGCTGTCGCATCGTCGGTTACTCACCTCAGTGAGCGGCAGTGGCAACGAACAGGGGCGAGAAAAGCCAAAGAAACGCTAGGGCATATGGCCAGTGTGCAAGTAGCGACCCAGATATTAGGGAGTCAAACCATTCATATTCGTGGTTTTACCACGACCTCTCCCCGTGGGCATTCTACCTTATTAGATAATGTACCGATAAACAGCTTTGCTTTTAACACCTCCAGCTATCATTTTAATGATATCAATTTGATCGGCTTGCAAAGCATTGAGTTAATTCGTGGGCCGGTGGCAGTACAATATGGATCGGATGCATTCCATGGTGCGGTATCCCTGCAGAGTTATTCGGGGGATAGGGACCTCACGCAAATTCGCGGCAGCGCAGCCACGAACGGCTTCTATAATGCAGGCTTACGACATTCCAGCCAGTTTGACAGTCATTATCTGGATATTAATTTTGGCTTGCTAACACAGAATGATCAGGATATTGCTTTTGACTGGACCGATGCGAACACAGATCAAAGCGGTAGTGGCCGCTGGGGAAACGAGGATGAGTCTTATCAGGGGATAGCCAAGTGGGGGCGCAGGGATAATGAAGGCATATCTTATGAGTTGGGTTTGTATCTGAATACGCAGGAACGGCAGGATTATCCCGGTTACGGTCGTTTTTTTGGTACTACGTTGAAAGAGAGAAATTTGTATGACGTCGACACGGATTTTCAGATGTTACGTGTAGCTTTAGGTGACAAACTAACAAATGATATCGATGTAAATCTCCAGGTATTTTATTGGCAATCCAGTATTGAAGATCATCGTTGGTTTACTTATGAAGAGCAACGCAACTGGTCAAAAGATGAATATCGTAGTGGCGCCAAACTGACCTTTAAGCAGGAAAATAGAAAACTTCATACCCGCTGGTCACTGTCCTTTGAAGGCGATTACGCAAAAATAACCAAGGCTACAGCTCTGAGTACCGATGCTGCAGAAAATATTATTAACTTTGTAGACGAAAACTATGAAGGCTTCAGTCGGCGAATAAACACAGTTGCTGCACAAGCCACAACCACAGTGTTCGATGAACACCTGCAGCTGCATTATGGTTTGCGTTATGACGACTTTGCAGCCTTTAGTGGACACTATTCGCCACGTTTGGGAGTTGTATACCTGCCTAAGAACCATAACGCCTTCAAGTTGCTCTATGGTAAGGGCTTTAGAGCCACTAGTGCGGGAGAACGGGGAGGCTTTGGTAACGCTATAAAAGGTAATCTGGATTTGGACCCGGAAACCATTGATACCTATGAGGCGGTCTACCTCTACCAGTCACCTGTCTGGCAGGGTGAGTTGGTTTTCTTTCATTCTGACTGGAAAGACAGCATTAGCAATGTGCCATCAAACGATCCGGATTTTTCCAGGGAGTTTGTCAATGAGGGAGAAAATGAGTCCAGAGGAATGGAGGCAAGCCTACACTTTGATGATAAACAGTTCTCCGCAGATGTCAGTGCATCCTTTGTTGACAGTCGAATCGTCAGCAATAATGTTGATTATGTGGCCTTTCCTCGTTGGATATTTAATCTGGGAGTTGGTTACCACTTACCCCAACATTGGACTGAAATCTATTTTTCCAATCGTATTGAAGATGGGGCCCATGAAAACCTCTCGCCAGATTCGCGTGAACTAAAAATATTTTGGCAGTCCGATTTGCATATCGCCATTCGCCAAGGTCACGATCTCTTGTGGAAGCTGGACTTTCGTAACCTATTTGACCTGGATAACGAATTACCATCAAAATTTTCTATAGAAGATGGTTTACCCGGCGAGACTTTCTCGGTTTTATTGGGGTTTGAGTATGGGCTATAAGTCTGTCAAGTTGAGGGGTGAAACTGATAAGAATCAATACTACTCAAAATAGATACCTTATCAGGATTCTTGTATTCGTGTCGGTTTCCGTAAATTCACGGTCAGTTTTGACTCCATTATTTGTTTCGCTGCCAGAAGTATCGAAATATGCCCATTCAGCTTCTGCACCAATCGATATTTTGTCGGTAATAAAGTACTCAAAACCAATCGTCGGTGAGAGAGTATATCCGTAAGATTTCGTTTTCGAATCGCCGTAATGATGCTGCCATTTTGTTTTCGTTTCTGTATACGATGCTCTAGCGCCATAATAAAAGTGTGATTTATCTTTGATGTTAGCGATACTAAAAAGACCAATGCCGATATTGAATGTTTCGTAATTGGACTTACGGCCATCATCATCTTCTTCTTGTTTTAACTGTCGAAGAAACGGTTCAATTCTCAGTGTGTCTGTGGCCTTAACAGGAAAATAAATTGCGTTATCATCTGACTTGGTAGATGCGCCTAATCCCCATTCGACAGCATATACGGGCGTTGCAAGCAGCAAACTGACGATCGTAGCAGAAATGCATTTTTTCATTTTATCTCCTTGTTGAGGTAGAGCTTAGCAAGGGATTATTTTTAGCAGTTATGGGCAATGTTGGTATTGATACACATCTATATTAATGCTGATTTCAAATGAAGATTGCGTGTTTCATAAGGGATGGAAAATCGCTCACAGTAGAACGCCAGGCGTTGATCAACCCGTTCGGCATCGAGTCCAAAATCATTCAAGCTTGAGAATCCAGGTCTTATCTTCAGGATCTTTGTGATACCAGGAAATAATTTTAACAAAACTACCGTGTAGATGGAGAAGGGCTTGGGTGAGTGGAGTAGGGGGGAGTTGCACAATTTCAAGAGATGCCATTAGTCGAGAATATGCCGAATTAAAAATGGAATCACTTGTTCATCAGAAGGGTCTTCAATTCCCATTTTTGGAATATAACTCACATTAAGAATGCCCACGAAATCAGCCTGGTCCATAAGTGCCTTCGCATGGAGCGGATGGTGGAACAAGGCATCCACCAAATCATCGGTGAGTAAGGGCGCGCCATCAGGAATACGGCTGTTGTTGATCCACAACTCTGGGTCATCCGGGCTCATCAGTGCAAGCAAATCAACGCGTGCGCGATAGTCAATAATATCAGGATAATTTCGGATGCTATCGATATCCTCAGCCCCATAGAAAGAGAGCAGACGCTGTTCTAATTTAAGTTCTGCAAGTGCTGGGAGTGTGACAATCTCTAACGAGAATCCGACACTTTCCAGGATAACGGTTTCCCACTTGACTAAATCGTAACTGCCCTGTGTCTCAATGGCACCAACCGCCCGTACACGAGTGGATTCGTCGTCGATAAGATCATCTGGAGTGGCTCCCTGCTCGTCCGCCATATCATCGCTCAAACCGAGCCATAGACTTGATCCAGCTCCGGCCGAGGCACCATAGAGTGCGATTTGCTCTTTGTCGATATTGTATGATTCGGCATGGTAACGGATGGTTTGCAAGGCACGTTTTGTGTCGTTTAATGGTTTGATCACACCTTCGGTATCAATCTCATCAAGCAGGCGATAATTAATGGTGGCAAAGGCCACACCATTGCTAAGTGTTTCGAGTATCTCGCCACGGCGGCTTTCCAAATAGATCGCTTCTTTCTCGCCCCCCGTAAAACCACCCCCGTGAATATAGATAATTAACGCTGTCGGTTCATCGCTATCAGGCAGAAAAATATCGTATGTTTGTAACTCGTCGTCGCCATAAGCAATATTTTTGATGAATCGCGTTTGTTCGTTTTCGAGCGAAAATGGAGGTTGGGAGGTTGGGAGATTATCTCCCGAGTTACTGTCAGAACTACTGCTTCCACTGCATGCGGAAATAAAGACGAGTATAGGAAAAAGATGGAATAACCGAAATGAGGACATAGTACACTCTCAGAGGAAGATAGGGTTTTTCTAACGGAAAAACTATAATGCCAGTAACTTTATAATGCAATTGACCCGTGGGCTTGAGATGGTTTTGTTTTGGTCAATTTGTGGGCGGCTTGAGAGATGTTAAGATGTGCAGTATGTGTAAACTTAACATTGCTCATAACACTCATTACCTTATGCTTTGTCGTTAAAGAGGTTGCAATAGAAGAAAGGTAAATATTAATTCTTTTTTCTCTCAATGTTGCTTGAATTTGTTTTGTTTTGGAAAAAAGGGTCAAAATACATTAAAAAAAAATAAACTACCCCGCAGCAAGCTATCTCGCCTCCGGCTCGACTTCGCTACGCGAAGCGGGGTATTGAACTGCGCACTCAAATGCTAAGACATTTGAGTAAAAGACTTTACGCAGCAAG
>PIVM01000053.1 GCA_003353945.1 Gammaproteobacteria bacterium
TTTATATATCATCTAGATGCTTGGAAACAAAAACCCTACAAGGCTTCATTATAAGCTCTATTTATAGCGCTTTGAATTGCCAATTACGAGGGAAGAATCAATGAGACGCTGCACTAGCCCTCACTTTCAAGGCGAAATCCTTGAGAGAAATGTGGGCTAGCTGCAAAAGTTATTTCATCAGTTTTTGCCCAGTTCTCTTTGCGGTACAATCCACCGCTTCCCTAACGACGATAGCCGGTAGTTAAACATGGAGATATTTAAGGATTTTACTTTCGAGGCAGCCCATCGGTTGCCTAATGTTCCTCCAAGCCACAAATGCGGTCGTTTGCATGGACACAGCTACCATGTTCGTATCGTGGTAGTAGGCGATGTTGGAGAAAAAAGTGGGTGGGTCATGGATTTTGCCGATATCAAACAAGGGTTCAAACCGGTCTACGATCAGCTGGACCACTATTATCTAAATGATATAGATGGCCTCGAAAACCCCACCAGTGAAAATATTGCCCGTTGGATATGGCGACATTTACAACCCAATCTTCCTATGCTTGATCGTGTCGAGATTAGAGAAACATGCACTAGTGGCTGCGTATACAAAGGTGATTGAGTCTGGAACATAATGATTTTGCAGAGTTTTTCTGCACGCTGGTTGTGTAGGGGTGTAGAGAAAAATAAATATCCCGCGACCCTAACGTAATGAGATAAAGGGTGACTCGGTTTTTACTCCATCTGTTGCGCCATCCTCTCAACAGTATCCAGATACTCATCGATAATATTGGAGAATACTTGGCGTGCCGGACGTACCTGATTCATGCTGCCGACAATCTGGCCTGTGACAGTAACAGTCAGTTCAGCGGCATCAGGGGATCCTCCCAGTGCTGCTCTGCGTATACGCTGTTCGGCCTCCGATGTGGCGAGAAACTGTAGCGGCATGGGTAATGGGTTTGGTGTTTCCGGGTCATCCCACGCTTCGGTCCAGCCGCTGCGTAGCATGCGTGCTGGTTTGCCAGTAATGCTGCGTGAGCGGACCGTGTCATTCGAGGTGGCTGCCAGTAATCTTTCCGTCACTGTTGGCTCGCTATCGGCTTCGGTTGTCGCCAGCCAGACCGAGCCCATCCACACTCCCTGTGCACCAAGGGCCATCGCAGCCGCCATTTGTCGTCCAGAACCAATCCCACCTGCTGCGAGTACTGGTTTGGGTGCCACAGCATCAACGACTTCTGGCACGAGCACCATTGTTGATACTTCTCCGGTATGACCACCTGCTTCATAACCTGCGGCGACGATGATATCAACGCCGGCTGTTTTCTGCTTGGCGGCTTGATCTGCTCGTCCCACCAATGCAGCGACTTGTATGCCTAAACCGTGTGCTCGCTCGATCACATCAGCCGGAGGTGGTCCCAGGGCATTGGCAATCAGCTTGATAGGGTGGTTCATTGCGATATCAACCAGCGCGCGGCCCATATTGTCTGACCAACTGAGCAGCCCGGCATGGCGTGGCAAATCTTCTGGAAGCGGCGGTATATTGTGCTTTTCCAATAGCTGCTCCAGGAACTGTTTGTGCTCTTCGGGAATATACTGCTCTAAATCTATTTCATCGAGACCACCCTGATCTTTACCGACATAGGCGGCTGGGATCACGACATCAACACCGTACGGTTTTCCGTCGACGTTGTTATCAATCCATGTGAGCTCGCGTTCTAGTTCATCAGGTGTGTAGACCAATGCTCCAAGAATGCCCATTCCTCCCGCTTTACTCACAGCAGCCACTACATCACGGCAGTGGCTGAAAGCGAAGATCGGATACTCGATTCCGAGCGATTCACAAATGGGGGTGCGCATTGTTTTGGCCTTATTTGCGATAGAATGATTGATTCATTTCGCAATTATATCGTGCAGTACGGTTCCCGCACCAGAATCTACTTTCTGAACTCCATTTGACCCAGCATATCGGGTGTCACGAGCACGATGCCGTTTTCGCTCACGCAGAAACGTTCAGCATCATCCTTAGCGTTCTCCCCGATTACAGTACCTTCGGGAATCACAACCCCCTTATCGATGACGCAACGACGAATGGTGCTGTTTCGGCCAATCACCACATCGGGCAGTATGACGCTGTCCTCGACTGTGGAAAAAGAGTGGACACGCACGTTGGAGAACAATACGGACTTGCGGATGGTGGAGCCGGTGATAAGGCAACCGCCGGAAAGAATGGTATCGACCGCCATTCCCCTGCGCTCCTCCTCATCGAAGGCAAACTTGGCTGGCGGCAATTGTTCCTGATGTGTCCATATGGGCCAGCTTTTGTCGTACAGGTTTAACTCAGGGTTGATATTGGCTAGATCGATATTAGCTTCCCAGAAGGCGTCGACCGTACCCACATCACGCCAGTATCCGGGAGCGCCGGTATTGGCGTTCATGAAGCGAAAAGCAAATACGTTTTCTGTGTCGAGGGCGCCTGGAATAATGTCCTTGCCGAAATCATGGCTGGACGATGCCGAAGCGGCATCTGCTCTGAGTTTTTCGAGTAAGAATTTAGTGGAAAAGACATAGATACCCATTGATGCCAGCGACTTGTCTTTGTCTTCAAGCATCGGTTTTGGATTGGCAGGCTTTTCGGCAAACTCAACGATACGCGAATTATCATCAACGGACATGACGCCAAATTCTTTTGCCTCATCAATTGGCACAGGCAGACATCCGACGGTAATATCAGCCCCTTTTGCAACATGGGCTGCAATCATCTTACCGTAGTCCATTTTGTATATGTGATCTCCGGCTAGGATGAGCACGTAATCCGGGGCATATTGTAAGAGGATATCCATGTTCTGGTAGATGGCGTCTGCTGTTCCTTCATACCAGCCTTCGCCCATGCGTTGTTGTGCAGAGAGAACCTCAAGAAACTCCCCGAACTGACCATTAAGAAAGCTCCATCCTCGTTGAAGGTGACGCTGCAGTGAGTGGGATTTGTACTGAGTGAGTACCGATATTCTTCGAATGCCTGAATTAATGCAATTCGAGAGTGGAAAATCAATAATGCGAAATTTCCCGCCGAAAGGCACTGCAGGTTTGGTGCGCCAGTCAGTCAGAGCCTTTAGTCTTGATCCCCTGCCGCCGGCCAGTACCAGTGCAACCGTATTCGCCGTCAGACGGCTGATGTTTCGTTCTATGCCGTTGTTTTTTTCTGTGTCTGCCATGATGCCACCTCGCTACAAGCAGGCTACCAGAGACCAGTGAGTTTCACCATATGAAATGTTAGATGCATTGCTATCTAATGTTGCACTGTAATGGAAATGTGGTTTGGCTGATTATTCTCCTCTTCTAAAGTGGGTAACTAATTATGGGAGTGAGAGACGGCACAAAAGATCTAGAAATAGAAAAGTTTCAGTGACAGTTATCCTTGTTAACATCAGGTGGTTACTAAACAACGGGTGTTTGAAGACAGCGATATTGAGCACAATATTTATCCGATCAAACGATTCTTTGGTTGTGATCATTGAAGGTGTGTATTTGTTGCCTGAAAACGTGGGGCGGGCGCGGTTATGAAAGTGTTGATCTTGGAGGAGCGTATGACAGTTTTGTTCTCAATTGATATATCTTTTAAGGTAAACTGTTTTGAGTTCATCTGCTTGAGTGTTCGTTGTTGCTGGGTTCATTGTTAAAGTTTCTGTAGCAAGCCTCAATCGCTGGAGAAGACAACACAGATTAATCTTCGACTATCTCTAACACAGGGCATTTTCTTAATCGAGCGAGAAGCTCATTTAACAACGAATAAACATCATAATGAAACAACTAAATATTCAGGATGCAGGCTTTATCTATCAGGAAACTGAAAATACCAAGATGCATATAGCCGGTTTGGGGATCTATGACCAGTCTACGTCCAAACGTAAGCGAATGAGTACGGAAGAAATTTATGCTTATATTGAAGAACGGCTTCATCATAGTCCAATATTAAGAAAAAAATTAAAGTTTATCTCCGGCGATTGGCTTCGACCCTATTGGGTTACTGCTGCTGAGTTTGATATCAGTCAGCATGTTAAGCATGTGAGATTACCTGAGCCTGGTGATGTAAATCAGTTAATGACTTACATTTCTGAGGAGATGTCAAAATCTCTCGATATGACCCTACCGTTGTGGCAGGTATATGTGATTGAGGGTTTGGACGCAGTTGAGGGCATAGGCAAAGACAGCTTCGCGGTATTGGCGAAAGTGCATCACAGCTGTGTCGATGGTGTGACCTCAGCCAGTGTATTGGCTGCACTCAATGACCTGTCACCAGACGCAGTTGCGGCGATGCCTGTTGTTGCGACGGCTGTTGTTGCGACGGCTGATGTTGCGATGGTTGATGTTGCGACGGTTGATGTTGACAGTGAAGAGAGCACTCCCGGAGTATTTGAAATAGTCACGCGGGATTATGCGCAAAATGTTATCAACTCTTACCGCCAATCGCTGCTAATATCTCGCAAGGTGCCGGCGTTCGTGAAGACTGCGTTTGAGCTTTATCGTGGCCGAAAGGATTCTGGGGCGAAATTTTCTGTGCCGCCAACACGTTTCAACCAAACTCCGCACAAGTCGCGAAAAATCGCCTATACCAGTTTTGATTTGGCGAAAATCAAAAAAATTAAAAATGCCCACCCGGGAGCTACGGTTAATGATGTGATGATTTGCATTATTTCAGGGGCGTTGCGCAGTTATCTTGATCATTACGGAGAGCTTAGTGACATCTCCATGGGAGCGGCAATCCCAAAAAATATCCGCACAGATAAGGACAGTGCTGATACCCACGGCAATAAAGTGGGTGGTCTGTTTACCAACATTCATACCAATATTGCTGATCCGATAAAACGCTTAAAATCCATTCAGCACAGCATGCAGAAAGCCAAGAAGTTTGCCGAAGAAGTCGATACCGGAGAATTGTTTCCTGCTATGATGGGTGGCTTTCTTAGTCCAAGAGCCAGTAAGGTTTTTGCAAAATTCTGCCAGCGCTATCAAGTCATGGAACGAATCGGGCCGGTTGTTCTGAATACCTTGATCACCAATGTACCAGGGCCAAATTTTCCGCTCTACCATGCGGGCGCGCAGATGGTGAATTATGCGGCCATGCTGCCGCTGACCGACGGAGTCAGCCTTGGTCATGCAGTCTTTAGCTATTGTGACAAGATAACACTCTCGGTGATTACCTGTCCGGAAATGATGGATGATATTGATTTTTATCTTCAGTGTAGTGAGGAAGCATATCAGCAGTTACTGCAAGCTTCTTGAAATATAATGACGGTAATTTTTTTCATTATTGCTTTGTTTGCAGCTATGGAAAGCTATGAAATTGATGGCAATGCTCGGTAGAATGTGCGCAGAGATCCGCGAATCATTTGATTAAAAAAACAACAGGGTTTTTGATGTGCAGATCATGGTTGCTAGAAGTACTAATACTAGATGTATTAATCAACAGGGCGAATGACTATGAAACTCAACGTATTCCTTCTTTCAAATCAGATTCGCGGCATTGATGGTGCTGGTGGCTTAGGTGATGTCCCCGTCGGTCTTGCTAAGGAGCTTCTCACTCGCGGTGATATCGACATACGTTTAGCTATGCCGGGCTATGCCGACATTAATGGTGAGAAGAATCTTGCCGACAGATTCGACAAACCTCCCGTTGCACAGTTTACTGTGCCCTTTGGTAACGATATGCGGCAAGTCTCCGTTTTCGAAGTGAAACTTCCGCGTTCAAAACCATCTGTAACCTGCTATCTGTTTCGTTGTGAAGAACAATTCGATGCGCTTGATCCGAATACAGGAGCAATCAACAAAAACACGCCTGACAAGGCAATCCTGTTTGCCCGCTCAGCATTGGAGTTTCTTCGACGTTATGCCGATTTCCGTGTGGACCTGATTCATTGCAACGATTGGCACACGGGTATGGTCCCGGTCTATCTCAATACTCTGTATCGTGATGATATGTATCTGGGGCGAGTTGCGACCTTATATACAAGCCACAATGCCGGAGGAGAAGCTTTTCAGGGTGGTTTTGGTTACCCAGACTATATCAATGATAGCCTGCTGTCCCTTGCGGGCCTTCAGGATTCCGACGTATTTATCCCTGGGGAGACTCGTTCCCTGTGTCATAATTTTAGAATCAATTTTTCGAAAGGCGGTTTTGGATATGCAGACCTCTTCAATACAGTTAGCCGTCAGTACCGAAAAGAACTGTTAACGCCAGCGTTTGCCGGTGGTCTTCAGGGACTCTTTAAAGAACGCCAAAGTGACTTTTCCAGTATTGTAAACGGAATCGATGTCGCTGAATGGAATCCAGCGAAAGATGAAAATCTGGGAGCATGCAAGTATTCAGCGAAATTGAAGATTGAGACAGTACACAAACGAAAGCGTGGCGTTCGCGACTTGCTCCGGAAATGGAAAATTCCGCAAAAGGATGAATTGCCTAGTGGTGACAAGTCTAGTGGTGACAAGCCTAATGGCGACATGCCCTATCAGGCTCTTAACGATGAGAGTATTTTGGTCGGTGTCGTCACTCGAATTGATAATCAGAAAGTGCCGATTCTAATGCAGGCGATTGAACGGATATGTGCAACGGACAATGTTCAAATCGCGTTTCTTGGAAGTGCAGAACGAAATGATCCTATTGGAAGGCGATACGAGGAAGAGCTCAGAGAAATGAGCGAGAGTTCCGATGGAAAACTGCTTTTCTTTGATGGCTTCGATATTCCGCTTTCCCATATGATTTACGCAGCCTCAGAGATCTTTCTCGTGCCTAGCGTGTACGAGCCGTGTGGTCTTACGCAAATAATTGCGATGCGATATGGTGCGGTGCCTGTGGTTCGCTCTGTTGGAGGATTGGTTGATACTGTAATCGATGAGCAGGATGTTGCGCGTAAAGATGGTGCAACAGGCTTTCGATACAGCGGAACTGTCACAGAAGATAGTTTGATGTCGGATTGGATGAAGGACGCACAAGGACTTGTTGGCTGTTTTGAAAGGGCTGTCGCGATTCACGAAGATCAACAGCGCTGGGATGAATTGGTTGAGAATGGTATGTGTGCGGATTGGTCGTGGGCTGTGCCTAGCATGCAATACGTGAGGCTTTACCAAGAGACTGTGCGCCGTGCTGCACAGCGTACATTATTTTCTCTGTCCGAAAAAAATCTTAATGCAAAATAAGGGCAGGTTCCTAGAAATCAAATCTTGTGGAGTCTTTGGTACAGCCTTTTCGTTGGATAAAGAGCCGGATACGCACGCTACGTACAGTGCGCTTAACAGGGCTATCCCTGTACGCCCTCGAATTGTCTCGAATCTTTGAAAGGTATTCCTATTGTGCAGACAACCGTACTATACGGCCGATTGTTTTATTCATGGTTGTTTCAAAAAGCTCTTTTGATAGCGGTTTGTACATTACGCCGAGTACGTTGAGGCTGCTTAGTATAAAATTAAACTCTGGTACCAGCATTTCGCTCATGACCACAAAAACCTGATCGGGATTAATAGACTGGAACTCCTGTATCAGGTCAAACCCGGACTCATTGTCCAGATCAAGAACAACATCCATCAATACAATATCGTAGCTATTTGTGCGAAATGCTTCCCGAGCCCATGCTGCTGTTTTAACGCCCGTGCCTGCAAAACCTTCCATTTCTTTCAGGTATTTAACGCATTCTTCGTCAGCTTCATCATCGACGACTAGTACGTTAAATACATCCGTATTACATGCATCTAATTGATCCAAAATTGCCTTAGGCAACTGAAGGATTTTATTTTTGCAGACGTATCTGCCAGCATTAAGCAATTGGCAGGTGAACAACTGTTTTGCGCGATCTTCGTGTGGGCCAACAATGATGGTTTGGCAGTTTTTACGTATGGAAACATAATGGCCAAAAACGTCACTCAGTAAGAAGTCGCGTCGCTGACAAAGATCACCATCTATCCCCAGTACTAATAGATCAAACTCATCAGAGCACATTCTATAGAGTGCCTCTTCGACAGTGCGTGACCCAACAAGCCGTACGCGCTCATTTGAGAACAGGCTGTTCACAAGAAACTTCTGGTGATCTTCCTCCAGGTTTACAAAAAGCACCCTTGCTCGGTATGTTTCGAGGCAAAGGGCTTCTTCTTCGCTCATCTTGTTCCCCTTGTTGTTCTATTAATGCTCAATTGCGGGCTGTAAGCTTATTACGGTTGTTGTCTGTTCACAACACCGAAAGCCGTAATTTCTGCTCTTTGTTGACAAAAAATTTGTAACGCCTTGTTTTCATTGGAGATGAAATTATTGTGGTTGATTTTTGTCTCTGCAGGGATTGCTAACGCGCATGATAGTTTAATAAGTGAGCGGTCAATTTTTAAGATTCTATTTCATACTAGAAAGCTGGCGCATAACTGATAGACTGCGTTGCTCACAAGGATTTTACGTTGAATGTGGGGGCTGCTACGCTGTATAGCATTATGTGAGGGAGTCAGGTTTTGGGTATGCCCGTGACTAATGAAATAACATTATGAAAACCCTAATATTTTTGCCTGTTTAAAAAGAATGATCTAGTCTTAGTTTGATTAGTCTCCGTTCACGCTTGATTTGAGTTGTTACGTTAGTGATTATAAGGTGAGTGAGATTATTGTCTGGATAGGTTAGTTTCAAATTACCTAGCGCGAAAGGCATCAAGAGCCGGTGGTTACGTTGAACCTTAATGATCGTATCAAGACCATTTTCGCGGAAGACGAAATACAATCGGCTACTATTGTAAATTTGAATAAGAGCTTAGGGATTGTTTACTTTGTTTTTCCCTTTGTAATGGCTTGGTTTTGTGATCCTGATTTAATTGTTGAAATATTTGGCGTCATAATAATATTCACTATTTTTAATATTCTGGTTCACCCGTTTAATACCAAAGTTCTCAAGAAGTACTCCCACTATGGAGAAGTCGGGAGAAACTTAATTAATGTCGGGTTTTGTTTTATTGTGTCTGCATTATCCGCCGATGATTTCCCCGGTGTCCTATTTTGTCTCATTATGCTCACCGCCGTGTTTTTTACTTTTCGCGTGTTGGTCGCTATCGTTTTCAGCTCACTTCTATTGCTAGGAAGTTTATTAGGTGAGTATTTTTATGGTGGGCTTCAGTATTACGTGGATCATCCAATGGTCACTGTTATTCTATGTGCCTTTGCTAGTCTCGTACTTGTCGGTCAGGTTGTTGTTAGAGGGCTGTATTATTCTCTCACAGACGCTAACCTGAAATTAGAAAAGGCAAAAAAAACAGCAGAAGCGGCTAACCTGGCAAAGTCAAAATTTTTAGCGAACATGTCTCACGAAATAAGGACACCCATGAATGGGGTCATTGGTTTGACCGGGCTATTGCTGGACACAGATTTAAATAATAAACAACGCAAATATGCTTCTGCAATGAGGCAAAGTGCCCAATCTCTTTTGGGAATAATAAACGATATTTTGGATAGCTCAAAAATAGAGGCCGGTAAACTCGATATAGAGAAATTGGATTTTGATTTGCTAACAATCTTTGAGGATTTCGACCGTGCGTTTTCAATGTCGGTGATCTCAAGTGATTTAAAATTCTCGTGCATGGTTGATGAGGATGTTCCTTATTTGCTTCGAGGTGACCCTGGACGACTACAGCAAATACTGACAAATTTGGTTGGAAACTCTTTTAAGTTTACCAAAAGCGGAGAAATTGCCATAAGAGCCAAATTACTTTTAGAGGATGAAATGTATGTGACAGTTCGCTTTTCTGTCAAAGATACAGGTATCGGTATCCCTAAAGATTGCCAGGATAAACTGTTTGAAGCCTTTACACAGGCTGATGGAACAACCACCAGAGAATATGGAGGAACCGGACTGGGCTTGTCCATATCAAAACAACTGGTTGGATTAATGGGAGGAAGCATCGGCATAGAAGACGGAGAAGGTGAGGGGTCCACCTTTTGGTTTACGAGCCTATTTGAAAAACAATCCGGAAGAAATCAGTCAAGAAAAAATAGAAAAAGACAGCCGGATGATAAGCGAGTAAAAGTTGAGGTTGCAAAAAAACACTCCCGTATTCTACTAGTAGAAGACAATACGACAAACCAAATGGTAGCGAAGGGATTTCTCAAAAAACTTGGATATCAAATTGACGTTGTTGCCAATGGTCAGGAATCACTTGATGTGCTCAGATCTATTCCTTATCATCTAGTCTTTATGGATTGTCAGATGCCGGTTATGGACGGATTTGAAGCAACAAAACAGATTCGTGGTTTTGAAGCTGCAGCGATAAACAGTAATATACCGATTGTAGCAATGACAGCAAGTGCTATGAAAGGAGACAAAGAAAAATGTCTTGAGGCGGGAATGAATGATTATCTCTCCAAGCCAATTAGCCTTAACAATCTTAAGCAAATATTAGAAAAATATATCAGTGACGATACTAAAAAAACGTAAGATCTGCTTCATAAAGTGATATCTTGGTAGTATGTTGTGCGCTAAACAATAATTTCGTCGCGATATTCTGAGAAGCTCGCGGCGGAATTAGTAAATAGCACATGCGAGGCGAAAGCTGAAATGGCAAGAAAAGAGATAGCAGTCGTCGTTCGATTTATGAAAAGCAATCACCGGCGAGGCTTTTTATGGGGTATTGTCAATCAAATTCTGCCATTAATTGAGAGATTCTTTCTGTCGTAATGCTGGCAGAAGCTGCTCGTGTTTTAAAGATAACTAATGACTGGCGGAGCTTTTGTTCGTCTTTCAATAAACGATAAATATTGGCAAGGTTGTAAGCGGCTTTCCATTCATTTTGGCTGGATTGAATGGCCTGATTATATGCTTTGATAGCGGAGTCAAAATCTGATAGGTTCTTGTGGGATAGTCCCAGATTATTCCATGCTTTTGACAACAAGAAGGGAGGGAGTTTGTTGCTGTCAATGGCTTTTGTAAACTGAGTGACGGCCTCTTTGTCTAGTCTTGCTTTTGATAAAAACAAGGCATAATTGTAGGTGAGATGTGGATTGTCATTATGTAATTGAATGGTGTATCTGTAGACATTATTAATGTCAGATACAATGGCGCTATAGATAGCAAATTTGGGGATGTCGTAAAATATTGGCTGGCTAGTCCAGCTCTTAAGTTCATTCTGTAGTTTGCTTGAGGCATCGACAAAGGGGTCTAAGGGCATCCATGAGCGCTGTTTTGCGCGTATTTTTTGTAAGGCAATATAGTGAGTATATAACTGCTTTATTTGTTGGTCATCTATTGTGTTGACAATGTCTACTGCCTCCTGAAATTTATCTTGAGGTATCAGTATTATCTTTATATAAAGATATTTGGCATAAAAATGCTGTGTTTTTTGTATGTTGGTTTTCAAGAGACTCTCAGTGGAACGCCAGTCTTTCGTTCTGTCAATTGTCAACACTGCAAAGCATATCGCGAGTATTCCAACAATGGTGATAGCAACTTTTGGTTTGAGGATTATGAGTGCGGCGCAAAGGGTAGTAGTAATGCCCAACAGAGGTAAAAATAAGAAGCGCTCACTGGCTAATGACCAAGTGAGGAAGGGTGCAAGCTGCAGATAGGGTAGAGCCAGCAGGATAAAAAAGACAGGGCCGAGCAGCAGTACAGCGTTTCGTTTGATGAGTAATGTGAAACCTGCGATAGCGCCAGCGGAGATAAATAGAGCACAGCAATAAGTCACTAAGAGATAGTTCGAGGCATATACATCATAATGTAAACGTAAATTGACAGGCCATATAGTAATGCGAAAAAGAGTGCCCAAAATAAGAAAAAAACGTTCGGTGCCTCTTTCAAAAATTGAGTGTGGAGCCAGTGCTGGATCAAATCTTGGTGCTTTCTCATAATCCAGATTTACAATAACGTAATAATCTAGTGCTGCTAATAGAATGAACGGTAGTATTGTAACAAGACTTTTGAATAAAGCAGTGCTCCGTGGTGCATGCTCACGGCAATAGTAAACAAACCCCAGCAGTGCCATAAAAATGGGTAGGGCTATGACGCTAGCCTTTGACAGTATTGCTAATGTGTAGCATAGGAAAGATGCAATAAAATGAAGCGCAGGTTTTGAGTCACGTCGTAAAAGCGATAAATAGAATAGTAGTGCTAGTATAGAAAATAGCCCTGACAACAACTCTTTTCTACCTGATATCCATGCGACGGATTCGATATGTGCTGGATGCAGTGCAAAAAGCAAACAGTTGAGATAGGCAAAACGTTTTGAGAAATCTGCATGTTTTGAAAAAAATAGCGTGAAAAATAGATGGCTACAAGTATAAACAGCGATAATGCAAAACAAATAAATAATGATATTGTGCGCGTGATAGCCAAATGTATCCATGCCAAAAAGTTGAATATCAATCCAGTACGAGAGATCTCGAAGAGGCAAGTATTCATAGGTGTTGGTCGACCCGTATATAATGTCCAAGAGGTTTTCAAGTTGCAGATTTTTTAGAGCATCATTATTTGAAATGTAGAGCTGGTCATCTGACATGAAGCCAGCACCCATGACAGGATAGTAAAGCGCAAAGATCAATGAGCTCAAAGAAAAAAGAAAAACGAGTGACCTGTTGTCAAAGTAAAGAGGAGGTGGATTTGAGCTGCTCTGGTTCATTGCTTAGTGTAACTTAGAAAAAAAGCTATTTTACCCTCTTTTGGAGATACAAGTTAATCCTTTTGCTGCGAGCGCATGCTACTGAAATAGATCTAACAAAGTATGCGGTATTGATATGGAAATATGGCTGAGGGGAGGAATCCAAGGCCCTTATACCCTAAAAAAAGCATCAATTACTATTGCACCGGCAATATTCGGGAGAGCAAGCTATAATCACTATGTCATCATTAAGTTATCACTAACCATTTGAATTGGATATGAAAACACTGCATCTTATTCGCCATGCCAAATCAAGTTGGAAAAATCTGGAATTATCCGATTTGGAAAGGCCTTTGAATAACAGGGGCAAACAGGCTTGTCGTATTATGGCTTTGCCTATTTGGGAGGCGGGGTGTCGTTTTGAAAATGTGTTCTGCAGTCCATCAAAAAGAACACGTAGTACAATTAAGAGACTGATAAAAAACATGCCCGAGAATGATATACAGTGGCATGTGAGTGACGATTTGTACTGTTTTCATGTCAACCTGCTACTTGACTGGTGCGGGAAACTGGATGATTCGCTTGAGAGTGTAGTCATTGTTTCACACAATCCCGGGCTTACGGATCTGATTAATCGATTATGTGATGAACATGTCGATAACTTGCCTACTTGCGGATACGCTGCGATTGAGTTGCCGGCAGATTCATGGCAGCAGATCACTCGGCATCGTGGTCAGTTGAGCCGCTTTCTTTATCCAAAGTTGTTTTGAACGTTTCCAGCTTATCTCCCATGGCCTTTATTAGTGTCTTTGTACTTGAGTTGTTCCGGCTCTTTGCCTGTTTGGCGTTTTTCTTTTTGAATCGAGGCATCTTGTTTTTACGTAAGTACTTCTCAATAGCCACTTGAGAGCGAATCTTGGTGTTTGTTTTCTTGGATACCAGTTCATTAGATTGTGTTTTATCAACAATACGTGCTTTGACATTATCGTGCCACTGGATGTCTAGGATATTTTGAATGCATTGTTGTAGGTTGTGATCGTAGATTGGGCAACACACCTCAACCCGGTAATCCAGGTTGCGTGTCATTAGATCAGCAGAGGAGATGTAATAACGAGGCGCACCGTTGTTGTGAAAGATAAAAACGCGGGGATGTTCCAGAAAACGGTCAACAATACTGATAATTGAGATGTTTTCGCTGATGTTCTTAATGCCAGGCACTAGCGAGCACATACCGCGTATGATTAGTTTGATATCTACGCCCACCTGACTGGCTTCATACAATTTATTGATGATAGCGTTATCGACCAGGTTGTTGCACTTGATCATTATGCCTGCTTGCAGACCCTTTTCAGCATTTTGGATCTCATTATCTATGAGATTGACTAATCCGCTTCTAGAGGAGTGTGGAGAGACAAGAAGGTGTTTGTAATGGTGGCGTCGGTATGTGTAGCGAATGAAATCAAACACGCTGGCAACATCATGGCCAATTTCCTGATTGTAGGTGAGCAGACTGAAGTCTGTATAAATTTGGGCGGTTTTTTCATTAAAATTGCCGGTGCCGATATGAGAATAGTAACGTTGGCCATTTGTCTCCTTGCGGGTGATTAAAAACAGTTTGCTATGCACCTTCAAACCGGGAATGCCGAAAATGACGTTCACACCACCTTCTGTTAAGCGCTGTGCCCAACTGATATTCGCTTCCTCGTCAAAACGGGCCTGAAGTTCAACGACAGCAGTAACATCTTTGTTATTGGTTACCGCACTTAACAAGGCGTCGACGACCCGGGAGTGTTTAGCCACCCGATAAAGGCAGATCTGGATACTTTTTACTGCTGGATCAATGGCTGCAGTCTGCAAGGTGTCCGTGATACAGTTAAACGAATGATATGGGTAGTAAAGTAATATGTCCTGCTCGCGCAGGCAGTCAAAGATATTGACTGATTGCTCAATGGCCTTGATCGGAATGTTTGGCAGTTTGTTGAATTCCAGGTGCTTTGGCCCAACATTGGGAAATGACATAAAATCTTTGGAGTTATGATAACGGCCACCCGGTGTTAAACTGTCATATTTACCGAGTCCCATCTCTTTGGTGATAAATTCCAAAAGATCCTTGGGCATATCGCTATCATAAACAAAGCGTACAGGGTCGGCTTTTCGACGTTTTTTCAAACTGCTGAAGATTTTGTTGATTAAACTTTGGCTGATATCTTCGTCGAGTTCCAATTCTGCATCGCGGGTCAACTTAATAGTATAGGCTTCAGCTTTTTCAACAGGGAAAATGCCACGAAAAACTTTGGGCAAACAGTGGCGAATAATGTTTTCCAGGACGATATAAACTCTTCCTTTTTTACCTTGCTTCTGCGGAATTTGGATAAAGCGATCTATTCGGTCAGTGGGAACCTCCAGCAAGGAATAGCGAACTGAATCGCTTGATGTAATTTTTACAGCAAGGTGGATAGAGGCGTCTGCAAAAATGGGGATACGACGATTCTCGCTTAGTATGATGGGATCCAACTCTGGTAGAACAGTGTGCTGAAAAAAATCTTCGACAAAGGCTTGTTGTTGGATGTTGAGTTGAAATTCGTTAATTACGTAGATATTGCATTGGCGTAATGCGCTGAGAACTTCCAGATAAATGGCATCGAAACGATGTTGTAGACGAACCACATTGTGTTGTATGTCGTCCATAAGTTGTTTGTAATGCTCTTTCTTGCTGCCACCAGTGAAAGTGGCAAGGCGTCTGACATCGGCAACGCGAACGCGAAAATATTCATCCAGATTATTTGAAAAAATTCCCAGGTAACGCAGACGCTCTATTATTGGAACGCTCTTGTCCGCAGCTTCCTGCAATACCCGCTCATTAAAGGAAAGCCAACTGATCTCCTTCGGGAAATATAGTTCTGCTGGTGTTAAGTTGTTAGTTTCTTCGTGCATGGTTCCTTTTATAACTGAGTTGCTTGAAATCCCTTCCACTTGTTTTATTAATGCTGGGTGACTATTGTATTTACTACTAATGTATTTTGAGCCTGATCGCTGCATTCCTTTGCGTCAACGATATGAAAGCAGTATGGCAGCTAAATAACAATTTTGCTTCATTATAGTGTGTTATCAGGAGGTGTCGGTGTCTGATTTTCCCCGTTTTTTTAAGCAATTGAGTCTTTTGTTGTGAGTCCGCATCCAGACAATACGGTGTATGCCGCCATTGATCTTGGTTCGAACAGCTTTCATTTGTTGTTGGCGCAATTTGAGTCAGGCCGGATTGTCATCGTGGATCGTTATAAAGAGTGTATTCGCCTGGCTCAAGGCTTGCAAAATGACGGCAGTCTAAGTAATCAATCGATAGGTATTGCTTTGGCGTCTTTGCAGCGTTTTGCTGAGCGCATTAAGTCTATAGATCCTGCATGTGTCAGAGTGGTGGGAACAAATACCTTCAGAGCTGCAAAGAACGCAGATCAGTTTTTAGCCCAGACAGAAGCGACGTTGGGCGTGCCGGTTGATGTTATTAGCGGTGCTGAAGAAGCTAGATTGATCTATCTGGGTGTTGCACAGGATTTCAGCCCTGAACATTATACTCGCTTGGTTATTGATATTGGCGGTGGGTCAACTGAACTGGTTTTGGGCAAGGAAAGACCTGACAAGCTTGAGAGTCTTCACATGGGCTGCGTTACATATACGCAGAGGTATTTTCAAAATGGCCTGTCAGAATCAAACTTTCAACGGGCAGTATGGGCTGCGCGAGCAGAGATACAAGCGGTGGCCTTCCTGTTTGATCAAAGCACTTGGCAGCAAGCGGTTGGGGCATCAGGTACGATTCGCGCCATAGAGCGTATTTTAGATCAACAAAATGATCGGCATGAGCATTTAATTACACCAGAGGGGCTTGAAGGGTTGGTGGGTAAAGTCATCAATGCCGGGGATATCAACAGTATTATGCTTCCTGGCTTAGAGGACGATCGTCGAGTGAGTTTTGTTGGTGGCTTGGCGATTCTAGTTGCTGTTTTCCAGGAGTTAGGCGTTGATGCAATGCATGTGTCTAATTATTCTCTTCGCGAGGGCATTATCCACGATTTGGCAGGTCGACACTGTCATCACGATAAGCGCCAGGAAACTATCCAACAAATAATATCGCAGTACCGGGTTGATCAAGAGCAATCCGCTAGAATTCGCCGATTGGCTCTATATATGCTTGTTCAAGTGAAGGCTGATATCCAGGCTGATATTGAGCATGCTGCCAGGCTGCTTACCTGGGCTATTGACTTGCATGAAATTGGTTTGACTATTTCCCATAGTGGTTATCATAAACACGGTGCATATCTGATCACAAACTGTGATGTTCCCGGGTTTTCAAGGCAGGAACAAAAGCAACTAGGTTTTTTAATATTAAATCACCGACGAAAATTGCGGAAAATGGAAAAGGCCTATGGTTTTGAACCAGATTGGCACTTGGTGGTAGTGCTGCGATTGGCCTGTTTGTTTAATAGACGCCGTGATGACCATGCCATTCCGCCCGAAATAAGACTGCGATTTCAAGGTAACTGCTGTTGCTTATCGTTGCCTGCGGATTGGTTGGCTGTTCATCCACTCACAGAACAGGATCTGGAAGCAGAATCCCAGTATTTAAATGATATTGAATATGAGCTGCATATTGAGAGAATATGAATGATGTTCTTTTGGTTGGTGGCAAATAATTCTGAGGTCCTTTACATCAGTAAGACCGGTCATTATGGTCTGGCTGATGGATATTCCACCATAATAATCAGTTCCTTGCTCTAACCAGCAAGGTACTTTCCGAAATAATCAATTTACACGGAAGCGTATTTTTTTTAGCATGGGCGCCGAAAGCGAATGTGCCAGCAATGGGCTGGTCATCAATGAAATAGTTATTATGTACCGGAAGGAGAGAACAATATGAAAAAACAACTAATTGCAATTGCCCTGGTCTTGTTATCAGCGCCAGTGTTGGCTGCAGGTAACGCCGATGCAGGCAAAGGCCTGTATGCCCTATGTGCGGGCTGCCATGGACAAAATGCTGAGGGAAATCAAGAGCTTAATGCGCCAGCTTTGGCGAAACAAGGTGCCTTGTATTTAGAGCGGCAAATTGCAAATTATAAAACCGGCGTGCGTGGTTCTGACCCTAAAGACACTTTCGGTGCACAAATGCGACCAATGGCATTGACCCTGGGCACTGATCAGGCGGTTGCTGATGTTGTGGCCTTTATCAAAACATTGCCGGGAGTACAAACAGCAAAAACCTTAACTGGTGATGCAGCTAATGGAAAGACGCTGTATGACGCGACTTGTGCCAGTTGTCATGGACAGAACGCCGAAGGTAATCAAGAGCTGAATGGGCCTGCCTTGGCTGGAATCAATGATTGGTACCTTGAAAGGCAATTTCTTGCTTTTAAAAATGGCCTGCGTGGTAGTGCGGAAAAGGATACTTTGGGCAAGCAAATGAGCGCTATTGTCGCCGTCCTGCCTGATGAAAAGGCCATCAAGGATGTGATGACGTATATTCGCACATTGGAGAAATAGCTTAGCAATATTGACGAGCTATGCTGAAAGGATTGGGTGGATGTTGAGCGATTAATATCCACCCAAATCAATGGCCCGCAGCGATAAAAAGTGTATCGAGTTGTTCATATAAGTCAGCCGGTAGTTTAAGCGATTCAAGTAACTGAGCAGCTTCCTGATCTGAGAGTTTTTCAGCCCGGTTTAACAGGTAGGCCTCACAAGCTTGGTTGGCTTGATAGAGGGTCATTCCAAGACTAGACATCGTATCGAACCTGTCATTTTGAATCTGGTCTTTCATGCCCTTGAGGATATCTTCGGGGAATCCCCAGTCTTTTGCCACACAATAACTGAGTTCCAGGTCTATCTTATCCATCAGTTTGATGAAGGCGTGGACCGGTGGTGTTTTTTCCTCTTCATTGAGTTTGAATTGTTTGACTAATTGCGTAAACAGGGTGATTTTCCCGATATCATGGCTTAGTCCTAATAAATAAGCCTTGAAAGGATCCTGTCCGCGCTGGTTGGCCAGAATCTGACAGGCTACTGCACAACATAGAGAGTGATTCCACAGTTTTTTACCGAACTGCATAAAGTAAGTAGATTTGCAGTGAATAATAGGTTGCATAACAGCTGTTGACAGTAGTGAGCGCAGGCCTTGAATGCCAAGCGTAACGACTGCACGTTGAAAACTGTCGATGTACTGATTGCTGGGATTGAAATAGGCGCTGTTAGCCATTTTCAATACCGTGCTGGCAATGACCGGATCCTGTTTGATGATATCCACATATTGGTTGGCCGAAGAGTTGGGGTCGCGAAGGCTCTTAAGTAGTTGGGGAACAACAGAAGGCAGTCTGGGCACAGCTTTGATACGGTAATCAGGTGATTTTAGATTATCTTCCACAACCTGCAAAACCAGTGTTTCGGGGACGGATAATTTTTTTGTGCCAATAGTGTCACTGAGAAATACTGCTTGATAGAATTCCTGTCTTAGCTTGGTGCCAACCTCGTTTCTTTTTGCTACATCTGCCGTCGTCGTATTGAGCTCAGAATCTGTCGTTACGGCCTTTTTTTTTGCAGGACTAGGCTGCGTGCTGGAAGTGCTGGGCTCAGAAGATCCGGCATAATGACGTTGTTGCACAGAATTCTCTGAATTATTGCCTGAGGAAAACGGCCAGATAAGGTGTTTAACTTTGAGAAGTATGCCTGTTGCCATGCTATATTGCTCGCCCTTAATTTCATTCAGTGGGAACAAGGAAATAACCTTTCATAAAGAAATATAGACCGAAAATGAAATTTGCGCGTTATTTCATTATTCTTCCAGAGGATGCTGAAATTGGGCGTTTTTTCTGGCCCTTAGTTAGGGGTATTAGTTAGTGGTATTGCTTAATACTGGATGCGGCGTGTTTAAACGACGGCGGAGAGTATCAGGAGTATGGAGAAGTTGTGACAGATACATCGAATAGAGCATCGGATTCACGTAGATCTGTTTTTTACAGGCTGTTGTGGAGTTCTTTGCTTCTGCTGCTGCTCACAGGGACAACGATTTATACCGCACGCGTTTCAATACTGAACAAACTGTTGGAACATTATGCACCGACCTATGAACTACGGATGCATGTGGCAGAAATCGATATTGCGTTGTTACAAAGAAGCATTACCTTTCATCAAGTCTCATTGCGATATGCTGAACAATATCAGCTTAAGCTGAATCGTCTCGTATTGGCGGGTATAGCCTATGAGGACGGTGTATTGTTGTTGGGAGAGTTGCTGTTGGCCGACCCAGAGGTCTATCAATTGGGAGAAGGGCAGCGGGGAGAAAGGGGTGAACAGCGAATTTTTTCAGCGAATGAACTGAAGTTGGTCACAATTGCTTATCACAGTGATAAAGGTGTTGTGACAATAGGTACGACAACTCTGGATGCTATGAAAGCGCTGCTGGTGGATCGAGCGCAGTTGGCAAGCATTACTCAGCTAAAGATAGACAATATTCAAAGCGAAATTAATGAGTTATCTGTGAAGGCGGACGTGCTTGATGTGCTCGATCTGCGTTTGATTGCATCGGAAACTAAATCAGCAAGAAGTGGACAGCAGCATCAGCTGGTATTAGGTGATACAGGTGAACAGGAGCTTGTAAAGGCAAGGGCGTTGAAGTTGACTGGAATAGCCTATCGCGGTGATGAGGGTGTCGTGACATTACGGTCGGTCATTCTGGATGCTGTTGAAGCACTGATAGAGGAACGGGGCCAGTTGGCAAGTTTTGATCAGTTAAAGGTAGATAATATTCAAACGGATATAGATGAGTTGTCGGTAAAGCTGGATTTGGTTGCTGTGCTTGATCTGCGTTTGGTGGCAACACAGAGGCGAGCGGGTATTAAGCCGGCGGTTAGCGGAGAGCAGCTTCAACTAGACAGTGTCGAGGCGCATTCGCTTCATTATGAAAATGAGCGCGTTTCGGCAGGATTAATATCCATTCGTGGCTTGAATGTGTTTGTCGATGAAATTGAACGGCTTATTGCCTGGAAGAATCTCGATATCACCGATATTCGAGCGGATCGGCAAATGGATGAGATTATTGTGGACGCGTTGACTTTGCAACAATTTCAATTTGCTGAAGCAGTGCGGCCGGGTTTAAGCGCAAGCGAACCGGTATTTGTTCAGCTAAATGAAACACGTGTAAAAGGGGTGCAGTTACGTGAGCGGAAGAATTTAGAGATAAAAGCCATTCAATTAGCGGGTGGTGAAATGCAGTTGCAGATTGACGCTGACGGGCAACTCACATTACTTCCTGCTAAGCCTATAAAAACTGAGCCTATAAAAACTGAGCCTACAAAAACTGAGTCTACAAAATCAGATGCGGATCAAGCTGCATTGCGACCAGTACACGCTGAGAAAGAACAAAGTCCATCAATGTATTATCTACTGCAGTCGTTTACTTTGGACGATGATATGTCGATTTCATTTCGCGATGCCAGTGTTAGCCCAGCGGCAGAGCAGCGCATTACCTTAAAACAGTTGAAACTTGATAATTTGCACAATGGTGAGAGCGGAGCACCAAGCAAACTCAGTATGTCAGGAAAAGTGGGTGAGCATGGAACGTTTAGTAGTGAGATCACTTTTTTATTAGCAACGATTCAGGAAACCTCTGTACTTAAACTGGATATTGACAATTTTGAATTACCGTCTTTCAGTGGTTATTCACGGCGCGGTACAGGTTATGCTCTGGAGAGTGGGCAGCTTGATTTGGATGTCAAACTGGATTTGCAGCAACGACAACTTGCTGGAAAAACGACTATTGATATGCGTCAGCTCAATATGAAACCGGCAGATGATGACTTGATCGAACAAATGAACCAGCAATTGACTATGCCCTTGCCAACCGCGTTGTACTTGCTGGAGGACGGAGATGGCAACATTGAACTGGACGTCCCGATCAAGGGTGATTTGGACAATCCTTCTTTCAGTTGGAATAGCATTTTCCGAATATTGACTTTGCGCGCTTTAAAAGAAGCCAGTTATTATTATGTAAAAAACACACTGTTCCCCAGCAATCTGCTCATTAGTGCCGCCACAGTGGCGGGTGGACAGTTGTATAAGAAAATGAACGAACTCTCTGCACTGGAGTTTTTGCCAACTGATGCGGCGCTGCGCGAGGAACATCTTGCGTTTTTAAATAATGTGGCAGTAAAGCTCAAAAAGAAAAAGAAATTAAATATTCGAGTATGCAGTGTGGCAACGGTTGCTGATGCGTTGGAGAATGAACAGCGGCTTGTTTTAGCGAAGCAACGTGCTGGGGCTGTTCGGGAGTATCTGGTTGCTCAGGGTGTCAAATCTCCGCAGTTAATGACCTGTCTTGATCGTGTGGATGAAGAGGCTGAACAGGCCTACGTGAAATTAAAGTTATAGCTGTACATCAATTCATTTCACGACATATCGAAAAGGAGTGGTTGTGAAAGCGAGGTGATTAGTAGGAGTATTATTTTAATGACAGAAAAAGATCCAAAGGCAACACGCTGGGGAAAAGGTACGCGGGCGGATTCGGGGGCTGCGCATGAATCGATATTGGATGCGGCGCTATGTTGTTACAAAAAAGAAGGAATTATCAAAACAACGGTCGAACACGTTGCAAAAGAAGCCAAAGTGTCGCGAACAACGGTCTATCGATATTTTAAAAATCGGGATGAAATTCTGACGGGTGTTGTACTGCGTGAGGCACATCAGGTGCTGCAGGCGATGCAGAGTGCGCTGAAAGATGTTGGTGACATCGATGAATACCTGGTTGAGGGTATGGTTTTTTGTTTGCAGATGGCACCCAAGATGCCATTGTATCGGTTTGGTTTTGGCGTGGAAGGCGCTGCTATGACCAGCCGTTTGTGTTTTTCATCGAAAGAGCTTTATGAAATTGGTGGGGAAATTATTGAGCCTCTATATCAACGCGCTATGGAAAAAGGGCAGATACCCGATAGCATGGATCCAAAATTGATTATCGAATGGGCGGCTCGAATTTTATTATCCTTTTTAATCAATCCCAGTCCTATGACAAAAACTGAAGAGCAGCAGCGAGCGCTTTTTAGTGCGTTTATCAAACCAGTGTTCAAACAAAACCTATTGGTTTCTAACTCGTAGGTGTCAGTTAGTAGGTGTTATCTGGCAGGGGTTGGTCATCAACGAGCTGCATGTAAATATAGCTGTTGGTCAGAATATAGTCTTCGTCTGTCAATTCTTTGAATTCGATCCCGTAGTTGAATGTTGTTGTATCCGCCATATTGATCTGTTTGCTGCGGATGACACTGGTCAGACTAACAAACCGCTGGATATGAGCCAGCTGCACGGTTGTTTCTACGTTTATGGTATCGCCAACCTCACCGAGCTGTTTGCTTGCAAGTAAACCTGCGCCGGTCGTGCTCATATTAGTGATGATCCCGGTTAAACGTGCAGTTGAGGCAGTTGTGTTGTTCAGTGTGGGTGATGTTGCTTAATTATCAGTAATCACCCACTCGGGTGGCGGCTTGTCCTGCTCGCCTGGATTACACTGGAAATAATTAGCGTATATATTAACTTGGAGGTGGGTCATGGTGTATGCACCAGTGAGTCTGGATGGGAGAAAAATATTGATAACCGGTCCGACGGGCCAGGTGGCAATGCCTGTTATTGAAGCTTACGCTGAAATTGCTGACGTCTATGCCATAGCTCGGTTTAGAAAAGCAGAGCAACGTAAAGCCATTGAAGGCCTGGGAGCACATACTTTGCAGGCGGATTTGGCGAGTGACGATTTGAGGGTTATTCCAGAAGATATTGACTATGTTATTAATTTTGCCGTAGCAAAAACGGGGGATTTTGATTATGACCTGAAGGCTAATGCGGAAGGCGTTGGGCGATTGATGATGCAGTGCAGGCAAGCAAAGGCGTTTTTACACTGTTCGTCTACAGCGGTTTATCAATATGAGGGGCATAGCCCTCGTACCGAAAAGTCACCTCTGGGTGACAATCATCGTATGATGTTTCCCACTTATAGCATCAGTAAGATAGCCGCTGAAACGGTTGTACGTTTTGTCGCGCATCAGTTTAAGATACCCAGCACCATTGCGCGTTTGAATGTGCCCTATGGTGATAATGGCGGATGGCCCTTTTGGCATTTGATGATGATGAAAGAAGGAATTGCTATCGATGTGCACCCGGAACAACCCAATTATTATAATCCAATACACGCCAGGGACTATATTGAAAAGATACCCCGCTTGTTGGCGGCAGCTTGTGAAGAAGTGACTACATTGAACTTTGGTGGGTCGCAGCAAGTGTCGATTGAACAGTGGTGTGAATATCTGGGTGAATTGACGGGCTTGACGCCGCATTTCAAAGCAAATTCATCTGCATTTGGCAGCCTCTGTATTGACACGGCAATTATGCATGAAGCTCTGGGTGAGACACAAGTTGATTGGCGAGAGGGCATAAAAAATATGGTACAGTCAATGGCGCCGGAATTATTACAAGGCGAATGACGGTCACTCGATTGGGATAATCGGTATGTTGAGTCAAAAGCACATAGTGTTCGTACGTATTGGCCTGCTGGTCGTAGTGGGACAACTTCTTTCTGGTTGTTCCACAATAACGAAATATTGGCACGATCACGATTCGCGCTTTGACTTTTCCAGAGTAGACTCTTATGCGTTTATGCCTCGTCGTGGCGGCATGATTGCAGATCGAATCACCAGCGATATGGTAATGCAACGTTTTGAGATTGTACTGGAAGATGAGCTGAGCGCCAAACAATGGCAACTAACGGATATGACAAAGGCCGATATCTGGGTAAGTTATTACACGGGTACGGATATTGAAAACAATCGCAGGTTGAGTCGCGCTTATTATGGTTATGATCCCTGTTGGCGTTGTAGTGATGGAGAAACAGTTAGGAGTGAAATGCCAAAACTGAATAAAAAACAGCGTCGAAAAGCGATTGTGGATCTTCGCGATAAGGGCAGGGGCGACACAATTTACGAAGACAGCGGATATGTCAAAGACCGTCCTAGGGCATTGATGGTTATCGATATGGTTGATAGCCATAATAAGCGATTGGTTTGGCGGGGCTATGTCAACAGTGTATTTAAAAAAAACCATTCACAGCAGCAGGTTAAGGATAAGCTGCGTCAGTTGATTAGTGATTTGCTGTTGGAGTTTCCTCCATCTGTGGCTTCCTTGCCCAGTGTGGGTAATTGACATATCAGAAGTAAATATTGGAAATTGCTGTGCAGGCTAGCCCGCATTTCTCACAAGGATTTCGCCTTGAAAGTGAGGGCTGACGCTCTGTAAAGGATTTTAGGAGGGAATCAGGTATTGGGTATACCTGTGACCGAGTAAAATTCTTTACAGAGTGTCAGAACAAGTTTCAAGCGAAATAGGCATAATGCACTTAACCATGAGCACAAAACACATCTCATACTGCCGTCTTGTGAGAAATGCGGGCTAGAACCCTAGTTCATCCACAATAACGACCAGATCTGCAAAACTGGCAGATTCCAGTTTGATCGCCAGCGCTTCTTTATCCAGACCATCGATATCAAAATCAGTGGATCGAACATCCAGTGGTAATTCACGGATTTCATTGGGTGCCATATAACCGAAGTCGCAGATGCGAACCAGGCATTCACATTCGGCCTCGGAGAGCTCTATGCCGTGTTCCTTCCTGATTTCCAAGTAACGCTCAGCGGTTCTGTTCAATCGGCCACTGATTTCCATAGTGTTTTTTTCATTTTTAGTGAGGATTGACAAAGGTGGCCCAAAATAAATAGCTGTCTTTTTGTTCATCTGTTATTTACCCTTTAAATCGCCGGACAAGTGGAATGTAACCGAAGGTAGTGCGCAACAAAAATAGCCATTTTTCTTATAAGGCAATTCTGTTTGTTTGCAACAGGTGCTCGCAAACATTATAAACACTTCGCCTGAAACCTATTTTACACCACTGCTATAGCGAGATGTGTGGAAAAGACAGGCTTATAACCTGGCAAAAAATATGCTTATCTGCATAATGATTTGATTTTTTACTGATGTTGTTGCTTATAGAATATACCAATTGACATAGAACAAAAGATGTTTAAAAATCGCTTTCTGGATCGATTATTGATTTATTGTTGTACCCGGGCGCACCATCAAGTGTAGAGAGAGCGCGTTAGTCAGGAAGCGTTCGTTTTCGAGGTTAGTTGTGCCATAAAAGGTAATGGTATTTATCGGCAGAACCTGATGTGACCCGGTAGGCTTGTTAACAGCATCCCCGCTGTTAGGATTCCGGCATTTTATCTGACTCAGTCCTGAACTCGTGAGTACCAATTAAAAAGTGTGGCTTTACAAAAGTATGCTGGCACCATTGACCGACAGTGTATTTTTCTTCCAGATGCCATGAGTGGAGATCTATTGTGTCAAAAAAACTTATACCGACAAAGAACCTTTCGGATGAACAGCTTGAGGGCTGCGAAGGGCTTGGATTACAAGCGTTAGGGATAGATGCTGAACGGGGCGGGGCTGTATCCAGCTCGCGTCGTCAATTTATCAGAAATGTGGGCGGGGTCAGCGCCGCTTCGATGATGGGTGCCGCCGCCTTGATGACCCATTCTGATCAAGCGCAGGCCAAATCCACCTGGGCTGAGTGGTTTCAAGGCAACTACCGGCTGATGACCAAAAAAGAAAAAGCCGAGGCGATTGCCAGGCTGGAAAAACGTTATTCTGAAGAATATGGCAAGAAAGTGACTGTGGATGGCACTGATGCCCAGGAAGGTGTGTTATTCGGTTATGCACTGAATATTCAAAAGTGTATTGGCTGTCGTCGCTGTGTCAAAGCCTGTGTTAAGGAAAATAATCAGTCACGCAGCAAAGAGCAGGAAATGGAATGGATTCGCGTATTAAAAATGGAAAAAGGCGAATTTAGTAAGGATAAGATGGATGACGGGTATCCTTTAGATTACGGTGTTCAGGTTGGAGGTAATGCCTACAGCGCGGCCGGCGTCGTACTCGAAGGAGAGCACTATTACGATCCGGAAAAAGTGCCGGAGAGTGACTCACACTATATGCCAATTGCCTGCATGCAGTGTGAAAAGCCGCCCTGCGTCAAAGTCTGTCCAATCCGCACAACCTATCGGGAGCCAGATGGGCCGGTGGTTATCGATTACAACTGGTGTATCGGATGTCGTATGTGCATCGGTGCCTGTCCCTACTGGGCGCGGCGATTTAACTGGGGGGAACCTCATTTGCCCAAGGAAGAAATGAATCCTAAAACGCATTACCTGGGAAATCGTCCCCGTATGAAGGGTGTAGTAGAGAAATGTACGTTTTGTCTTCAGAGAACCCGTCACGGACGCTATCCGGCTTGTGTGGAGGTTTGTCCTGTTGGCGCGAGAAAATTTGGAAATTTGCTCGACCCTGAGAGTGAAGTTAGACGGATTCTTGATCGAAAACGGGTGTTCAGATTAAAAGCTGAAGCAAACACCTATCCCAAATTTTTCTACTTTGTCGATTGAGGCGCCGAAACATGAACAAGTTTATTAAATTTATTATCGACTATGTTGTTTATGTCGCTAAAGGTGGCCCAAAGTTCTATGCCTGGATGGGTTTCCTGGTGCTGTTTGTAGGGCCGTGGATCTACGGTAGTTACACGCAAGCTACCCATGGACTGATTGTCACGGGGCTGACCGATCAAGTGAGTTGGGGCTTGTACCTGGCTAATTTTGTATTTCTGGTGGGGGTTGCAGCCGGGGCGGTCACAGTCGTGTTTCCCGCCTATGTTTACCATCATGAGCCTATGCACAAAGTGACTGTGTTGGGTGAAATGCTGGCAGTCGCAGCGGTTATAATGTGTTTGCTGTTTGTTTTTATGCATCTGGGCAGACCCGATCGCGCTTGGCATATGATACCGTATCTGGGTGTTCTTAATTTTCCGAGCTCTATGTTGACCTGGGATGTCCTGGTGTTATCGGTTTATTTGATTCTAAATCTGGTGGGTGGTTTTTATTTTCTGTACAAGAAATATGTTGATGAGCCGTTAAACAATAAGTTTTATTTACCTATTATCTTCATCGCTATTGTCTGGGCGATTAGTATCCATACGGTCACTGCGTTCTTTATCAATACCATGCCTGCCAGACCCATGTGGCACCACAGCATGATGCCGATCCGCTTCATCACAACTGCTTTTGCTGCCGGCCCGGCATTGATCATTGTTTGTTTTCTGATTATTCGTCAGAACACTAAACTGTGGATTGAAGACAGCGTCATAGACTTGCTGTCAACGATTATTATTTTCTGCCTGGGTATCGCCTTGTTTCTGACGATGTCGGAAGTTGTTACCGAGCTGTATGCTAGCACGGAACATTCTTTTGCCTTGAAGTATCTGATGTTTGGCAAACACGGATTGCATGACCTGGTGCCCTGGTTCTGGACGTCGGTTGTTGGCATGGTGCTGGGGTTCATTTTATTATTGGTTCCACGCATCAGAAAAAACTATACCGTTCTACCCTATATTTGTTTGATGATATTTGGTGGTGTCTGGATAGAAAAAGGCATGGCTTTGATGATTCCAGGTTCGATTCCAACTCCCATTGGCGAATTTTCTCTATATGAGCCGACTACACTGGAGTTGTTCAACTGTGCTGGTAACTGGGCCATCGGTTTTATTGTTCTCACCATTTTGCTGAAAGGCGCCATCGGTATTCTGCTAGGGGATGTCAGATACGCACCCGCTAGTGCTAACCGATAATGGCAAGGGAAAAATGGTTAATAATATGATTATTAGAGAGAACACAATTATGAAAATGTATCCCCTCAGCGTGATATTGGCGACCTTGTTATTCGTGCAAACGCCCGCTGCTTTTTCTGAAGAAGAAAAGAAGTGTTTTGAAAGTCGTGAAGGCGCCTCATTGGCTATCCCCAAAGAGATAGAGAAGGGTTGGCCCAATGTTAAATGCTCACCGGATACCGGTGGTGTGCTGTGGTGGGGCGACCCATTTGATGGCACCATACCCATGGGCGAAATGCCCATAGAAGCTGATTACAGCAAGGGAGAGGCGGTGGTGAAGCCCAGAGAAAACCAACTGAAGTTATTTGCGATCTGTGGAGTGGGTTGCCATAACGGCGTTTTCCCGCCTTTTCCAAAAGATAAGAACCCACGCAAACTCACTATGCACACTGATATCATTCCCGATTCGCTGGATTTGCAGCATGGTCGAGGCGGTATTTGGTGCCTGGATTGTCATCATATGACCAAGCGGAAAAAACTGGTGGATAATTTCGGTAATGAGATTAGCTTTAATGAGCCGCAGAAGCTTTGTGGCAAATGCCATGGGCCGATTTATCGAGACTGGAGAGAGGGAATTCATGGTAAACGCATTGGTGGGTGGGCCAGCAACGGTAAGAAGCGTTGGTATGTCTGTACTGAGTGCCACAATCCACATGATGTTCAACAAGGTGATCTTAATAGTGGTTTTGCACAACTTAAACCTGAACAGGCTCCGGTATTGCCCAAGGGACTAAAAAATACCGATCACGAGCGTATCCATAAGCACCACTGATTACTCTTCCATGCGCTGGCAGTTGTCTCTCGATGGCTGTCAGTTTGTTTTGAATGAATATCAGCCATTCCTTTTAATCCGTTATGCAGCTTGAATGCTTGATCGTGATTGGTATCATGCAGCTTAGTAGAAGGGCGAATGCCCGCTAATGAAGTGATACGGATGACAATGAAGAACAAACTCCTACTTCTCCTGATTGCACTCTATGCCCAAGTGGCTAACGCTGGCCTGATTCAGTACTTTAAAGATGAACAGGGTGAAACCAAATGGCAGTATGTAGCCAATTTTTCCAGCGGCGTGTTGATAATACTCCTCTCGGTGGCGGTGGTGACATTGTTTTTCAGTCATCGCAGAACGCGTAAAGCTAATCTAGCATTGGAAGAGATTCGAGATGTGCTGGAACTGCGGGTTCTGGAGCGAACAGCGACGCTGGATGAATCCAATCGATTATTGAAAGAAACCAATTTGTTGTTAGAAGGGGAAATTGCTCAACACAAAGAAACGACGGGTTTGTTACGGTTATCGGAAGCTTATATCAAAGATATTCTTGAATCCATGCCGCTGATGTTGATCGGTCTGGATAAAGACATGAATGTGACACAGTGGAACAGGTCTGCTGAAGGTATCACAGGGGTAAAAAGTGAGCAGGCGGTAGGGGAAAATCTCTGGGAAGCTTATCCTACCATCACGGTATCACCCAATCAGATTACAGATGTACTGGAGAGCAATAAGCCAAACACGATCAAACACTGTCAGCGTGGGCAGTACTATTTTGATATCACGATCTATCCGCTATGTGAGCAGCTGGAGACGGGGCTGGTTATCCTTATTGACGATGTCACGCAGCGTATACTAACCGAAAACATGTTAATCCAAAGGGATAAAATGTCGTCCATGGGTGAGCTGGCATCAACTATGGCTCACGATATTGACACACCACTGCAGGCAATCCTTCAGGACCTTCAGTCTGTGCAGCAAGCGCTTTCTCAAGGTGCGCAGAATCATCGCGAAATAAGTGGTTTGCTTAGCGATGCGGCCGATAGAGGTCGACAAGCGTCAAATGTCATTACCAACTTGCTGGACTTCTCACGCACTCACGGCGATAAAAAACGCCAGTCTAATGTGGTGGATATTGTTGAGCATACGCTTGCACTGGCGGAGGATGTATTATCCGAGCCCTCGGGGCTGAAATTTCGTGACATTAAAATTGACAGGCATTATGCGGAAAATCTGCCCCTTATTCCCTGTTATGCTTCTGAACTACAACAGGTGTTTTTAAGTCTTTTTCGTCACGCCTGTCATTCACTCGGACAGGTAGAAAGCGCAGATTTTCAGCCGGACATTAGGCTAGATCTGACGGAGTGTTATGATGCGCTTTGGATCAAAGTTCAACATAACGGTGTGGGGCTTACTGGCGAAGAGCAACGGTATATTTTTGAACCTTTTTTTAACAACTCCTCTGATGGTGCTGCTGATGCGGGTAAACGCCTATCGTTTTCCTATTTTATTATCACAGAACATCATAGAGGGCAGATAGCCGTGACATCTGACCTGAATGTTGGCACCACATTTCATATTCAATTGCCGGTCTAACTAATCAGTAATGTAGTGCTATTGTGCGAATGCAGCGATTGCTGCATCATGTAGAGCATTGAATGGAATTGAGGAAATTTCAATGCGCGTGTTAGTGGTTGGCGGTACGGGATATATCGGTTATCACATTGTTGGTGAGTTAATAAAAAGCGGTCACGAAGTTAGTGTGCTTTGTAGAAATCGCATCAAATCGGCAGCGTTTATGCCAGAGGCGGCGCATCTTATTGAAGGAGATGTCAATCGTCTAAGTATAGAAAACTATGTCGGATTACTGCGGCCATTTGATGGTTTAATTTATGCGGCTGGAGTGGACGAGCGTTCTAAACCTATTGGCGAATCATTTGAATTTTATCGAAAAGGAAATGTGGAGCCTTGTGAACGTCTATTCAAAGCAGTGCGTTCCAGCAATATTACGCATGCAGTCTTATTGAGTTCAATACTGTCTTATATGGATAGGACGTTCCCCGAAATGGAACTCAGTAAATATCATCCCTACATCAGGTCTCGTGCTGAACAAAATCGAATTTGCCGGGAATTGGCTGGCAATGATTATGTTCTGAGTGTACTGGAAGTGCCTTGGGTTTTCGGCGCCTCACACGAACAAATACCCGTGTGGGTTAGCTTGGTGACCTACGTTAGAGGCGCGTATCCTTTGATTGTGACTCGCGGTGGTGCCAACGTAATGTCAGTGAGAAGTGTAGCGAAAGCAGCGATGGGTGCTCTTCTGTACCCAGCCGAGTCCAGCACCATGCCTATCGGTGATGTCAATATGAGCTGGAAAACGCTAATAGAACATATTTGTAATGCCTGTGGGCGTCGAGATAAAGCTGTTAGTTTATTGCCTGGAAAAATGTTTCACTATTTGTCTGCTACTGGTGGCCTATTAGAGGATCTCCTTGGCGAACAGTCGGGTCTTGATAAGGCATATATGTCAGATTTGGTGCTAAAAGAAACCTACTATGATCCAGCTGAATCACAGGATCGATTTCAATATAAGGGGGGGGATTTGATCACCGCTATACAAGAGACGGTTGATGCAACTCCAGAAAATAAACATTTAAAAAAGTGGCGCAAGTATTTTAATGTGTAAAAAAGACGGTTAACTGACAAATAAACTGTTTCCATTGAGTAAGGGCCGCGGAAAAAATAAATTATCCAATTACGCTTGCTTCCTGCTCCCTCACCTTCGTTGTTCAAATGCTTACATATTCCAATATGCTCCCATTTGAACGCCTCGGTGAGAAAGCA
>PIVM01000173.1 GCA_003353945.1 Gammaproteobacteria bacterium
CTTTCTCACCGAGGCGTTCAAATGGGAGCATATTGGAATATGTAAGCATTTGAACAACGAAGGTGAGGGAGCAGGGAGCAAGCGTAATTGGAAAATTTATTTTTTCCGCGGCCCTTAGTGCTACGCTATGAATTGCAAAAATGCAGGTATTTTATTTTAGAATAAAAAATAAGCATGGTCTAATTATTGCGCTATGTTCATGGCTTGACGTATCTAATGCAGACGAGAATGATGCTGTAGTTTTCCAGTTTAGTGAAACGGTAACCTTGGTAGGTTTCGAGTTATACTTTGAACGCAGTAACGATGCTGAGTTCTACGCGGATATGAATAACACTGGAATCGCTGAGTATATAGCCACCTTTAGCAATCTCGATAAGGAAAATCACGTCGCTTCCGTTATTCTAAATGAGGGTGTGGGGTATACACAGGATCTTTTTGGTATTTCGGGCTCGAGTGACTGGCGTGAGGGTGACAACGATGAGTTTTATGTTCGTTCCTTGACCATCGAAGTTGTGGATGCCCCGGAGCCAGGCAGCTTGGCTTTACTCACCATAGGCCTTTGCGGTCTTTTCTTATCACGTCGTTGTAACGCTAAACCCAAACTGTGATCATAAACTGGCCAGTATCTACATATTTGGTGACTGCCTTCTATGCTGCAGCCGCTATCAGATCAATTCTTGTTCGTGTAAGATCAGTTTTGAAACTGATACATATTAAGCATGTATGTTTTATATTCTGATGTGCTTCATTCCAAGATAAACTCACTATAAAATACGTTGGATTCGCGGTTCATTTTCTATTTCTTCAGAACCCTATAGACGGTCAGTTAACAATATTCTCGTTCTGTGCTTTAACGTGCATAACGTATAACGTGGGAGCTGAGTGAGAAGCTCTCTCAGGATCTCTTTAA
The DNA here is from genome assembly GCA_003353945.1 of Gammaproteobacteria bacterium. Lineage (GTDB taxonomy): Bacteria > Pseudomonadota > Gammaproteobacteria > Pseudomonadales > PIVM01 > PIVM01. Next base: position 911 of record PIVM01000173.1, read on the forward strand.
TCACTTCAATATGGAGAGGATTTATGGTTTGGTACACTGGAAACGCTACTTATGACACAGTGCTCATCATCGGATTTTTATTTGTCATGTTTGTTATTTTTGGGGCATTTTTCACCCAAAGTCCTTATGGGCGTTTTGCCTCTGACAAGTATGGAATCAGCCTGAACCCAAAGCTAGGATGGTGGTTGATGGAGATCCCCGCGACAGTGGTGTTTCTTTATTTTTTTATCACGGGAACAAACAATACCTCACCGGTGGTGATCGTTTTGTGCCTCGTCTGGTTGATTCATTATGCTAATCGAGGTTGGTTTTTTCCTTTGTCGATAAGGGTTGCTAAGTCTGAGCGTAAAAGTTTCGGTATTATGGTTGTTGCACTTGGAATGTTTGTAACCGCCATGCACGGATATTTGAATGCCACGTTTTTTACTGAGTACGGTGAGCATCTTCAGACCATAGACTGGTTTACTGACCCACGTTTTATGATTGGCATCATTATCTATTATTTCGGTTATATTTTAACGGTTCACTCAGAGGCGGTAGTGAGGAATCTGCGAGATCCAAATGATTTGGAATCTGGCAAAGAAGAATTTAAGATTCCCTATGGAGGAGGGTACAAATATGTGTCGAGTCCCACCTATCTTGGTGAACTTATTGCTTGGGCAGGATTCTCAATCATGACATGGTCCTGGGCCGGCGTATTAATCTTTTGTATCACGGCTGGCAATCTTATACCAAGAGCCTTTGCGACTCATAAATGGTATTTAGAAGCGTTTGATGATTATCCCAAGGACCGTAAGGCGCTGATTCCTTTTATTAAATAAAACCACCTGGAAATTTCCTAATAGACGGAAATTATGGATCATGTTTGTGAAGGGTGCAGAAACCGCACCCTTATTTCTTTCGCGATCTTTACGGCAATCGGTAAATTAATAATCCGTATTCCGCCGCCGCAAAATAAACGTAGTCCCCTTCAATAGCAATATGCTCCGGATAACGATAGGTACCGTAGAGTTTGTTATAGGATTTCATGCCTTCTTGATCGAATGGGTCGCTTAGCGTGTCAGGATCATTTCGGCTTAATAAAAATGCAGTGATATCAGTTAGCGTCTTGAGGCTGGCATCGACAACAGTAGGCAAGGGAATGCTGGCTTCGAGTTCAAGTGTATCCGCATTACGCCGTGTCAAGCGGTCACTGCTTTCCCAAGCGTAGAGGGCATTGCCGATTTGATCAAGGGTGCGAAGTGACGGCTGCTGTGGGAGAGTCAGTTGCACAGGCATGCTGAAATCTGATATATCAAAGCGCATCAATGTTGGGACAAAGGAAAGGTCAGTGAAGTCACCGTGTCCGATGCTGAGTAGCAGCTCATTGTTCTTGATTAGTGCGTCAAGTGGCCATCGCAGGAACCCAGGGGTAATAATCTCGCTAATCAGTTGTGGGTTATCACTATCTGAAAAATCGACTATCAGAATAGTAGCCTCAGTACCCCCCATAAAACCAAGCACGGCAACATTGCCGAAAAATCGAAATAGATCGAAAGAGGACTGATTGACGGGCTTTACTTTTATATCGTTTCTAAATCTTTCAGACATAACAATGGTCAAAATATCGCTTTCAGTCAACTCGGTCAGCTCATCGAAAATGCCATGCTCGGCATCGGCTATCGAAAAAATTCTGTAGCCACCTTCCAGAGTGGCTAATCCAACCCAAAGATTACCATCAGCATCAATGCTTGAACTCATGCACATAAGTGGTGATGACGATACCTTAACGATCTCACCCGGTTCGGTGATGTCGTAGGCGGTGATGGCCTTATAGGTACGTAAGTAAAGCCAATGATCATGAATATGGAAATCTATGGCGAGGTCCTCAGGGGTGGAGGCCGTGTTTATGATATGAGGCTTGCTCGGGTCGCTGATATCAATCACGTGCAGTTGGGTATTGGTTAATACATAGGCGTAATTGCCCTGTACCTTGACATCGTTTGCCTGCATAAAGGTATCGACATGTCCGGTAAATCCGCTGAGTTGCTCGTTGACCTGCTGCGGTGAAAGTGTTTGCAATTCTTCAATATCCTGAAGCACTTCCGGATTGAACAGTTGCTCATGATCACGCGGGTTCCATTCGAGCACGTCGTTATGATCGATAATATCGTCACCGTTTACATCTTTTAGAACTAGCTGAGCCATATTGTCCATCTGGGTTAGGAACTCCTCGGCGGTTGTGCCTCCCTGAAACAGTGCGCGCAAAACAAAATACATCAAGTCTGTTACGCGCGTGACCTTCCAGGGTTTCGCATATATGCGCTCGCCGAGGATAATCGCATGGATGCTGGATTCGTGCGGTGTGGGTGTATCGTCGAGAATGCCGTCGTCGTCAACATCAATGTCCATGCCGCCGGTTACTTTGACGATGTAAATAAGGTCTTTTTCGATACACTCAGCGGGCAGTAGGATGAGTCCGGCCTCATCCAGATTTTCGCTTTTCGTGGTTTTTACCTCGCAGGCCGGATTGTCAGGGTCATCATCTAATATGCTTAAATCCTCATAATCTCTTGAGTCGTAGACACTAACGGTTGCATCGACAATAGGACCAAGGAGTGCTTGCCCTGGCTTTGTGCCGCCGGTGCCGTCAGTATCGGGTGGGCCCATATTGTTATTTGAGTCTGAACAGGCGGTCGTAAAAAAAGCAACGATGGTAAATAGAAGAGCGGTAGCAAGTTGGCGCTTGAGTGTAAACATGGATCAGGCCTTTATTTCTTATGTTTTATTATTATTCGGTTGAGTTTTTGTTTATAAGGTTTTGATCAACATAACCATCAAAAAAATTGATGCTGATGCCGGTCTTACGTATCCTTCCGGTTCTTGAAGTCCCTTCTGTCATCAAGCCGGTTGTTGTGGATTGTGTTGGTTCCGCATCTGATTGTGTGTGGGACTTCATTCGCAAATCATCCCATTCCGTCATCTTGGCAATGGCAAAGGCATTGACTTCTTCAGCAATGTTGTTGAGCTGCTTGGCATCTTCATCACTCACATTTCTGTAGCTGTGCATCTGCTGCAGCCGCTGTTTTGAGTCATCTGGCTCGACCACATTGTGAGCCATGATTTCGATCATGGATTCTATTTGTTCACCAACCACGGTAATGATCGGTCTCCCCAGTGGTCCAATGCCTAGCTTTTGGTCATAGTGGGGTTTGAGCAATTTTAAATTGCCGTTAGGCAGTTTCTTGACCATCCCAGCACGTAGCATTTCATCAAGTACGGGATGAGGGCTTACACCGCCAGAATGGGACTTTACCAAAGCGTCGAAGCTGGGTTTGTTTTCCTCTGCAAATATTGGCAGTTCGAGAGGGGTGCCGTTGTTATGCCATTTTTTGTCTTCGTGCCAGCCACGGACACAACGTTCTGCTCGGTTGTAGTAGTGCTCGCTACGAGCACCTCGTCCATCTCGAATGCGAGCCGTTGTGTTTCGATCAAAACCGGTCAGGATAGATACTCTGGCGTTGCTGGCTTCTTTGCCTTCAATCGGAAAGTCTTCTTCTGCCGATGCGACAAAGGCTACTTTAAGTGCTTCGATACTTTCGGTTGCAGGCAGGCCCTGATGCATCATCAGTTTGGCCAGGGGGCGAATGATCCGATAGATCGCCTTAAATGCGGCGGAGCGATCTTTAAATCTATCGGCTACTTGTATCTTGGGTTTCATTGGTCACCTAGTTTAAAGGTTTACCATTTTCAAACAACTACATTGCAGGCGACTGTAGCAGAACTAATTATGGCAGAAATCTACGATATATGCATAAATATATGCTTGTGAATTGATGTTAGATTTTTATTTTAAAGGTGTATGCACACCCTTTGGCTGTATGATAGAAACAAGAAAAATATGTAACATAATAATATATATAGATATATAACTAAATATGAGTGTGCCAAGCTTACTTTTTGTATTGTTGGCACATGTGTCCATGCTAACGATCAAGAATATCCGCGCATATATACTTGCGTAGTATGTGAGATGGGTGTAGATTGCCTCCCATAAACTGGTTGATTGCAAGATTTCTTGGAATTCGGTTTCGTTGGCTTGTTTTTTCGATAGTTATATTTGATGACAAGTTAAGTACATCGAGTTCCATTCGATCAGATAAATTGCCAACAGCCGTAATTTTAAAAATAACAAGGAGACAAGCATGAGAACCACCAATATAAAAAGACGATTTAGTTTTTCCACATTGCTTGTTGGCTTGACAGCAATATTGTTTGTTGCAGGCTGTGTTCCGCAATCCTGGGACAAGCAACTGGCAAATCACCTGGTTGACACGATGGGCCAAAATGATATTCAAGGGTTGAGTATTGTTATCGTCGATAAGGATGAAGTGCTCTATACCCAAGATTTCGGATATGCCGACACGGCCAATAACGTGCCGGTAAGCAAGGACACGGTTTTTAGGATTGGATCAATTTCAAAGCTATTTGCCGCAACCGCGATTATGCAATTGGTTGAGGATGGCTTGATTGATCTGGACCAGCCTCTAGTGAGCTATCTGCCCGACTATTCGGTTAAGACACGCCCCGGTATCAACGCGACCTATGCCGATATCACCATTCGTCACATGCTAACGCATCGCTCGGGAATTCCCGGTGACTTCGTCGCAAACAGCCTTGACCATAACCCTCAAGTTTCAGCGTTTACCGCACTCCTGGCGGATGAATACCTGGCACAAACACCTGGATCTTTTCATGCGTATTCAAACACTGCATTCATCTCTTTGGCCTATGTCATCGAAACCGTATCCGGGATGCCCTGGCAAAGCTATATTCAAACTCAAATTCTTGATCCTCTGGGCATGACGAGTACGAGTCCGGATCAACAACTGCCCCCCGCAATGGCGGCCCTGTTGGCAAAAGACTATTGGAACGGAGTAGAGTTCAATCAAGATGACCATGTGCGCGTAGACACTGTGTTTACGGCGGGCGCCATGGCCTCAACGACAACAGATATGGCTATGTTTGCACAAATGGTATTAAACCATGGCGACCTAAATGGCAATGCGATCCTGCAAAGCGCAACACTTGATACCATGTTGACCCAGCAATACCCTAACAATGAATTGGATAACAAATACGGGCTTATCCAAGGTTTGGGCTGGTGGCTTTTCACAAATTATCCTGGTGGCCAGGTTGCCGCACACGGTGGCGACCTGCAAGGCCACCACAGCATACTGTTTATTTCACCGAACCAGGAACTTGCGGTGTTTATTGTCAGCAATTCTTACGAATCCATGCTTCACACTCAGCTACTGGCCGATCGAGCCCTGCGATTAGCGATGGATGAGTATCGCGGAATTGCCTATTCGTTGTTATTAGCACTGATTCCCGATACAACACCACCGCCAGGCACTGTTGTGCCTTGGAGTGAAGCTGAACTTACCTCACATGCTGGCACCTACACATTGCCCGGAATGCCAATCGAAGTAGAGCGCATTGATGACACATTAAGCATGAATCTGCAGATTGATCCGTCTGTGCCCTCATTAACGCTACAATTGGTGAAAATGAGTGACGGTGCTGTTCGCACCGCCCTTGACCTGTTCGGTACACTCTTTGTCCTGCCCGGTATGGAGATCACCTTTGAAGTCATTGATGGCTATGATTTGTTGACCTTGGGACAAGATCACGGCTGGATAAAAGTGGCTAGTCTGCTTGAAAAATATGAGCCAGTAGCGATTCCCCAAGCCTGGTTGGATAGAGTGGGGCTTTACACTGATCCCGATTCCGAGGCCTATCCCAATTGGGGGCTTTCCTACGAGGGTGACATGCTAATGCTACAACTCTTTGCTCTAGGTCAGGAAGCAAAATATGTACTTATTCCCTACGATGACGACCGTGCTTATATCCACGGTGTAGGCCGAGGCACCGGTGAAACCGTATGGGTTGATAATCAAGGCAAGCTGCGTTACCTAGGGCGCTCCCTCGAAAAGCAAGTGCCAACCCCGTTGCTGGCAGTGGCATCGCAAACCAGCGGCGATGAAACAATGAATCCAACTAATATTGGTAGCGATTCAGCGTCATTAATGTTCCGGCTGACTATGGCTCGCCTTAAGGAAGTCATCGACGCTGTTAGGAACTGATCCCTACGTTCTATCACAAGAAGTGCAGATATGGCGGCTTGGCTCTTTGTAATCAGTGCCGCCATTTTTGGTGTTAAGAATCATCCCCCATTGAAATCCCGCCGAAAAGACTTTGCTAGGTAGGAGAATGGAAATAAAAAAAATAGTAACCGTTTACAGGGTGAATGGTTACCCACAGCCTGAAAAACAAAGGGCTAATATTTGATACGACCAAATCTACCGGCTTGATGAATGGAAGGGTTACTCGAATCGAGCCACCTCCAAACTTTTTCCC
>PIVM01000460.1 GCA_003353945.1 Gammaproteobacteria bacterium
CCAACGAAGCTATTTATTTGATTGCTACTACGACTATAGCGCGTGCGGCGATTGGCGGTTGGAGAAGAGTCTCGTGTTAACGATCAAAACACGAGAACCGCGGAAGTTTTGGGACAAGTGCTCAATCTTGAACCCGGAACAGAACAAGCTACTCAGGTAAACTTGAGAAATCATACGAACTAGAGATAGAATTTTCATCTCTACACCTGCGTAACCCTAAGCGTACCATAGAAAAACTGAGCCACATATATTCTTGTGGGTATGTGGCAAACTGGGGTATATGGTTCCATCCATTTGGGCATGATTTTGTACCTGTCGACGCTCCCTCTTGGGAAGTCGAGCTCCTGCATAGGCTATAACGATCCATGCCCTTATCGTGGTGATCGAACACTGGAGTGCTGTTCGGGTTTCACGTGCATGCATGGTAAATGTTTGCCATGCAAACCTCCTGGATTTGGATGTTCTAATACCTGGCAGAATTGCCGCAAAGGCTTGTGGTGCGATAATGGAGGACACTGCAGTGCTTGTAAGGGAATTGGGGGTTCGTGTTCGATAGATGGGCAATGCTGCGAAGGTCTTGCGTGCAACCAACGTGGTAAGTGTGAGTCTTGCACTGCTGGGAACGAATACTGTTCAGATCAGACTTGCTGCGAAGGTTTCATGTGTTCCTCCAGCGGCACGTGTGATCCCTGCATGACAATAGGCCATTACTGCCCTAATCATGATCCAACACTGAAGTGCTGTTCGGATTTAACGTGCTATAAGGGTACTTGTTTACAATGCAGACCTCATGGACAGGGATGTTCAAATACCAGGCAGAATTGCTGCAAAGGCTCGTATTGCGATAATGGAGGACACTGCAGTGTTTGTTCGGGAATTGGGGTTTCGTGTTCGGAAGATCTGGAATGCTGCGAAGGTCTTGCGTGCAACGAAAATGGTAAGTGTGTGTCTTGCATTGCTGGGTACAAATACTGTTCTTCAAATCAGACTTGCTGCGAAGGTCTTGCCTGCTACAATGGTATGTGTGCTCCCTGCATCATGACAATAGGCCATTCCTGCCCTAATGATGATCCAGCACTCCAGTGCTGTTCGGGTTTAACGTGCATGCATGGTAATTGTTTGCAATGCAAACCTCGTGGAGAGGGATGTTCAAATACCTGGCAGAATTGCTGCAAAGGCTTGTGGTGCGATAATGGAGGACACTGCATTACTTGTAAGGGAATTGAGGGTTCGTGTTCGGTAGATGTGCAATGCTGCAAAGGATTTGCGTGCAACCAACGTGGTAAGTGTGAGTCTTGCACTGCTGGGAACAAACCCTGTTCAGATCAGGCTTGCTGCGAAGGTTTCATGTGTTCCTCCAGCGGAACTTGTGATCCCTGCATGACAATAGGCCATTCCTGCCCTAATGATGATCCAAGACTGAAGTGCTGTTCGGATTTAACGTGCATGCATGGTCTTTGTTCGCAATGCACACCTCTTGGACAGGGATGTTCAAATACCTGGCAGAATTGCTGCAAAGGCTTGTGGTGCGATAATGGAGGACACTGCAGTACTTGTAAGGGAATTGGGGGTTCGTGCTCGGTAGATGTGCAATGCTGCGAAGGTTTTGCATGCAACCAACGTGGTAAGTGTGAGTCTTGCACTGCTGGGAACAAACCCTGTTCTTCAAATAAACCTTGCTGCGAAGGTTTCATGTGTTCCTCCAGCGGCACGTGTGATCCCTGCATGACAATAGGCCATTCCTGCCCTAATGATGATCCAACACTGAAGTGCTGTTCGGATTCACCGTGCTAT
>PIVM01000461.1 GCA_003353945.1 Gammaproteobacteria bacterium
GGATCTTTGCGTAGTAGTGCTGCGCGATTAGATTGTTGTGGTGTAGTTAGATCTGGTCCGTTCTTGCCGTAATAAGAAGGTCTTACTGCTTGATCTCTTTGTTGTCCTGTTCTTGTTCCATCAGCTAAACCTTGTCCAGTAACGGTCTCAATAACAGCATCGCCTCCCGGTAATTCACCGACAATGGCTTCACCTACATTTACTGCGGCGGTAGCGTAGTCACCTTTCTGGGCAGCGGCTGCAGATCTAGATAAAGCATCAAGACCACCAGCAATAGGAACTAGAGCTAGTGCTTTTTTAGTTAGCTTTCTAGGTAACTTAACTCCAGGTCTAGTCTTATCAATAGTAAGACCCTGGAAGTTTTGTTTAGTAGGAGGGTTCTTTATTTGAGGGTTAGGGTTAGTTCTAATTGGTCTAGCGTTAGGGTTCTCCTTAATAGCTTTCCAACGTGCATCCTGAACTTGCTGAGTAACCTCATCTACTTTGTCAGCAGGAGCATCCCTGATCATCTGGTTATCTCTAGGCGTTTGCTCTAGTGGTAAGCCAGAAGAGTCTTGATAGTTAATTGCATCTTCTTTCCAGCTAGTAGCAACACCAGTATTGAGTAGAGAAGCACGGTTAGGATTAGCTGCACCATGAGCACTATTCCTAGCACCATTCTCTAGCATTAGATTTCTAGAGGAGGTAGGTCCACCTGTCTTTGCAGATTGACCATGACCTTTGTTGTACTTGATTCCTCTATCTTTGGTTGCTTGTCTTGTTCTATCGTCAATACCACGTTTGTCTTGAGCTACAGAAGACTTATATGTTTCAAAGGATTCATCATCGATAAATAGCTTACGAGACTCATCAGGTACTTTTTCTAGTCCTGCACGTGTTTCCCTAATAGATACGTTTCTAAAGTTAATACCTTTGCTATTGCTATGTTCAAGCCTGAAGCCATTGTTGTATTTACCTATTTTTTCATGTATCTGTTCAATTGAAAGTCCTTCTTTTTTTAAACGACGGCCTTCATTTCTCCATTCTTTAAGTGTTAGCTCCGGCATTAATCATATCGAGTAGAGTTATATATGCAGTCGCAGTCCCTCCAGATGCCTTCACAACGGGCTTAGACTTCGGTTTGGTAGGAATAGACTTAGTAGGCTTATTAACGGCCTTAGAAGTCTTTGTAGGTGCCTTAGATGGCGTTCCTGATTTAACCTGTACCTTAGTGGATACGTTAGGCTTTGTTTTAGGCTTCGGTGTACTTACTGAAGCCCTATTCTTTTTAACTGGAGGAGCAGCTTTCTTACGCTCTGCTGGCTTCCTCCCATCTGTTGTTGAGTCTTCAGTTGAATCCTCATTCTTAATATCGACACCCTTCTGAACTGCTTTTATAGCTCTAGGAGTTAAGTGTGCATTCTTAAGGGCATTGATATTATCGTTACCGGGATCGTTAGTTGCTTCCCGTGGCGTAGTTTGGTGCTTGTCTCCTAGATCCATAAATATGCTTTTCTATGATGTATTCACGGAGAGGTCTGAGTCCAAACTCATTCCTCATCCAGTCTTGCCAATTGGTACTTCCTTTTCTCTGATTACATGTGCTGCAAGCGCAGACACAGTTGCTATCCAAATCTTGTCCACCACATTTACGTGGTTGTACATGGTCGATTGTAAGTTCATTAATGTCATAAGATTTTCCGCAATACACGCAAGTTTGTCCAAAGTGTTCTTTGATCGCTCGCCTCCAAAGGCGTTTAGCTTCGGGGCTTGTCATTGCTATTAGGTTGAATAGATAGTGGTCAGAGGT
>PIVM01000462.1 GCA_003353945.1 Gammaproteobacteria bacterium
GGACGCGAGTCATTTGGCGAGCAAAAAGTGAAAAAATCTGATCAAGAGCAGGATCAGGAAAAACGACGGCGGCAGGATCGTGATCATGATCCGGGGCGGTGATGGGTTTGGTGCCTCCGATTCTCGGATCGGGCTTTAGGCGCATTGCGCCCGGAGCCGGTTTGCATCCGTCTCCGCCTGTTGGTGACAATCCCTGGCACAGGTAGATTAAGGGATCGCGATATAACTCTAACTGAAGGAGAGTTGTATAATTCATTATACACCTATTGCGATATTCCGAGTTTTCCCGTATTTTCTCATGGGAACGCTTTAATGAGAATGCCATGAATACTGACATCATGACCATCAAAGAGGTCGCTGCCTATCTGAAGCTGACAGAGAAGACGGCATACCGTCTGACTGCCGAGGGTAAAATACCTGGCTTTAAAGTAGGCGGATCGTGGCGGTTTAAGAAGGCTGACATTGAGCAGTGGATAGAGAAACAAAAGGCTGAGAAAAATTGACGGCATATACGCATTACCACAGCCAATATCTGGCAAACAGGATAACTCTTGAAGGGTTGGGGGATGAGGCATTCGCCAAGTCGCTGTCTGCCGCCCGCGTGGATATGAACCCTCACCAAGTCGATGCTGCTCTGTTTGCTCTACAGTCGCCGCTTTCGAAAGGTGTAATCCTTGGTGATGAAGTTGGCCTTGGAAAAACCATTGAGGCCTGCTTGGTAATTGCCCAAAAATGGGCTGAGCGCAAACGACGGGTTATGCTGATCGTTCCAGCGTCACTGCGCAAGCAATGGGCTCAGGAACTCCGCGAAAAATTCTCCCTCGGCAGCGTAATCCTTGATGCCAAAACATATAAGGATCGTCTCAAAGCTGGAAATCGCCGTCCGTTTGAGGCGGACAATGCCGTTGTCATTGTTTCCTACGAATTTGCCGCCGGAAAAGCGGACGATGTAGCAACTATCGATTGGGACCTGGTCATATTCGACGAAGCCCACCGCTTGCGGAATGTCTATAAGAAAAGTGGATCGAAACGCGCCAAGAAATTGAAAGAGGCCCTACAACGGCCCTTCAAAATGCTTCTTACAGCCACTCCCTTGCAAAATTCTCTGATGGAGCTATTTGGCCTCGTATCCATGATCGACGACCATCATTTTGGCGATCAGTATTCTTTTCGAACCATGTATGCAGGGGCAGGATCAAGCCCTGCTTCCTTATCCATCTTAAAAAACCGATTGGCGCAAGTCTGCCAGCGAACATTGCGCAGGCAAGTTGTTGAGGCCGGGCACATCAATTTCACCAAGCGCTTGCCACGAACATTTGATTTCGAACCCGGCAATGAAGAAGTGCAATTGTATGAGGCTGTTTCTGCCTTTTTACAGCGTAAGGATACAATCGCTTTTGGAGACCGAACCAATCACTTGGTAACACTGGTCGCGCGAAAAATACTTGGGTCATCCACATTTGCGATTTCACAGTTTCTACAAGGCATCATCAATCGTCTTGAGGAACAAAAGCGCATTGATGAAACTGCACTTGGCGACATAGATACCTTCGATGAATTGGCTGAGGAGCTGGATGAAGACGAATTGAATGCCGATGAGCCCTCCATAGACCCGGTACTGCTTGAGGCGGAGATTAAAGAGCTTACAGGCTATCGTGACCTGGCTTTATCCATTGGATCAAATGCCAAGGGTGAAAAGCTGGTTGAAAAGCTCCCTGAAATATTGGCGGAAATCGTTAAACGCGGCGGGCAGGGAAAAGCGGTTATCTTCACGGAATCCGTTCGTAC
>PIVM01000174.1 GCA_003353945.1 Gammaproteobacteria bacterium
TTATCGAGATTTGCCGACAATAAATGGCACAATTATCAGAAAAGGCTAAGCACAAGATATAGTGGTTGATAAAGCTAATAGGATAGCCCTTTCAAATGGCCCGCTGTGTACCTGTCAGCTTATTTATAACTCTACTTTACACCTCAAACTGCGGCTTCAATACGGCAATCAATATTTTCTTTGCGAATCTCTTTCAATGAATCGATACCGGTCATACCTTTCATATTCAAATCGAGCAAAACAATATCGGGTTCCAACTCCTTTGCCAGAGCAACACCTTCACCGCTACTCTCGCATGGCAGCCAATTTGGCTTTCGAGAACCAGGCGTAAAGCGCGGGCAAGACAAACAAGGTTAGCAAGGTGGACGTTGTCAGGCCGCCAACGATGACGATTGCCAGTGGTCGCTGGATTTCAGACCCTACCCCGCTGGACAAGATCATGGGAATCAAACCCAGTGCAGCGACGATGGCGGTCATCAGCACCGGTCGGAGCCTGGATGCCGCACCTTCAAATACCGCTTTATTAATAGGCTCACCACTCATTTCGATGCGCAGGTTGATGGCCTCGACCATGACCACACCATTGAGCACGGCAACACCAAACAGTGTGATAAAACCGATTGAACTGGGTACGGATAGATACTGTCCGGAAATAAACAACGCGACAATACCACCAATCATTGCCAGCGGCAGGTTGATCAGTATCAGGAGTGCTTGTCCAATCGAATGGAAGGCAAAATACAGTAAAAGGGCAATCAAACCAATGGACAATGGCACGACGATCATCAGCCGTTGCTGAGCCCGTTGCTGATTTTCAAATTGTCCTCCGATGTCAACCGAGTAGCCGGGGGGAAGCGTCACTTGCTCGTCGATCACTCGTCGAATATCCGTCACCACGCTGCCCATATCACGCCCCTGCACATTGGCCTGAATCACCACCCGCCTCTGTACATCGTCGCGCCTTACCTGTGGCGGTCCAGATTCGATGGTTATATCCGCCACGTCCCCCAGCCGTACCCAAGCCCCGGTGGATGATTGCAGGCGCAGATCAGCAATGGCCTGCTGATCGTCACGAAACGAGGGTGCCAGACGCACAGTGATATCGTATCGCTCGTTACCGTTAATCACCTGTCCAGCCTCACGGCCACCTAAACCATCACGAACGACCGCCATCACATCACCGACGGCCAAACCATATCGTGACAGTTGTCGCCGGTTGGGTTTGATGACTAACTGAGCCTCGCCGACAATCTGTTCCATGGCGACATCCCTTGCCCCCTCAACACCTTGCACGACTTTTTCTATGACCTGCCCCTGGCTAGCCAATACCTTGAGATCGGGACCAAACAGTTTGATGGCCAGTTGTGCTTTTACACCGGACAACAGTTCATCCACCCGGGTCGCGATGGGTTGGGAAAAGTTGAGCAATAAACCCGGGTGCTGCTCCAGCGTCTTCTCCATCAAGCCTTGCAAGGTCTGGCGGTTATCGGCGCTGGTCCATTCCGTGACAGGTTTGAGACCAATATAAATCTCAATATTGTTGACCGGTTCGGGATCGCCACCAATTTCAGCACGCCCTATACGACTGAGTGCATAAGTGACTTCGGGAAATTCCATTAGCATTGCCTCCAGTTTGGGAGCAACCTCCAGGGCGGTATCCAAACTGGCGGACGGTGCCAGGGTGACACGTAAATTAATGGTGCCCTCCTCCAGCTCCGGGACAAACTCGGTACCCAGATGAGGAAGCAGCAATAATGCGGCTAGCAGAAGGCAAGTCGCCCCACCCAACACCCAGGGTTTATGCTTCATTGCATGAGTCAAGGCCACTCGGTAGGCCCTTTCCAACACGACGACCAGTGGACTGGTTCTGGCCTTGAAACCCCGTTGAAAAAAATAGCTGGCCAGAGCTGGCACCACGATCATCGATACGACCAGTGAGGCTGCCATGGCGATCACAATGCTGACCGCCATGGGTTGAAACATCTTGCCTTCAACACCTTCCAGCGTGAACAGTGGTGCGAACACCACCATAATAATGGTGACTGCAAAGAAGACCGGTTTGGCAACCTCACGAGCGGCTTCCTGTATGCGCAGAGATACAGCGACGTCATGTGCAACGTCATAAGGATCGTCGTCCTCCAGTGACAGTGTTTTAGCGTGTTCGGCGTCATGACGTTGATCCGGGTGGCTCAGGTGTTTGAAAATGTTTTCCATCATCACCACAGCGCCATCCACCATCATACCGATGGCCACGGCCAAACCACCAAGGGACATTAAATTCGCTGATAAGCCGTTATAAGCCATCACCGCTAGCGCCATGCCCACCGACAAGGGGATTGACAGCAGTACCAATAACACCGCGCGAACATTGAGAAGGAATAACACCAATACGATCACGATAAAGACAAACGCTTCTATCAAGGCGTTGCTGACAGTCTTCACGGCTTTTTCGATGAGCTCGGCTTGATCGTAAAAAGCCTCAAAATGCACACCGGCAGGTAAAGCTTGTTGGATCAAAGCAACACGCTCGTTAACACCATCAATGGTTGATTTGGTATTGGCGCCCATTCTTTTTAACACAATACCAGAGACCACTTCGCCCAGGCGTTCCACCTTGCCGTTGTTGTCTCGACGAGTCATCGTCACAGCACCCTGGCGGATTTCACTACCGAGTTCCACCGTCGCGATATCCGATACCCGCACTACCGTGCCGTTAATGGTTTTCAAGGGGATCTGGCGCAGTTCGTCCAGTCCGGCCTCATCATGACTCAGCCATCCTACACCCCGGATCACTAACTGTTCCTGACCTCGATTCAAGTACCAGCCGCCAGCATTTTCATTGTTGTGCTCCAGTGCCGCCACCACTTCGTCTTGACTCAGCTTATAGGCCAGCAAACGTGTGGGATTGATATTGACCTGATACTGGCGAACATCCCCGCCGAAGGACAGTACATCGGTCACACCTTCCACTGGCATCAACAGCAGTTTGACGACCCAATCGTTGAGACTGCGCAAGGCCATGGCGTCATAACCCGATTCTGGATCGGCTAACAGCAAATACTGATAGACCTGTCCCAGCCCTGACGTATTTGGTCCAATCTCGGGTGTTCCGACCCCCTCGGGAATTAATTCTTTGGCCGATTGCAAGCGCTCAAACACCAGTTGGCGAGCAAAATAAATATCGGTACCTTCCTTAAATACCACCGTAATGCCCGACAAGCCGGTTTTGGATATGGAACGCACCTCTTCGACGTCGGGTAGCGCATACATCACTGCCTCAATGGGAAAAGTAATAAGTTGTTCCACTTCCTCGGAAGCCAGCCCCGGCGCTTCCGTATTGACCGATACCTGTACATTGGTGACATCGGGAAAAGCATCCAGGTTCAGACGGGGAATGATAAAAATGGCCGACACAGTCAGTATCAATAAGGCAATCACCACCAATAACCGGTTGGCCACTGCCCAGTCAATCACACGATTTAACATGACAATACTCCTAAATAAATAAACCGATCGGTTGATTAATGGTTATGGTGGTCAAAGCCGCCCTTGGCGATTTGGGATGCAACAAAAAAAGCACCTTCTGTGACGACTATGCTGCCTGGACGGATGCCTTTAATTTCGCGCATCTTGCCTAGCGGTCGACCCAGTTCAATTTCTTGCGCCGTAAACTGTCCCGATTCCTCTTCTACAAACACCGTCCAATCGCCATCGGCGCTACGCATCAGCGCTGCTTCGGGCACGGCCAATACCGGTGCTTTGGTTGCAAAAGAGAAATACACATCGGCGAACAAACCCGGGTGTAGGCGATGAGTGCTATTGCTCACCAACAGCCGGACAACACGTGTTCGGGTTTGTGGATCAATGGTATGTGCTTCCTGCCTGACGGTTGCGGTATACAGATCACTGCCGACCTTAATCTGTGCCAGAGTACCGGCAGGCAGTTCCAACTGTGCGCTGGGCGCCAAACGCGCCTCGACCCATAGGGACTGTTCATCGGCCAATTCCATCAGCGCCTCGCCGGGCTCCATTCGTTGCCCCTGATGAAATTCGTCAGAGAGAACCACCCCATTAATAGCCGCCATCAGGGTGTATTCACCAAACGGCTTTGAATTTTTTGTGAATGAACTAATGGTTTCTTTGGATAAACCAAACGCCAATAGTCGACCATAGGCTGCTTCATAATCCGTTTGGGCTGAGATAAAACGTTTATCACCCACCGATCTGCGACCTAACTGTTTTACTCGCTGCCATTCAGCGCTGGCAACACGAAAAGCCGCTTGTGCCTCTGCAACAGTTTCACTAAAGAGAGTCACTAACGGCTGTCCTTTTTCAACCTGATCACCCAGCGCCACATGACGGTGGAGCACAACCGAATCAACACGTGGTGATACCAGATAACTGGTGTAGCCATTGGCTTTGATTTCACCGGGCGCATAGACCGTGTAATCCATCCTGTGCGGCTTGAGTGTCGCGACTTTAATATTGGCGAGCGTGAGCTGATTTGGCGATAGCGCTACACTTTCTTCCTCGCCCTCATGATCAGCATGCTCACCATCACCGCTATGTTCATCATGATCGTCGCTGCCCTCATGCTCATCGTGATTCTCGCTTTCATCGGTGTGATTCTCCAGTGTCGCGTCATGTTCATGTTCGTGCGGCTCGTGTTCCTGCTCTGCTGCAAAACCATTGCTTATACTCGACAGCAGGATACCAAGCACTATAAGTTGTAATGTCTGTTTCATCGTATTTAATCCAAAATTCGTTATCGCGTTAGATGCGTCAAGGCATCATTGATCTGTCCGGTGTGTAATAGCCAGTCGATGCGGGCTAATTTGAACTGTGTACTCAATTCAATACCGGCAAGCAAACCTTCGGTTCGCTGTTGTAAGGCGAGCAAGTATTCTGAAGTGCTTATATCACCGCTGTGCCATTGCTTTTCCAGCAGTTGGCCACTGCGCTCACCACGGCCCTGCATAAGATGCTGCCAACGCTCGAAACGTTGCTGATATTCCTGCAAGGCCGCCTCGCTCGCTTCGATAGCAAATCGCTGCTTACGTCGGATTGCTCGATAGTGCGCTTGAGCCGAAAGCGCCTCCTGACTGACAGCTCGCGCTTGGGCACTGAAATTATTTCGAGTATTCAGGGGAATGGAGAAGCTCAACGCCACTGCATTTTCATCGCCGGTTTTTCCCGCATGAATGCCGAAGGTAGGTTCAGCCTTTGTTTCACGACGGGATAACTCTGCTGATTGTTGTAAAAGCCCCCACTCGGTTCGGGCGGCTTTTACAGCGGGGTGTTCATCCACCAATGCATCAGCTTGCGTCGACTTACTGGAAAGAAAATTATTGGTGTACCAAAAGGTCTCCGGGATTTGAGACCATTGGGGAGACCAATCGGCTAGCTGCTCACGCAATTGTGCCTCAATCCGCTTTAACCGGACCTGTGCTTGGGCCGCCGTATTGAGTGTTTGCGACAAACTTAAAAAGGCCAGCTCCGCATCGACTTGTCCCAGATCACCTGCCTGTTGGCGCTCTTTTACCAGGTCAAGCAGCGTTCCCAATTGCGCCTCCTGGCGTCGTGCTAGCTCGGCGTTTTGGTTAGCCGCTTGCCATTCGATCAGTGTCTGTAAGGCGCTGGCTTTTTTTCGTTGCACCCTAAGATCAAAGATCTGTTGGGCTGCCACGCGACTGATGCTAGCTTGCTGTTGACGCACGCTGCGTTTATCCCACCAGTCTATGGTCTGATTGACACCAATCCGGTAATTATTATCCGGTCCCTCACGTTCAATTTCCGTTTCAAACTCTGGATTATACAATGGTCGCTCGCGACCCTCTGCCTTTGAGAAAACCGCATTCATTTCCTCTTTGGCCGCAATGACATCAGGGTGCTGCTTGATTTGGTTTTGAAACCAGCGTTCCCATGACAAGTCCGGGGGCGCAGCGTGCGCGATTCCGGGCAAACAAAGGGCACAGACGCCCCCTAAGATGAAGCGTTTATATGAATACCAAAACATAAAGACATCCGACTAATTCAAAGCAAATGGAAACCCTGTCAATAATGACTGTGGCTATGACTCAAGAGAGCGCTGGATAGGCGACATCGCATCCGGATAATTCAGCCATAATTGCCAAACTATTTGGCAGAATCAGCCGTATTTGTTTCGCCTAACCCATGGTCTTCTTAATAAACTTAGCGGGCAATAGTGTCATAATGCGCAGGGCTTAACTCGGGACGTGGTTCGTCGCGGTGAAAAGCAACCTTTACAATCGAATCAGGGGGTAGTTTTTTTGCCAAATCAGCAGAAAAACGCACACCGCCTTTGCGCTTTGATCTATACGTTAGTATGGAAGGCTTATAGGTTGTTGTTGTTTTTTCGATTAACTGGCCGCCCGGAGAGTATGCAGCAATATCAACATGCCCACTGGGCAAGTTAAATCGCTGTGTCGCCGTCAAGCGTCCATGGATACTGATTCCTTCGCCACTCTGATAGGCCGTCAATCGCTGAAAACGCCATTTTTGCTCCGGTTGTTTAACAACCTCAACATCATAAGATTCACCTGCCCACGCAGGCGCAATAAGTAAAAACCCAAAAATAGTTACAACAAATAATTTCATAATATGTCATCCTCTCGATCAAATAAATCGCAATTTCTCAACCCTGTGCGTGCTGAGAAAATTTATTTTCTTGTGAACTTACGACTAAACGATCGGAGGACGAAAAGCAGGCAGGAGTAAATTGGAAATGTAGGTGAGGCTGTATTCCGGCAGTTCCTGCCCGAACGATGAGATATCCACAATACCATGACCCGCTGTCAGAAAGAGATGCGCAATCGCGTGGCAGTGGCAACAGTGATGGCAATCGTATTGATCAGCGGAAGAATTTACTTCTGCTTCATACTGAATTTTCTTACCAGCAAAGTCAGAGTCATGATCATGCTCGAATTCAAGATGTTGCGTACCGGACTGATGCGATTGGTGTACATCAGCTATAACTACCACTGATTGCAGGGCAATCAGTGCAATCAGCAAGTACGACAATGCATTTCGAATCACGATATAAACTTCCCTCATCTAAAGGATCTGTTTATATCAAAAAACCCGAAGCTTGTCGACTAAAAAATCATCAGCTAGTGCAGCGTCTCATTGATTCTTCCCTCGTAATTGGCAATTCAAAGCGCTATAAATAGAGCTTATAATGAAGCCTTGTAGGGTTTTTGTTTCCAAGCATCTAGATGATATATAAA
>PIVM01000463.1 GCA_003353945.1 Gammaproteobacteria bacterium
AAAGGCTCTTTGATTTCTATGATGTCAACAGACTCTGCTTCCTCTTTGAATTCACGTTCTGCTTGCGTAGCACCTGAGATGATCGCGAGGATCACAACAGTTGCAGCAGAGTAAATCAAGACATCAAATATTTTTGCACTCATCAAATAACCTTTGCTGATTTTACCGCGACATATTCCTGAGCAATACAGTTTCGACTTCCTTTTTCCCAAAGCACCTGCATTCCATCACCGGACCAATTCTTTCCCCAAGAATTTACGATCAGGATTCCGTATCCTTTGCCCTCTTCGTAAACACCTTTTATCCCAAGTACGAGATGCCCCCACCAACTCAATCCGAGAGTCACAGGTGAGCAATCAGGTGCAATTAGAGCACTGAAGGCAGTTGAGAAATCCCTGCTGGGGATCTCTTCGTATTCTGCAATTCCATACTTCTTAGCAGACTTCTTGACTATTGATCTTTGAGCATGACTGCGTGAGATCAACGCTTCCTGAAAGACCTGCACAGTAGGTATTCCATGATCCTGAACTGCCTTCACGGCTTGCATGGCCCAACCACCTACATTGCGGTATCCCTTGTACAACTGAGCAGGATAGCTTGCTGATAGATGTAGCGGTGGCGACTCGTCGTATCCTGACTGTGCAAGTGCAACAGCTACTCCTTGAACCAAGCCAAAGCACCAACAGTAGTTTGTTCTTGACTGATTTAAGATGGGACAGTTTGCAGATTTGAACGCATCATACGGAGAACACTTGCGTTCATCCTGTTCTTTGATCAAGTCACGCCAGACATCCCTAGGATAGGTTTGTCCTGAGTATTCAGGGACCACCGATGCAAACGGCTGGGCATCAAAGTCCCTGTCAATAAAGCCTGTTCCGAACTCACTCACTTAGCACCTATCTTTTGTCTAAAGTCAGCGACAGATGAAGGAGGGTCAAGAGATTTGCTTTTCCCAGATGCATCGATGACTGCTAAACAGGGAGAGTTTGATTCATACTTGAGAAACAACTCTTGCAACCACTGAGGTGATTCAGAGATTTCACCTGGTTCATCATCGATGACTCGAAACTTGATACCACGTTGGTCTGCTATTTCATCGAGCACTGGACTTGCTGCTGTGTACTGCTGATTGATTGTCATCTCAGGTGACTTGATAAGTAATGCAGCACTCACCTTGATTGACTGATCTTCACGATCTTGTGAAGGCAACCACTTTTTGTAGTATCCTGAATCCCAGACTACAAAGCAAAGTGCAGCAAAAAGCATGACAGGCAATTTGCTCTCTTGCTTTGCAGCAACAGTTTGTTTTGCTTGAATGTCAATCATCTTCAGTCGCCTCAACTTTACGCAGACGCTCGTCGAGGTCATTGAGCACGCTGGTTAGCTTTTCGACATCGATTGCATCTTCAATCCTGTCAGCAACTGCATCAACTTTTGGGAACCGTGCTCTCACTGCATCGACGGTCCATTCGGCCAGAGGTTTCAAGACGTTTGACACAATGAGAATGCTTATGATTCCGACAAACTGCACCGCACTGACAACACTCGTCAGCACTAGCGTTGCTAGTGACACGCTTTCCATGCCTTCAGAAGGTTCATCATCAAGCAAGAACGAAAAGACGTTATTTTCCCACATGAAAAACAACAATGCCAAGGTTCCCACGCCGCAGATGAACTGAAACGATTTGTTGCCTCGTAGCTCATTCATAACCCGGTTCCCCTGCTTGATATCCAGATTTGACTTCTTCGCCGCTTAGGTTTTCTTCGATCCACTTCTCAATGA
>PIVM01000464.1 GCA_003353945.1 Gammaproteobacteria bacterium
TGCGTCAAAGAAACAAGCAATAGTTCGTTGCAAGTGTTATTGGCGATACCGGCGACACATGCTGTGATATTTAAATCAAACCAATACATATGTACAGCATTTATTATATGTTTTATCATGTGGTTGCGCAGTGATGTTTCAGACGCAAACAGCTTGCCACATGTCTGGCACATCTTTTTTTCATCCGAATGCAGCCGGAGATGACGGCTGAGGCATGACGCATATTTATACTCCTTGCTGCAATGCGCGCAACTATACTTTTTTTCTGTACCCTGATGGGACAGGAAATGTCGCTTTAAATTCCATTTTCTCGAGAATGTTTTGCCACAAGGGCATTGGTGGTCCTTCTCGACTGGCGCCATTCTCGCTCACGACATTCGACACCGACACCGAAACCGCGGCCTTGTAATCTGTCAGGTTTATATAGACAGTCAGGGTTACCTGACTAATTTTGATTACCAAATAATTAAATGGTCATGCACGATTATTTGAAGCCCCGTGTGGCCTTCTGATTACTATACACGCCAGCGCGCGGCGTATGTAATACCCTACGCATTGGATATTTTGCCGTGAGCCGTATGCTGAAAACCCTAAGTACAGGTAAAACGGCATCTGCACATGCGCAACCGTAAATCACGGCAAAATAGCGGATAAGACAAGAAAACCGGCTCACGGCAAAATGTCCACTGCGACTGCGTATTTCGCATCATCAAGCGAATGACCGGTCCTCCTAATGTGGGTACTGTATGTTCGACTATAGGGTACCGGTTGCGTGGGCAGATTCCTAGCCGCCCCCGCTATGATTTATTCACAGACGACTGGAGGCGCCATGATCGTTCATGGTGGTGGACATAAGTACTATTCAATATGGCGCAAGATTTGAAGTGCACGTTTTCCATTGTGTAGATGCAGTGTTTCGCCTTATGGGCAACATTGTTTTGTGGCGCGATATGTTCCCAGTCTGGTAACGCTTGCCTTTAATGATCTATAAAGCTCACAGATGCCAAACGATTGGCAGTGAACTGTACCCAACTAAAGGTTAAGATGTAGGGCGACAAAGACTTTCAGACTATCTATTTGTGTCAGTAGGAGACCTGGCAACAACCAATTAGGAAGGTTTACCTATAGGCATTTATTTCAGTCAAATCCCATTTTACTGCTGGACACACCACTTAGTCGTTGGACCATTGGAGACACACGATATAGACTATTTAATTAATTCATCACTGCGGTAAGAATTTCATGTCTCTGCCTAAACAAGTAACTTCCGACACGGGCAAGTTCGCTAATGTAAGTCGCGGCCACAACCGCCAAATGCAATCCAATATGCTATACACTTCGGCACAACATGCCAATATCGGTATACACTTGATATTTTTGGACATAGTCCCTCCTTACTATAATCTGGTCAATTTCAGTGACTTCGAAATGTAACAATTAATAACATCACCAAAGCTTATCTCATTACAACGAACGGTTACTGAAAACAGCAACATTTTTGTCTAAAAATTGTAGTTCGTGCCCAGCATTCAGCCAGTGTACTCGAGTGTTCTCAGCCGTCTCAAAAGCTACGTGTTTACAAAAACGACAGGACATGCTTCGAAACCTCACGCCTCGTATAGGCTATGCCGTTCCTGCGCAGGTTAAGTCAATTCGGAAAAAAAATTCAATATTTGCTAGATTGTGTGGTAGATCGCTGCTCTACCAATCTCAAACAACGTACAGTCTGGCGAGATTCTTTTGTTCTTGACTCAACCAATCCGGTCCTATTGATACAGGGTTG
>PIVM01000465.1 GCA_003353945.1 Gammaproteobacteria bacterium
GAGTGGGTTCGTGAAGCTATTTGTGATGCACATAACTTTGTAGTGGAGAAGTTACGTAGCAGTTTGGGGCACCAGAAGAGCTGCTATGACGTTTCAGCCCGTCCAAGACGCCCTCACGTTGGTGATTGGGTGTGGATGCTATCGCATGCAAAGAAGAATAGAAAGTTGGAGCTCCCGTGGGTTGGTCCTTTCTTGGTGGTCGCCGCGACAAAGTCACAAGTCAACGTGGTCATCCAGAAGGATCCTGAAGCCAGGCTGAAAACTGTGCATGTCAACTACTTGAAACCACTCGAAGGAGAAGCCCCACGTGAATCGTGGATGAAGAAGCCTGACAAGTGTGAGGTCAGCACTCAAACTACCCGTCAAGACAAAGCTGCACTGGACAAAGAAGAAGCCCAGAATGCTGAGTCTGTTGATGTTTTGAAGAGATCCAAAGGTTCCTCAAGATCCAACTCTACTAAGGGTAAAGCCAAGGCAAAGAAGTCTTCGGCCAAGAAATCAAAGCTTTCCAGTGGTACAATTGTGGCTATGGGGACCCCAAAGCCAACATCACTGGATTCTCTGCTAGCCAACTATGGAAGCGGCAGTGATTCATCTGATGCAGAATGGGAAAACGATGACAAGCCCAATTCTGTTGCTGATCCGAATTCTCAACTTACAACTAACACCGATTCTCATGACACTAACAATGTCAAATCTGTTTCTAAAGCTACAGATACTAACTCTGGGAATGCCATTCCTGAGTCTTCTGCTGACTCTACCACCAAGCCAGTAGAATCTTTCCTGCCTGCACCAGCCAAGGCTGCACCAGTCAGGAAGAGAAGATTGCAGGTCAACAGTGAAACCCTGCAGTCCAAGAAGCCCAAGAAACAAAAGGAGAAAGCAAAGTTGAAGTCTACAGAATCTACAAAATCTGTGACTGAAACCAGCCAAGTTGAGCAGAAAATATCAGCAAAGGACTTACTGCCTACTTCAAAAGTGAGCTACAGCCGTTATGGACGTGCTAGACGCAAGCCACAACAACTGGATGAGGATTCATGGGAGACCTAGTCCGTTTGATGTTCAAAAAGACTTATTGTTATGGGTCCTGTCAAGAGTGGAGTGACCAGCTAGATGACAGCCATTGTGGTCCAGACCATATGCAGACTATTCAGGATGGAGCTCAGATGCCCACACGTAGCTGTATCAGAACTGTGCCTATATTGTTGTGTGTCATCAGCGGTTGTGAAGCTCTGACAAAAACTTTTGATCGCGAAAAGTCCTTGTAAAAAGCTCTAGAATGCTTTAAATCACCTGTATTATCACCTATTTACTCAACAATTCATTATATACATTATTATCCAAGTGTTTATTAACTACAGTCTGTAGTCATAATCACTTCTAACTCCATACTAATTGTTAACTGTATTGAGTCTCAATGCAGGTCTAAACACTCAAACATCACAATATACATCATTACACTTCTATACACACAAACGTATTCACGAATCTACTATTCGTGCGATATCGTAAAGCACGACAAACGGATGCTGGAATCGTGCATTATAGCTTCCATCCCCGAATCCATGGACTACGACCGATGCCAGAGACCAAAATAGATGTCGCGAATAGCTTCGCGGAATATGGATTCCGGATGCGCACGCATACTGCCCCTGGCATCGCCTGTATATCATGTTTGAGCCTACCATGACCAGTTGTTAGGAGGACGCTGATTGGTTGGCCTCGGGCAGTGCCCGAAGCCAGCCTCATTTTGACTATAGATTTGTGACGTCAATGTCA
>PIVM01000466.1 GCA_003353945.1 Gammaproteobacteria bacterium
ACCTAATTTTCGGTGTGGAAGTGAAGGTCACCTAGGAGGGTCATATGGGCCATACAAACTTCAAATACCTCAATTAACGAAAAAACGTGCCATGATTTTCAAAATTGTTGACGACGACGGACGACGGACACATCGCCAATGCAAAGTCTCACCTTCGTGACTTCGTCAACAGGTGAGACAAAAATAGGCCAATCGACAGGGTATGAAGACATGTTTATCTGTAGACAAGCACAAAGTCAGAGCAGAACCACAGTATACATTCGTACACCGTGTGTAGGTAAACACGCTCGAGGCCGTACACAGTGTGTAAAGTTCCGGTTTGAGGCAGCAAGGCAGCATTGACACGACATATGAAGAATTTGTAAGTTTGACGCCTTTCTTTCTGTTGCAGGAAAATGATAGTTGACATACATATGTGTATCATTCTTGTGCTTCGTATGAAGCCTGTCTGGATGATTGGAATCCATCCAAAGCATGATTTTCCATGCCAAATCAACACGGATCTCACCGCACGGTGTTTCGGCTAAACAGACGCTCGTGAGCCATAGTAAATGGTCAGCATGGCTAAGGCATTCATACTCTACTATGCGGAGGTCAAAAAAATCAATAAAATGTCCCATGAACCGAAAATTACGACACCAATATATCTTATAATGAAAAGGTGTACGTAGTGTGTAGGTCTGCTGATTTGACCATCAAAAATAGTGTACGTCGTGTATAAGCTGTTTATTTAACTAGTATGATATGTGAAAGCTGACACACTATTCATATTTTTTTGCAGGTGGAAATGAGTTTCGAATGTGCATACTGCCTGCAAGAGTACGAATCCTTTGTCAAGTGCATTGAACACGGGATACATTACCATGCAAACTTGGACCTATGTTATAGGCGAACGTCACTGAACTGTCAAAGTGGAGAGTTAGAGAGCACAAGATTCCGTCTAGGAATTATACCATCCGATACGCTATCTCAAGGGACAATAATCGTGCCGATCGAACAGACACAGGAAGTCTACGTGTCGTCCACTGTTTTAGATTCTGGTTCCCAGTTTGACACAGTTGTAAGAAAAAATCCTCCTGCGGCATCGATACCAAATACAAGTATTACTGAAGACCCTGTGCCTTCTAGCGTCATCACCCCACAAGAAAACTATACTGATACCAACCACCGACAGGATGTTTACCTCCTTACGTCACACACCGAAACTGCCAGCGAGGTGGACGATAATTATAACGAGAAATGCCAGCGTTTTATTGAACGTACGCCCAATGTTCTCCAGCACCTACGGAACAATGGGATGCTAGACATATTTTGCATGTTATGGGAACTGTTGGAACGACGTCGGTTTCCTATGGACAATATATGCCTCTCACTCTTTGCCGATGTCGTGAAGTGGTACGGTTCGGAGAGCAGCACGACCACGATGAGATATTCCGTAATGACCAAATTATTCTGGCGAACGGGATACAAACTGTTCAAGGGAAAATTTCTCAAGTTCATGGGTGGCTTCAAAAACATTGGAAACATTATTGCTGGTCAATGCAAAAGGGGTATTTACAATCCCATGGAGAGCCGGATCAACTTTGCCGTGCCATCATTGGAGTTCCTCAACGAATCATCACAGACATTCAGTGCCGACTGCATCAGACCCGGTATACTTGAAGCAGTTATCGATAAAGAGATTGCGATTCGTGGCACAAGCAATGTATACAAGCTTTGTGTGGATGGTATGTCGAAAACGTAATCGTTTCCCTGCAGCAAACAAACATGGAT
>PIVM01000467.1 GCA_003353945.1 Gammaproteobacteria bacterium
CTCAGCAACCACCAGGAACGGTCCTGTCCAGGGCAGAGAAAGCTTGCGATTTCGATTGGCGTGGCTGAACAACCAAACCCAATCTCCAACGACCGGTCGTCTGTAGCGTACTTTCAAATCATAACAAGTCTTCTGATACCCTAAACTAGTCTCTAGTTTCTTCATCACGAAGTTGTGTGCACGATGAATCGACTCTTGGAGCCATTGGACATAAGCTACCTTGCATAGCGACCTAGGCTGATCAGGAGGGGGCCCAAAGGTAACATCCAGAGGCAACTGTAACTCTCTAGTGAATTGCATATAGTTTGGAGTGAAGCCTGTCGATGAATGGACAGATGATCTGTAGGCACTCATCACAAAAGGCAGATGGTTCTCCCAATCGGAGCCATATTCACTGGTTAACATGGACAACATATCCAACAGAGTTCTGTTAAATCGCTCTGGCATACCATCAGACTGAGGTCGGTATGGAGATGTTCTGGTCTTGTGAATGTCAAGGAGCTTACAAACTTCCTTAAGCAAATCTGAAGTAAATTCTGGACCTTGATCTGTATGAATGGTGTAAGGGCAACCGAAGCGACAAATAATGTCCTTCACTAGTCGCTCAGCGACGGTCTGGGCAGTATGGTTCGACAAAGGAATGGCTTCAGTCCACCTAGTAAAGTGGTCAACAATAATCAGGATGAGATGGTTTCCATTTGAAGACATTGGTTTCGCTGTCAAAATGTCCATTTGCCATCGTTCGTTCGGGAATGTGGCAGGCACTTGTTGTAATGGCATTCGAGCAAGGCGAGGTCCATGTTTTCGTTGTTGGCATATCATACACTCTTCAGACCATCTCTTGGTATCTGCTTTATAATTCGGCCAGTAAAATCTCTCACGGATTCTTTTCCTGGTTCTGTCATGTGCGAAGTGGCCAGATGTTCTGGTGGCATGTAAATGATGGAATATCGCACGTCTAGCTTGGAACGGAACATAGATCTGTAATTTCCCTGGACTCATTGGAATCCCTGAGGAACTTCGATACAGCATTCCATCGATAAGTTTCATCTTGGGCCATTCAGTACAAAGCATCTTTACCTCTTTAGTCACCAATTTCGGTAGATTTGGGACTTCTGGAGAATTGTATGATCTTGGATTTTCAACTATTAACTTGATCATCACCCTAGTTGCAGGGTCAGTTGCTTGATATGTTCTTATATCATCAAGAGTTGGTGTAACTTTCCTTCCATCTACTTCATCAATCATGGGAGTAGTAACTACACCTTTGGTGTTGGCTGAATTTGGGGCTACTGATGTTGGTTCATCATATGTATTAGCTCTATTAGAGCTGATGATTGCATCGATCTCATGTTGTTCATTCTCTGAGAGAGTAGCGTTCACCATCGGTCTACTAGTTGTCTTCGTCGGTGGCGGAATAGATTTGCAGTCATCACAAAATGGCTGATTGCATCTTCGTTTGACTGTGATTCGACTCATAGCGTCAGCATTCTTGTGATTCACACCGGGTCGATGCTCCAGATGCTTGTCGTATGTGTCTATAACAGCAATCCATCTTGCGAGCATATTCTCAGGATTCTTGAAATTCATTAACCATGTCAATGAAGCATGATCGGTCCGAATTGTAAACTTTCTGTTGGCCAAATAATGTCTAAAGTACTTCAGAAACTCGTACACTGCTAACAATTCTCTATGTGTAACACAATAGGCTTGCTGTGCTCTTGACAATGTCCTGCTTGCATAGCTGATCACTTTCGTTTCTCCATTCTGTAC
>PIVM01000468.1 GCA_003353945.1 Gammaproteobacteria bacterium
AGTTATATATCGACAACTCAGACACAGCTGCCCCACTAATTTATGGAGATTTCGCAGCAGATTCATTGCGTATAAACGGAGACTTAAAAGTTTCAGGAATCCTTAAAATTGAAGGTGGAAATCCGGGAGCAAATAAAGTATTAACCTCTGGTGCAAATGGCTTGGCAAGTTGGGAGGATATACAAACCTCCGTAATAGGTGGTTCAGGTGATAATCTTGGAAATCACACTGCCATACTAAATCTTAAGCTAAGTGGCAATTGGTTATCCAATGATGGCGATAGTGAAGGCGTATTTCTAACTACCAACGGAAACGTGGGTATCGGTACAAACGACCCACTTTACGATCTGGATGTAAATGGTTCTATCCGTATGATAACAGGGGCAGCTTTGGGTTATGTTCCCGTATCTGATGCTGATGGAGTAATGACATGGACAGATCCGAGTGGAATCTTAATAGATGCTCTTGATTTAGCAGGAGTTTCAGTTGCTAGCACAGATGTTACAAAATCTACTTATACTATGACACCGGATATTGATGTTTTGTTTGAGGGAGGGTTTGGAGCTGTTACGCTTACAAATAAGGGGCAATTAATTGCAACTGGAAAAGGCGGAGACTCGACTAATAGTGCTATTGGATATGAGGCTCTTAATGCTAACACATCAGGAGGATATAATACAGCAACTGGATACGAGGCCTTATCTAACAATAAGACAGGATCGGAAAACACCGCAATTGGATACGAGGCCTTATCTAACAATAAGACAGGATCGGAAAACACCGCTATTGGATATCATGCCTTATATACCAATACGGGAAAGCAGAACACCGCAACAGGATACAATGCCTTATCTAACAATACGACAGGAATGTATAACACAGCAAGTGGAGTACATGCCTTAGGTTCCAATATACAAGGAAAAAATAATACAGCCCTGGGAATGAATGCGAGTGGTAATAATACAGGAAGTAACAATGTAGCTTTAGGATATGAAGCTGGCATGCAGGGAACCCAATCATCAGGCGGTATATTTCTGGGTTATCAAGCCGGAAAGTATGAGACCGGAAGTGATAAGTTATATATCGACAATTCATCCACAATTGCTCCGCTAATTTATGGAGATTTCGCAGCAGATTCATTGCGTATAAACGGAGACTTAAAAATTTCAGGAACCCTTAAAATTGAAGGTGGAAACCCGGGAGCAGGTAAAGTATTAACCTCTGATGAAAATGGCTTGGCAAGCTGGAACAATTCCGTAGGCGATAATCTTGGAAATCACACTGCTACACAAAATCTTAAGCTACGTGGTAACTGGCTATCAAACGATGGAGGCAATGAAGGTGTATTTGTAACAAGTACAGGTAATGTTGGTGTTAACACAGATGCCCCAACAAATAAGTTTGATGTGGATGGCTTAATCCGTATGAGAGAGGGGGCAGCTGCCGGTTATATTGCTGTTTCAAATGCTGATGGGGTAATCAAATGGACAGATCCGACCGAAATCTTAACAAGTACCGCAGATATCATTGTCGATGCAGATGGGGATACTAAAGTACAAGTAGAAGAAACCACAGATGATGATATTATCCGTTTTGACATGGCAGGCACCGAGTTTTTCCGTATGGATAACGGCCGCTTGGAGGTAGTAAACACCGGAAACAGCGTATTCATAGGCGGTGGAGCAGGTGCCAATGATGATTTTAATGATCACGAAAGTGTGGCTATCGGCGATTCTGCACTCTATTCCAACACGATAGGACGTTGGAACAC
>PIVM01000175.1 GCA_003353945.1 Gammaproteobacteria bacterium
TGCTTTTCCTCTCTTACTACTACAAATACGCTATGTTATGACTCTCAGATACTCATTTAGCCATTATGTAAATGTATGAGTTGCACTGCTTTTGCTGAATTTATTTATGAGTGGGCGCTAACCTCTGCTGTTGAGGAGATTGTCGAAAAAACCGGTGATCTTGATTTTGCAAAAAAGAATCTGGACACCTTTGCGAGAGCCATCAGTGCCACCGGTGCCGAGGGACGGTCCATTGGTGGTATTGCTGCAGAATTCCAGAAGATGGGGATTATCAATCCCAAAGATGTGCAAGAAGCGTTGGACATTCTGACGGTACAAGGTAAGGAAGGCGCGTTTACGTTACAAAACTTGGCCCTCGTGTTGTCACCGCTTATACGTCTATGGGTCGTGGTGGTGTGCAAGGTATTCGCGAAATGGGTGCGGCACTGCAAGTGGTTCGCCAGGGAACAGGCAATAGCGAACAGGCCGCCACCGCCTTTGAAGCGGTTATGAACACACTCAGCGATCCCAACAAAATTAAAATATTAAAATCCGGTGGCTTAAAAATATTTGCCGACGATCAGGAAAAGATATTGCGACCGATTAACGAATTAATGGTCGAGATTATCAATAAGGTCGATGGTAAAAAACCACGCTGGCCAAAGTGTTTGATGCACAGGCGATCTGGGCATTTAATGCCGCCCTGGCAGAGTACAACCAATCGGGTGATGTGGCGAGCTTGGACAAGTTTATGAATGTGCACGCGGACGGTTCGCAATTGATCAATGATTCTGCCCGCGCAGCCAATACAGCGGGCGGCATCAATACGCAGCCTGGATGCGGCATGGACTCAATTTGCTGATAAAAATTTAACGGCACCTATTCAGGATCTGGCAGACACCTTCAACGAACTCAAATCCGATGATGTGGAACGTTACTTTGAAACCGCCAAGCGCGGTGTGCTGCTGCTCGGTGGTGCTATTGTTGCTTCTAAAATTATCGGGGGTATTGCATCAATAAGTCGCTTTCGAAATAAAAAAAGTCACGGTGCCAATTCGGCTAATCCTTTGGGCGCTGCAGCCGGTGCGCCTATTCCGGTGTATGTCGTGAACTTTGGTGCGGGTGGTGACTTCGGTGGTAGCGCCGAAAAAGGCGATAAAAAAACGACGCGCAAAGGTTCCAAAAAAACAACACACGCCAGCAATCTGGCCAAGCGTACATTGCCAGGCATTGGCGCTGTCACAGCAGTCGGCGCTACCGTTAGTCAATCAGCTAAAGGCATCACCCAGCGTGGTGCTCGATTGGCATCGCGGACCAAAGGAGCCAGTCGCGCTATTCCTCTGGCTGCTGTGGCAGGCGGTGCTTACCAGGCGTATGACATCGCCACCAGTCAAAAACCAATGCTGGATAAAGTGGACGATAGTTTAGCGCTGGCCGGTGGTGTGGGTGGCGGGCTGGCCGGTGCCAAACTGGGCGCTGTTATTGGTACGGACATTTTACCGGGCATCGGTACGGCAATCGGCGGTGCACTGGGTGGACTGGGCGGTTACCTGGCCGGTGAGTATGGCGGCGATAAATTTGGTGACTGGATCACGGCGAAGGATACGGTCAATCAGAAAAACACTGATGCCATGCCCACCGCTGAAGCTATCGGGCAAGAAGTTGCCAAGGCCATGACGTAAAAAGAAGGCAAAGTGGTTGTTGAGGTCATTGGACAAGGACGCGTTCAACAGGTCGAGAGCTACGGCATGGAGATCGATGCGACCGGCCCCACCATAGAGGGCTTGTAAATGAGTTGGCGCGATCAACTGCAATCAGCCTCGTTTCGTGACGTACCTTTCTATACGCGCAACACACCAGGCGAAATTGGCCGCCGTGTTGCTGTGCATGAATACCCCTTGCGTGATGATCCTTACCCTGAAGATCTTGGTCGTAAAGCACGGCGCTATACTGTTGATGCATTCGTCATGGGTGATAACTACATGGCCCAGCGCGATCGAATAATCAAAGCGCTGGAAAAGTTTGGCCCCGGCATGTTGGTTCATCCTCAATACAGACGTTTGCGCGTCCAGGTGTTGAGCGCTCGACCCAACCACAGCAGTCGTGAAGGCGGCATGTGCCGGTTTAGCATTCAGTTTGTTGAAGCAGGCAAAAACCAGTTTCCCCATCAGAAAACCGATACCGTGAGTGGCGTTGCACAAGCAGCTGGCAAAACCATCACGGTGCTGGAAGAGACCACCGAGTTAACCGTTTTGCAAAAGGCCAGCTTTGTGATGGAAACGGCGTGCGATTGGACTAATGAAGGTGTCGATAGTCTGCGTAGCATTAATGGAAAAATTGCAGCCTTTACTCAACCGCTGGATGACATTGCCAGCGGACTCGATAGCATTGGCGATGAACTCACCACATTGATACTCACACCGCAAACGCTGGCCGCACAAATTACCAATGTGATAAACGGTGTATTCAGTATCGGCAACAGCATACAGCGTGCGTTGGATAGCTGTGAGCACAGTGATATGTTTGCGTTGGAACAGTTAGCGTTTTTTGGTCCTGCAGTTGTCGAACAGGTTGTGCAATTCAAAACTGGAATGAACTGATGAGGGGAGCTAATTGTTCGAATTCTAGCGCTAACTTTTTAGAGTAAGCGGACTCCGAGAATTTGCTTTTTGCTAGGATTCTGATTTTTCCATGTACCTGCTGATGTTACATAACAGTCGATCTATGAAACCGAAAAGAGATTACACCATCCGACAGAGCAGACGCTCAACAAAATAGTTTATTTGAACGAAAAATATCAGCGCTCCGACTGCTAAAGAGATATTTCTCAAAAATCATCGAAAAAGCAATCGGCCAACTCTTTTTCGAAAATTAATCAGCTAAGTGTGCAAAGGTAGAGTTACTTCCGCCTCTATCTAAAGGAACACGGCAAATCCCGCTTGGTGTCATTTCCGGAGAGTATAGGGCATTACCAGCCCTCCTTTCATCCACAATCCACTATGAGGAAAATTTATTATTGCCGAGGCCATCAGATATGTCACGGTGTGGATTTATACCAATTTCGCGTCTATATTCAATACTTAAGGTGGATGCTGTATCACCTTGCTATGTTGAGCATATTTTATAAATATTGCGTAGTTTTAAGTGAGGGAAGCCAGTCGATGTCACATTTGGATTACACTACCCGTGTCCAGAAGTCACAAGCAAAATACATAAAATGCTACTACTTGGCCATGTTTGTATTCTGGCTTGGTTTTTGTCAGGCGCTACCGATCTTAATTAGTCAACAGCCGGGAACAGTAGAAATTTCGCTCGTCCCATTGTTTCTACTGGTGACAGGAACTGCTTTGCTCGTGCATGCAAAGTGGGGCAAGCGAAACTGAGATGTCAGAGCAGCGCTTCAATATCGTGAGCAATGGTGTGATAGTTGGTGCCGATCGCGTCAAAGTAATATCTCAGCTGAATAAATTGTTTCGTATTGATGAAGCGCGAGCAAACCAACTAGTTGACGGTAGACGGCGAGTACTCAAACGTGCGGTCGATTGGCATACAGCGTCGGTTTATCGAAGCAAGTTGCAACAAATGGGTGTTGCCGTTGACATCAATCTACACTTGACTCGGGAAATCTTTCATGGATCGCTACGAACTGTTGAGCAGACTGAACCGGTTGAAGTGGAGCAGGCTCTGCCAACACCGCATGAAGAAAATAAGCCTGAGCAGATATGGAACGTGGATCTTACTCAAACGGCCCCAAAACTATTCAGCTTTCCCCATAAAATATCGGTGCAGAATCGCTCTAAAAAAGTAGTGTATACATTGCACAATATGAATCCGACGTTGAGCAAAACGGCTGTGTATATACTTACTTTATTTGCAGCCCTACTGACTCAGAATTACCTGCTACTACTATTGGTCTTTAGTGCTAGTAGCAATGTGATAACAGCGTTTGGTATTATCTTTCTGATAGTTGCAGTGCTGCTGTTTCCACCGCTATTTACTTGCATGCGCTGTTTCCGACTGCAGGGGAGGAGCAAAGATATAATTTGTATAGAACACCCTCTCATCAACCCTTTGCAAAGGAAATTTCACTTATATAGCACTGATGGTGATGAACTTGCTTATGTAATGCAGTCGAGCATCAAACACAATGAACTTCACTGCTATGATACCGAAGGTAAAGAGCTGCTTAGCCTAGAAAGATATGTCGATATCGAGCGTATTGGTAGAAACGTTGCTGATGAAATGCGTGATAATTTGGCCGGTTTTCGGGTGTTCGAACAAATTCTTTCAGCGGCCAACTATGTTAACAAAAAAAAACAAATGGATTTTTTTAGTGATATCAGCTGCCGCAATGCAATGCCGTATCTAGTGATCAAGAATGCGCAGGGTAATACGATTGGGCGTTTGTATAACGATAAACAACACTATATCGAGTGGTTGCCGAATGCGCCTGATGAAGTGCTAGCCATTGCCACAATGGTGGCTCTCATTGGCTTCTGTGGTGGTTCATGAATGAGATGAAACGCTTGATTGTTTGTGATGGGCAATGCCTTGAGGGCGTAGATATCCAGAAGGCACAAGGTGCAATGGAGACATCGTTCGGACTAGAGAAAGGTGAAGCGTCTGCTTTATTTTCGGGACAAAAAGTGTTTGTTCGAGAAGTGGCGAATGATGAAATAACAAACAAATACAAGGCGTTATTTACCCGGATTGGTGTTTACTGTCGAATACTAGAAAAGGATGCACTTGGGGTTGTTCCTGAAACTGGTTCCACTGGCACATTTGTGCCTGTAGCGGTTATCGCCAATCCAGAGCCTACTCAATCGGTACTGCAACATATACCCAACTCCAGGCTGTGCCAAAAATGTAATACACCAAAAACTAATGATGAATATTGTGAGCAATGCGGTATT
The DNA here is from genome assembly GCA_003353945.1 of Gammaproteobacteria bacterium. Classification (GTDB taxonomy): domain Bacteria; phylum Pseudomonadota; class Gammaproteobacteria; order Pseudomonadales; family PIVM01; genus PIVM01. The sequence continues at coordinate 4,893 of PIVM01000175.1, forward strand.
TATTTCGTCAAATTTACGCGACGATTTGAAGAGATAAAGTCAAACAAGCAAGAAGCTCCGATTGACGAAGATCTTTTGGAAGAACAACAAAACAAAGCGAAACTCGCTAACAAATTTATTTTTTTTGGAGGGCTCTGCTATACAGTAGGTTTTGTCAGTGATGAGTTACTTGCCAATCTTTACATGCTGGGTCGGGCAGGTATCGACATAGGCTATATACCTTATGTTCTCGGTACGGTGTTTCTGTCGTTTGGTTGCGCGCTTCTTGCAATGTTAAAGGGATATCGCCTTTCTTATGGAGCACTGGCACTAACGGGGCTGGTTGGCCTTGGGGTGATAATGTTACTGCCTGACAAGCGACGAGCACAGCGCTTTGATGTTTTTTGCAGTTCGAGCATTATCGCATACGTCTTCATCGGAGTGGGCATGTGCTGGCTGCTAAATACTGCGTGTGTGATGCATACTACCAACACCTATATCACCAGTGCCGCAATTTTAGCGGAAGATCGACATGTCTATCCATCGTCCACTAGAGACGATCTTGATCGAATGATTGATTCGGAAATTGAGGAGTTGAGACAGTATCTTGAGCGTGGAGTCTACATATTGGATCAATATGACCTTAGGCTTGATGATAGCTCTGAAGTGGCTAATACAATGTACAATGAGGTCGCTCAATTGCAGACTTGGCTACATTACCAGCGTTACCTCTATACGCAGCAAGAACAGCCATTACCAGAATCCATGCAAGCGCTCTACCTGCACGGCATTGTTCAACCACTGTTAGAATATTTAATCGATCATGCCAAAGCAATGGATAATATTCGTTTTAAAGAAGCTACTCAAATCTGGATTTATGGTGGCAATAACGATATGCATTGGGAAATTACGCAATTTAGCCAGGAATTAAATCGTATGGTGGTTGATTGGATTATTGCTTCTACTTGGCGCAGGCAAGATAAGGAAAAACAAATGGAAAATTCTTTCTTGGCCGAGCAGAAGTTGTCAAAGATACCTCATGCCCGTATAGAAAAGGATGGCGATTTTGTTTTGATACGTCTCTCGACTTCGCAAAAGGATCTGCACGGCAAGACTCTAGTTATAGCTGCTTATCGTCGCCCCATACAGAATCGAAGTAAAAAACGCAACATAATCGAGATTCAACAAGTGGGCGGAACTCTGAGAAACCGAGAACTGCAAGGCCGGCTTAATTATTTGAGTGGTGCTGACAAAGAAAAATTGTTGGGATTAAACGCCACCTATTAGCACCCTTGAAACGTACACGGATATATATGGAAGCTTCTGTTTGATTCAGTTAAATTGTGCTAGGGGCAACAATCTTTCCGAGCCATTGCTGCGATTACAACTGATTTGGATGTGTTTTGTATCCACGATCTTGTATGGCTGCTAACTGGAAATAGCACTTGAAGCCCCGCTGGCAGCTTAGGAGCTTCTGATAGTAAACCACTAAGTCACCTCCACCAGCCGAACTGCGCACAGACTTACCGTTAATTCCACAATTATCAGACAATGCAGATTGGTCTTTACTGTTGATGCCAATAATCGTTTGATTACGACCATCATTGCGTTTTGAGTGACTGCTATAGAGCCAACCTTACACCGTATGTAAATAACTACGAATGTCTCTTATAGGTGATTTCCAGGTATTACCAACTGAGCTTGTCAACTATTAGGCAGGGCCTGCTTCATGCCCTGAGGCGTTCAGTCAACACTTTTTAGCAACAATTATCATCAGTTTGGCAACACTTCTAGCCGCAATAAGGCACAATGCTACCGATGCGATTAACATCAAAGGAAATTCAAGTGCTTTGCTTTTCTGTAGGCACGGGCAAGCCTGATGCTTTGCAAAAGCTTCATCAAGCGTAAACTGTATCCTGCCTCTAAGATGGTCCGGGTTGATGGCGTCAAACCATCACGTCATATACTTCGACTCCCCTGCAACACATTCTCTAACGATACCAGAGAATCGCAACATGCGTTAACAAGCTGTTATATAAGGCATTTATTCAATTTATTGGTAGGTATGAAACAAGATGAAATGGCTTGAAAAGTGGTGCCCGGGGCCGGACTTGAACCGGCATGGAGTTACCTCCGAGGGATTTTAAGTCCCTTGCGTCTACCAATTTCGCCACCCGGGCAGGATAGGCTATGTCAATGACAGGTCTTGAATTGTGTTGGCATCATTCAATGTGGATTAAGAATCCGCTTAGCATCGAGAGCTTTGCTGGTCCCTAAATTTAACTCAAGGATTAGCCAATATTCTCATTAAA
>PIVM01000469.1 GCA_003353945.1 Gammaproteobacteria bacterium
AATTGTGATTTTAATAAATTAAGAACAGATAAAAAGATTATTATTTGTATAAAAGAACATGATAATGGTACTTATGAAAAGAAACCAAATTATTCAAAATCAAAAGTTGGTAATTTTTATATAAAAGGTCATTCTGCTTGGGATATACATACAACTTGTATGTATTTAAAACATAAATTTCCAGAATATTTTGATTTTAGTAAATTATCAATACATTATGCATAAAAAATATTTTTTAAAAACAAAGTATTATAATGGACTTATTTTTAAAATTATTATAAAAAATAGATTAGATATCTAAAAAAATAAAATCCAGAATAAAATTGATTATATTTTATATTTATAATAAATAAAATAATATAATATAATATAATGGGTTTTAAAACAGATGGTTCTTGTCACTACGAAGGTGTTCAAAATGAAAAAGATATTGTTAAATATATTAATGAAAAAATACAACAAAAAGTAAATATTTTCAAAATGATTGAAAAATATGGAGAAAATATTACATTTAAGCAATTAGGTGGAACTAAATTTAAAGATGATATTGCTATGTATAATAAAAATAATAAAAAACATAAAGATGGTATTTCTGTTAAAAATAGAAAAAAGAAATCATCTACATATGATTGGGTTAATACATCTAAACATGAGGCATTAAAAGATATTAAAGTTTTAATTAGAAATATTAAAATTAAATATAGAAAAGATTTAAGTAATAAAAATCTTACAAAAAAACAAATTGATGATTTAGTTAGAGATGCAAGACAAGAGATTAAATCAGTATTATATCTTCCAAATATACCTTCTGATGTTATTAAAAACTTTTTACAAGATTTACATAAAAAGAATTCAAAATATATTCTTATTAATAATGTTGTTCAAAGTAAATTACATTTTATTAATGGAGAAGATTTTGATGAATTAAATAAATATCCATTAGATAAAAAATGGATTTATTATCTTTCATCTGATAAAAAAGGTGCTGATATTGATAATAAAGATCAACCTAGTAAATATATTTGGAGAAAAAAAGAAAAATCAGATGGATCATTTGAAAGAATTAATACTTATTTGAGATTAAGATTTGTATTAAATAATGGAGTAACAGCATTATTAGGTTTATCAAAAGCAAATAAAGATAGTATTCCAACAATTAAAATTCAACAAGAAAATGTTAAAAAATTACTTGAAAATATTAAAAAAATAGATGAACCTATTAAATTAGTAAATGTATGTGCTACTAAATCAATATCAGAAAATGATATTGATTATTGGACAGTTATAAAATTAAAAAAATATTTAAAAGATAATAATGTTAAAAAATATATTGATATTAAAAAACTAACTGGTAAAACTATTAGTAGGTTAATAAGAGATGATTTAATTAATATTATTAATAAATATCAGAAAAAGATGAAAAATAATAATAATACTGTTAAAACACCACAACCAATTAAAAAAGTAAGAATTAAGAAAAAAGTAAGAATTAAGAAAAAATAATTATTTAAGTTTAAATTTTCGTTGTATGAACTAGAGTTTAGTAGATGTTATTGGCTCATTTAAAACGAAACACTTTATATATGTATAAAATTAAAATTGATTTGTAATATATTTATAATTCATAATTATAAAATTATATCCATAAACTCTCAAATAAAACTCTTTAAAAAATAACAAAAACTTTTTTATATTCATAACTTTAATATAAAATGTTCGCAATTTTTGATACTGAAACAAACGGATTACCAGATGGTAATGATTT
>PIVM01000176.1 GCA_003353945.1 Gammaproteobacteria bacterium
TTATCCGAGCCATGTGCATTGCCGTGGCAACCACTGGTGCCATCGCCCAGGCAGGTGATAGGACTGTTATTGTTTGCTGGATAGTCAATGATGTCGTGAGCAGAGTTTGCCCATTCGCCACCTGGAAGACCCTCAATGTTCGGTGGTCTCACACTATCACTCAGTGGGGCAGTAGGATTCGATAACGCGAGCGCGCCGTCAGCATCGTGGCAACCCAGGCAGAAGTCCTCTATGCCTTTTGGATTGTCAGGATCATACTGATACACGATTGAGTTGCCCGCATCCGGATCCTTAAGCTTAACGATTCGCGAACCGTGGTTGCCAACATAATGACAGGCCAGGCAATCGGAATCTTGCACGTCACCTTGAACGTGATGCGAGGCTTTCTCAAAATCACTATCACCGATGGGAACCTCGAGTGGCGCGATTTTGCGACGGATGGGATCGTCTAACGGTTGTTCCAGGGCGTGACATATCGTACAGCCACCTGGCCCGAAGCCGGTATTGTGAAAATGACAGCTATTGCATATGGCGCCATAGTTATGAGGAGGATCTTCTACTTCAGAATTGAGCCAATGGCTGGTGTTTTCGTGGCAGTTCTGGCAGATGCCGGTAAACGGTGCTTCGGTAAAGACGAAGGTATTGGGTTCTTCCGCGACCACATTGCTTTGATAGATGACTGAGCCTACGGCCTGGTCGACATAATCATTGGTGTTGGATCGAATTAAAAACAGGTTGTCGGCGGTTTGGCCCGTGTGGGGGTCGGTGGTCTCAGTGGAGCCATGGGGGTCATGGCAAGCGCCACAGCGGATAATACGGGCTTCCGCGCCTTCGCCCACTTCATGCATCTCGACTAAATACAAGTTGGGCCGCGAACCAGCAGGTCCTTCTTTGTAGTGGCAGCTCTTGCAAAGGGCCTCTTGTTCTTCTGCTGTTCTCTGGGCGATAGGGGCCGATGCGGGACTCTCCGCGCCGTGGCAATTATCGCAGCCGATTTTGTTACTCACATCGTGAGGGGGTTTTAAGGACCAGCTGCTGGCGGAGAAAAAACAGAGCCCGATAAACGCAATCAATAAAGGATTCTTTAACAGCGTAAGCGATGGTTTGCTGTGGCTAGTTTTAGTGACGACAATGGACTTCATAGTACAGAACCTTAATTAATTTCCTGGATACGGGCGTTGTCGGCATCAGTGACATACATACATCCGTAAGTTCGGATGTTGTCAAAAGAGGGGTAAGCGTGTCTGATAAAATCTGAGAGTATTGCAAAGTATCCACTGTTTCTTACTCCTCATTTCGTCAAATTGACAAGAAATTGATGTAATGACTCAAGTAGCGAACATGCTTATCTAACGTTGTAATGTCTAAAAGCCATGCAGAAAGTATGACTAAAGCAGTGTAGCTAGATAATCAAATTTTAGGCCAAGTTAATTGGAATACGATTTTTTGGTGTGAAATGTGGTTTTGACGGTTGTTTGATTTCATCTTGGTTGAATGTGATTTCAACCCGCAGGTCGTTGAAAAGCTAATAACTTATTGTTGTTGTTTGATTAATTGTGATAGTAAGAAGTGTTATTTCGGGTATGAAAGTGAGCCTTATTACAATGAGTATGGTGTGAGTTAAATCAACAAATTGACACATATCAGAATAGCGTTCCCAAAAAGGTTTTTGTAATCGATCTCATATATGAGAAAAACACGCAATTTTCCCCAAAAATGGTAAATTATAATAAGAACGCGTTTCGGATAATCTGTTAGGGTTAAGTTGAATTAACACATTGATAGTTATAAAAAATATCCCTTTTTAAAAAGTAGTTTTATCCGCTTTTGTGGCTTTTTACGTGCAGAAAATCTGCTTCTGTTGCCTGGAGAAAGTGACTGAATTCACCGAAGCTAAAGGTGTTACAGTCCCCCTGTGTCAGGATAGTTGTCGCATGAAATATCCCCATTATGTGGTGCTTTATAAGGACCAACCGGGGGCGGAGAAAAAACAGAGCCCGATAAAAACGATAAATAAATGGCTCTTTAGACCGTTAAACGATGGCCTGACGATACTGCAACTCATTGCGTCTTACCTAATGTAATTCGGCTTTTCATGCAGTCCGTGACAATCAGCCCAGCCCGGTGGTCTAATACAAGAATATTCCCGCGTGTTCTATATGGATACTCATTATGTTTTACTCTTCATGTCACCAAGGTAACAAGAAATGGTCGTAATTGTTCAGGTGACTACTGGGCTTAATTGGCGTTTACTGATAGCCAAAATCGTCACCGAAATTACTGCCATAATCAGAGAGCAAATAAAAATTCCTTATATTATCCTGACTTATTATAGCAAATATTAAACCAACGTAGACAAACCAACATAGACAGGCAATCCAGTGATTCAAGGTGACAAGGCAGGTGCATCAATGCTTGGACAAGTCCCTGATGCGCCAATCATTCATGCGCGTAACTTATTGTTATTGCATTCAAAAACGTGTACCTCATAACCCTATAAACCATGCGTGAAAATAAGCAAAAATGCAGGTTTATCTTGACCATTCATTCAGTATCTTCGATTTATATGGGTATGTATTTCAATAAAAACGCCATTGGTGCTTCTCAAACACGAGAAATACGCGCTTCATTCTTGAGACTGGTAATTTACGCTGACCTTTAGGACGGTGGAAATGAAATAGTATCTGATCTTGCGGAGCGAGGGCGGCGCAAAAGACTAATTAATTCCTTCTCCCAGCGGGAGAAGGAAATGGTTAGCTTTAGCGACACCCTCAAGCGGGAGGAGACGTCACGGTTGCCAGACAATGCTCCCCGAAGCGGCACAATTGCTACCGCTAGTGCAGCCGCCCGTGGCGTTTGTCGTGCCAGAGAGAGTGGATAGATCCGAATTGAAGTAGACACCGATCCTTCCTCCGCCTCCTCCAGCTGCACTCGAGCCAGAATCACCGCCATTGGCGGTGATGGCACCGGCTCCAACTAAGGTATCTGTCGTGATCAAGATGCTACCGCCTGCGCCCCCGCCCTGCGTGTAGTAGTTAGAGGCTTCGGCATTTACCGAAAGCGTGCCCTCAATGGTGAGCGTCCCCACAACATCAAGGTTAATTGCACCACCGCCACGGGCACCACCGCCGCTACCCAAGGCGCTTGGGCTTGCTTCGAATCCGTAGGAGGCACCACCGGTTGTGGAGCTGTAATTAGCACCGGCACCGCCGTGGCCGGCGCCGGCAGCGGGCGCTGTCGGGACGCCAGGGCCTTGCTCTCGCATAAAGCCTAAGGTGTTCGCAGAAATTGCAGCGCCACTGTCGATGGTGAGTTCCGTCGCATGGATGGTGACGCCCTGACCGTGTGGATTACCTGCGCTTCCACCCGACGCTGCATTGATGGCCTGAGCATCGCCCTGACACTCCAGTGTGGAGCTATTGGCCACGTGAAGGTAGTCAATGCTGTAGTCCCCTGGCGCAAGGGCCACTGAACCGTTTACCGGTGAGCTGGCATGCCACAGCTCGTTCCAGGAATTGGCCGGATCTTCAGGGACGTTCACATGGAGCGTGCCGTGTGTGCCCGTATAGCCCAGGCCGACTTGAGCAGGAATGGCCTGCGCGCGGATGACACCGGAGAAGCTCTTCTTGCCGCTGGCCCACTGCAGGGCGATACGGCCACCGCCACCGGCATCGGCGCGGTTATCGCCATGGTTGCCGTCTGCGGTGATGGTGCCGGAACCGGCGAGGGTGTCGGTGATCACCCAGAGACTGCCACCTGAGCCGCCACCACTGCCGTAGTTGCGGTTAGTGGGGCCACTACCCCATTTCCCGTAACCTCCGAGTGCGGTGAGCGTACCGTCGACAGTGATGGTATCTGACACCACAAGTTTGATGGCACCGCCACCGCGTCCGCCATTCCAACCATTCGCCCCGCCACTGCCCAAGGCTGTGGGTTGTGTCGCTGAACCATAAGGCACGCCGCCCACGGCGCCAAACGTGCGGCGCCCGCCATAGCCACCATAGCCGGCACCGCCTTTGCCACCCGTATCACTGATACCCTTGCCTGGGCCTTGTGCGGGATTGAAACCCAGCGCGTCCGCAGAGAGGCTGGCTCCCGCCTCAATGTTGAGGGTCTGGGAATAGAGGGTGACGCCTGAGCCATGGGGGTTGTCCACTGTCCCACCGGACTCTGCATTGACAGCGGTGGTATCACCCTGAAATTCCAGGGTGATACCACTGGCAATCCGAAGGTGATCGATTTGGTATTCACCCGGCGCGAGGGCCACGTTTCCCGTAACCGGGGAAGAAGCATTCCACAGTTCGTTCCACAGGTTGACCGGAGCGGAAGGCACCCATAGCGTGCCGAAATTCGGGTCGCCATCACCGCCACTGCTGGCGCTGACGATGCCGTCAAAGGTCTTCTTGCCACTGGCCCACTGCAGCGCGATACGACCGCCACTGCCTGCAAATGACCCTGTGCCGCCATCGGCGGAAATCGTGCCAGATCCGGCCAAGGTATCGGCAATGATCCAGATGCTGCCGCCAGAGCCTCCACCGAGTATATTGGTTGCTAGGGGGGCTGCGTTTACCGAGAGGGTTCCATCAACCCTGACCGTTCCGCTTGCCACGAGCTTGATCGCTCCGCCACCAGCACTTTTGGAGCCGCTGCCCAGCGCCATCGGTTGATCCACAGAACCATAGGGTTCCGGTGGGCCCATGAAGTTGCTTTTACGGTAGGCACCATGACTACCATAGCTGGCACCGGTTTCAACCGACATACCCGCAGTCCCGCCGGGACCGGATTGGACTGGAAATCCCAGCCCGTCAGCGTGAACGGTGGCGTCTGCGGCGATGAGAATGTTGCTGGCATTTAGCGTGACGCCTTGGCCATTTGGCAATACCGTGGCGTCACCTTGTAGGGCAAGGGTTCCCGATTCGATGTTGATGTCACCGCTGACAGTAAGCTCACCTGTGCCTGCAGCAAAGCCCGGCAGGAAGGTGAGCGTACCCGAGTAGCCCGCATACAGGCGCAATCTGCTGAAGTTGTTCGCAACGTCATCGACGATGCAGTCGTCCGACGCAGCGCCGCTGAAGGTCACTTCATCACCCTCGCCCGGCACACTGTTGTGATCCCAGTTGGCGGGATTGGACCAGAGGTTGTCTCCTCCCTCATTAGTCCACACATATTCACCCACTCGCATGACATAGAGCGAGACATCGTCGTATGTACGACCAATGCCTGAGCCGGCGAGAATTGGGAGGGTTTTGGCACCGGCCCAAACCGTGTCAGGAAGCAAATGGGTTAAGGTGTGGATATCATCACCGGCCACTTCATCACCGTGCGTGCCATCGTCATAGAGCATTACATACGAAGCTCCGCCACCGATCGATGAGAGACCGATGTATACATACAGTGTTTCACCATCGGGCTGCACCGCATGTACTTTGAAGATGACCTCATTGACGCCGTCAGCAAGGATGCGGTCCGTACTAGTCTCGATATTGAATATGTATGCGCCGACGTTAGGCGTTCTCGTAATGATGGTCGGGGTGACGTGACAGTTTATGCAAATCCTTCTCGATATTTTCGTGAGATCAATGTAGCTGCCCACCGAATCCAGCGTGCGAGCCATGGGATCGAGGATCGCGGGATAGTAACGATATGATCTGTTGGATGTGACAACGCTGGGCCACGCGCTGGTGTCCGGCTCGTAAGTCGCCTCCTCGTCGTTAACCGTCGCGATTTCACCGGTCCCGACGCGCTCAAAGCGGATCGACTCGGCAATGAGATCGCCATTTGCGCCCTCGGACGAAAGCTCGACGTACTCATCGCCAGTTCCAGTGAAGGAGAAGGTGCCTAGTGTAGTGTTCTCTGTGTACCTGCTTTGGTCGATGTAGACGATGCTGGAGGATGCCCCGCCATCGTGTTTGACTTCGTGGCGGGCATTCGATGCACTATCGCGCCTGTATAGAATCGTGGTCGTAACGATGTAATCGCCCGCCAGTGGTAGGGTTGGCACAAATCGCGCCTTACCTGATCCATCACCGGGGAGTACATGGGCAAAGTCAAAGCCAGGAACCGAGTCTGTTGTGCCGGTTGCGCTAATGAGCTCACCGTGGCGAATCATGACGTTATTGGGCGCACCGTGGACGTTGTGGCAGGTAATACAAGTAGGGTAGGAGTCCCAATCGTCATCGTCCCAATCGCTATCGAAACCATAGAAGCTACTTAAATGAGCCGTGTGGAGATTATACGGGTTGTTATCCCTTCGATAATTCGTGCCACTGTAGTCATCATTATCGACACCCAGCACTTTGTCGGGGTCGTGACAACTGAAGCAGAGTGCGAAATCGGACGGTTTGCCGATGGGATTGGCTTGCATCTTCGGTATGACGAGGGCCGGCTGGCCATCGACATCCCGCAGGCGATAGCTCTCGGTATAGGGGGTAATCGCGGTCATAGTATCTTCGTCAGCGGTATAGGTCCGATGCTCGTGATCGATGTGGGGCTTATTCGCATCGTGGCACTTGAGACATTCGAACTTATGGCCCGTGCGGTAAAAGCCATAGGTGGTGTTATCACCAATCACGTTGGGCGCTGCAGTGCCGGGGTCGTCAAATTTCATCGCATCAGCCATCACCCACACGTATTCGGAGTCATTGTCACCACTCAAGGTCACCGAGCCGGAACTGCCTGCGCTAAAGGGGTACGTGCCCAGCAGGTTCCAGCGCCCGGTATCGTCTTCTCGCCTCTCATCGGTGATCACCGTATCGGAGCCACCGTCGTAATTAATGGTGAATGAGGGGTCTTTTTTGACGTTTTTATCCGCCAGACTCCACCACGAGTAGACCTTGTAGTCCCCGGTACGCGGCAGGTTGGGTTGCCAGGTAAAACTCTCTGCGCCGGTCCCGATGATGCGGTATTCGTAATCGGTGCCGTAAAAATCTTTGGTGCTCGACGGACTACTGGTGTTCCAGCTTCCGGCTCGGCTCGTCTCCGGATCGGTATTGTCGACGATCACCGGATCGAACTTCCGGCGGCGACTCCAGGATGGCTCATCGTCGTGACAAGCCGCACACCAAAATTCATTTCCCGGCTTAAGCGCCGTGCGGCCTTCCTCATAGACGCCGGTTGCGAAATTGGCTTTGGCCCCAAAAACAGGATCGTTCACGCCGTCGAA
>PIVM01000470.1 GCA_003353945.1 Gammaproteobacteria bacterium
CCCGCAAAACAACCCATTGCTGCCAATCACGATCATTTACATGCGGTGTAAGATTGGCTCTAGAGCAGTCACTGAGGAAGATTCCTGGTTCAGGTTCAAAACGTATCGATTGCGTAACCGTAAGTCAAACAGCATTTTCAAATGATTCGAGATGGCAAGTGGGCGCACGCTATTTGCGGACGTTACTCCAATGTGTATTTTAAACTACCGTCATTCCCGCGAACGCGGGAACCAAGAAAAAATAGCACGCATTTATGCGTACATCATCATCTTGCCACAGCCCCGCCAATAATCGCCAATGAAATACCTCTACTCTATCGTTATAACGCATAAATCCTGTAACCTAACGGCCAATAGTATTGCGTCTGCGGAAGGGCAGCGGATTTATACCATTAAATCCACCAACCTCGCCACAGTGCTGCAAGAGATGACTATTGATCAGGCGGTCAAGGATGAGATCACGCAGGCCGTTAATGCGGGGTATGAAGTGACGACGTCGCAGCATCCGATTACCAGAAATGGTTGGACGGGTGTTGGGTATATTATTATTGATCCGCAGACGGGGAGTGGGGCTTATAAGATTAGTGGGGGAAGTGATGGAGCGATTTTTTTTGCTCAAGTATCTATTTTTACTGTGTTTCTATTCGGTGCCGTTGCAGCCACTAGTACTTTAGGTTTAGTTTGGATCGGAATCACAAGCGTATTTGCTATGGCATCTTACATGAGTGCTGTGACTACTACCTTGCAGAATTTGGAAGATGGAACCCTAAATGCGACGCAGGCGGAGGGAATGATTAATCTATACTCTGTTTTTGCTGTTGGAGCAAGTTTTTTAGGCGTATTACGATCGTTAAACAGGGTGGGTGCCGTCTCTGCTGCAGGAACTCAAATGCTGATTACTGCAGTAGAAAGTTTTCTGCAATTAATTGAATACATGATGACACAATTCGCTCAAGATTAGACTAACCATGAAAAAAACATCTATAAATGTAGTCAAAAAGGCACGATTGATTAATACATTTGGCACTATAGGTGGCTTGGCGATAATATGCTTAATCTACTTTGTTTATCGCGAGGGAGGCAAAGAGTGGTTATACTTTCTTTTTCCGGCAGCATTGATATTAAGTGTGTTTGCGATCAATAAGCTACCTTATATTGATTCACTAACGGAAGTTAGGTGCGCCAATTGCGGAAATATAATAGAAAAAGGGAAGTATCTTGGTGATAAATTGCCTAAGAAATGTCAAGGCTGCGGGCTGACTATTGAGTAATTCAATGTAACCACACACCCCATATTTTTTAAAAAAACACTTGAGAAAAAGAGAAAAATGGGGTCAGGTTCAATTTCTTATAATCAAGATCAAGGCCATCAAAAAGCCCAGCCATAACGCTGGGATTTTTTTCGACAGCTATGGTGAGCGTCCGCTTTTTCTAGTAGTGTAAGAATTTTCCATTTTCCGCGACCGATCGCTGAGTAGCGAAAATCGGCTCATGAACAAATCAAAATACAAACAATAAGCAAGTCCTCAGGGTCCGCTAACTCTAAACTGTGTGAGCTCAAGAGCTGCAGAAACCAAGTCAAGCGGGTAAAAAATCATTTTACTAGACCATATTGCTCGGATATTTCAGCTCTTAACGCTCACTTATCTCGAATTGCCGACATTACCCAATACTTGATTAAATCTGTCTGCAATACTTCAAAAATTAACAAGCCAGTCAGACCAGGAATTTACACTGCATGTAAGAATCTTTGCAAAGC
>PIVM01000471.1 GCA_003353945.1 Gammaproteobacteria bacterium
AACTAAAATATCATTAATATTCTAATTAGCCTCATCAATAATATATCTGAAGAACTTATAATAATATTAATGGCTATATGATAAATAATATAGAGTTAACAGATATTTTTTTTAAGATTATAATATTAAAAATCAACATTTATCCTTTAAAGCAATAGTTATTTTGCGGTAGGTGTCTATAAACAGCGAATTATTTATATATCTTTTATAAATTCTAAGCGAAAGAGGTTTTTTACTTGTAAAACTATTCATATTATGATTTTTGATTATCAAATGTATATTTCCATTTTTATTTTTGTTATTGTCAATTTTGCATATGGGATGTATGAAGGAAGGGGGATGCGAGACTTCAGAGATTATATCCATGGCGGAAGGGAGCTTTCTACTGGTTCTCTGCTGGTTACTATCATGGCGACTATAGTGGGAGGAAATTATTTGACAGGTAAAATAACTAATATGCAACTTGCTAATGGTGCTGGATTTATGATAACTGTTTTTCAAACGTTGATCTTTGTTATGGTTGCCTATTGGATTCAGTACAATATCTTTGATAGATTGGTGATTTACAGAGATTGCCTAACCTTATCTCAAGTACTTGGTAGAATTTATGGATCAACCGCCAGGATTAATAGTGCATATATTTCATTTCTCTTTTCTTTTGTATTATTGGCGGCACAGCTTTCTTATTTTGGAGTTGTATGTGAGAATTTTGATGGTAATTATTACTTTTACATTTTATTTTTGGGTAGTATAGCAATTATCTACACCATGAGTGGCGGACTCCGTGCAGTAAGTGCGACAGATTTTCTTCAATTTACTTTTTTCATTTCTGGATTACTTTTTATGGTTTCTGTTATAGTACAGGAAGATGGAATAAGTAGTATCAGTACAGATTTTTATAGTTATATAAAAGATTTCTCTTTTTCGAAACTTAATGATTCATTTACGTATTTTGAGTTTTTTAAATCATTTTTTTATGCAAGTATTCTCTTTTCTCCTACTATTGTTCAACGGTTTTTAGCTGTAAATAATCCACATCAAAATAAGAACGCTATTGTTGTATTTTCGTTTCTATATACATTATTACGTTTGTTGCTAGCTTTTATTGGTTTAAAGCTTGCTTTTCATAAAAAATATGAAACTACCATAGCTATGGGTGCTATATCTGATATGTCCTCTTTCTTGTTGGGAAAGTTTTTCTATGGAAATAATTTATTAGTATTCATGTTTATGGCTATTGTACTATCCACTGTTGATTCATTATTGAATACAAGTGTGGCTGGTATTATTAATGATTTTAAAATTCAATCTTCTATAAAAAAGGTTCGCATGCTAACATTTTTTATAGGTATCTGTGCTATTACGTTATCTTTTTTTTTGAGAATTATGAGAAAATATATACATCCATATGGACTAACTGTAACAGCAATGATAGTGGGAGGGCAACTTATTATTCCTTTTTTGTTTGGTATTTACGGATGGAAGGGGAATAATCGGATTTATAACAATTCTTTAATAGGCTATTACATTGGATTAATATTCTGTATCACTGGTTTTTATTCTTTCTGTAACTATACGGTAGCGAGTTATGACTATAAAACAGAGCTTATTTTTTGGCCGATTGATGATCTTCCCATACTTTTTCTTCCCGTCCTTCTTTTCACATCTCTCGTATACATCGTTTCTCACTATAATCATTATGGTGAGATTACTTTCACTCCAGTAGAAAATTTTGTATATAACCCTGATTACCA
>PIVM01000472.1 GCA_003353945.1 Gammaproteobacteria bacterium
TATCAGTAGCTCTACCTCTATGACACTTATACTCAACGCTGCTCCTAAAAGCATTTCGGGGAGTACGAGCTATCTCTTGGTTTGATTGGCCTTTCACCCCTACCCACAGTTCATCCAAAGACTTTTCAACGTCTACTGGTTCGGTCCTCCACCACGTGTTACCGCAGCTTCAACCTGACCATGGGTAGATCACCAAGTTTCGCGTCTACCCCCCCTGACTTTGTCGCCCTATTCAGACTCGCTTTCGCTTCGACTACTTCCATTGTTAGAATTAATCTTGCCAGAGAGGAGTAACTCGTAGGCTCATTATGCAAAAGGCACGCCGTCATCCCGACCTAAGTCGTGGACTCCGACCGCTTGTAAGCGCACGGTTTCAGGTTCTATTTCACCCTCCTGTTCGGAGTACTTTTCACCTTTCCCTCACGGTACTTGTTCACTATCGGTCTCTCAGTAGTATTTAGCCTTACCAGATGGTGCTGGCAGATTCAGACAGGGTTTCTCCGGCCCCGCCCTACTCAGGATACCAATAAGGCAATAAATCGATTTCGTGTACGGGATTGTCACCCTCTATGATCTAACTTTCCAGTTATGTTCCACTATCAATTTAAAGTCCTATGTCTTGGTCCTACAACCCCAACAATGCCGTAACATCGTTGGTTTGGGCTATTCCCCGTTCGCTCGCCACTACTTAGGGAATCACTATTGTTTTCTCTTCCTCCGGTTACTTAGATGTTTCAGTTCACCGGGTTTGCCTCCCGACAAGTCGGGATACCATGTCTTCAACATGGTGGGTTGCCCCATTGGGAAATCTCCGGATCAAAGGTTATTTGCACCTCCCCGAAGCTTATCGCAGCTTATCACGTCCTTCATCGCCTCTGAGAGCCTAGGCATCCGCCGTACGCTCTTATTAACTTTCTTAACCTATTTCGTTATGTGCTCTCGCACTTGCAAAATATTGTAATTACTTTCTTTCAATATGTCAATGAACTCTTTGATAATGATTAATGTTGATCGTATAAATATTACTGATAATTAATAAATATACAACTTGAAGTCACAATAACCATTTTCTTGTGGAGAATAGGGGAGTCGAACCCCTGACCTCTAGAATGCAAATCTAGCGCTCTAGCCAACTGAGCTAATCCCCCAGAGTAAATGCTGAATTTTAAATGTTGAATGTTGAATTAATTAATTCAAAACTTGTCATTCATAATTCATCATTCCTTTTGTAGTCCCGCGCAGATTTGAACTGCGGACCCCTACATTATCAGTGTAGTGCTCTAACCAACTGAGCTACGGGACTATCTCTCATGAGTTTTGAATGTTGAATTTTGAATTTTGAATGTTGAAAAGCTACTGCTTCTCATTATCCATCTTTCATCATTCTAAATCCATCATCCTGTAGCCTTTCCTTGAATTAGTTAGAAACATTATTACTAATATCTCTTATTAGGAATTGCTGCTCTCCATTTAAAAAAAATGAAGGCCAAACCAATATAAATTCTTCAAAACACCTTTCTTTTTGCCTCGAATCTCTCCAGAAAGGAGGTATTCCAGCCGCACCTTCCGGTACGGCTACCTTGTTACGACTTAGCCCCAGTCACTAGTTTTACCCTAGGCGGCTCCTTAATGGTCACCGACTTCAGGTACCCCCAGCTTCCATGGCTTGACGGGCGGTGTGTACAAGGCCCGGGAACGTATTCACCGCGCCATGGCTGATGCGCGATTACTAGCGATTCCAGCTTCACGA
>PIVM01000054.1 GCA_003353945.1 Gammaproteobacteria bacterium
TTCACATCTTGTGCGCAAGAACTACAGGAAAGGCATCAAGATCACGGATGACCAAATGAAAGAAATCTGCATCACAAACTACGACAATCTACCGAAGTGGAACTACACAATCTGTCCTTACCAAATGCGGAATTAATTCTTGAGTGGGCGCTTACATATTCCAGTATGCTCCCATTTGAACGCCTCGGTGAGAAAGCATGATTCTGCGCCTAATTGGAAAATTTATTATTTCCGAGGCCCTTGCTTTGATAAAGGTGTCGAATCTTCTACTCAAAATAAATGGCAACTCAATCAGCGGGGTATTATGGACATCCGCATTGGGGGCTATTCTCACTGTGAGCCTAATCAGGTAGATAGGAATACGAAAGTGGATGTAATAAAGGTTCAAGTGGTGTGAGTTTTCAACAAACCACCTTCTTAATCTTATGTTTTTTGATCAGCTTGCCTAGCGCTCGCCGCTCCTTCCCTGCCAGTCGAGCCGCCTGACTGACATTGCCGTCAGTCTCATCAAGAAGACGAGTCAGGTAGTCACATTCAAACTGTGTCACAACAGCAGCCTTGGCTTCTTTAAAACTGAACGTCCATGGCGGATCTGCTTTCGAATCACTCGTCTCTGTTTCTGGATTATGAAAGGTCAATCGCCTCTGGTCAGTTAACAATATTTGTCGCAGCAAAAAATTTTCAAGCTCTCGAACATTTCCCTCCCAACGTTGATGCCTTAGCCACCTTAGCGATTTTGGATGAATCGTTTTCTTCTCATGATCGTATTGTTGCGAAAATCGATTAAGCAAAGCCTCGGCAATCAATTCAATATCATCACTACGCTCTCGCAGGGGCGGCATCCGCAAAGACACTACATTAAGGCGATAATAGAGGTCCTCTCGAAATGATCCCTCTTTAACCAAACCAGACAAAGAGCGATTGGTAGCCGCAATCACCGTAGCGGTTGACGTAAAATAGCGCTGCCCCCCGATGGGACGATACTCTTGGTTTTGTAGAAATCGCAACAGTGCAGTCTGTGCTTTATTTGACAGGCTATCGACCTCATCCAAAAACAAGGTACCTTTATCGGCCATCGCAACCAAACCTAACTGGCTTTTTTTCGCATCCGTGAAAGCGCCCTTTTCATAACCAAAAAGTTCACTTTCTAATAGATTATCGGGGATAGCGCCGCAGTTAACGGGAATAAAAGCATGATCACCACGTACACTCAAATAATGAACAGCTCGCGCAGCATTTTCTTTTCCCGTGCCGGTTTCTCCTTCGATTAGCACAGGAACAGGGCAACGAGCCAGTCGCTTAATGGTCTCCAGCGTTTTTACGAATACGGAACTGCGCCCCACCAAATTCAATCCAACAAACTGTTCCAACAACTGCCTGTGCTCATCGTCAGCTCGCTGATTACTCTCTGGTAAAAATTGATCCAGACGAACTTTCAACTCCCAGGAAGAACAGGGCCAAAGACAGAACTCATCAACTTGGCTTAACAATATTCCTGGCACTATTTGCAATGCCCGATCCAGCAAACAAAAGCGGGGATAATCAGGGCGAGATGAAAACAAGGATTCCAAGTGTTTAAAATCCACACATTCAGAGTCCATACATACCAACATAATTGATGCTTGGCACTCTAACGCATTATCTTTATTTCCTGAAAAGGAGTGAATGTGTACGCAATATCCAAGTGACGCCAACACTTGAGGAAGTTCAGAAAAACTGGATGGTAGCGTATCAAAAACAATGAGGTCAACTGATTCCAATTCTAACGTCACCCGTTATTTAACGTTCCTTTAATATTCCTTGTAAGCCCGGATACCAAGAGTACAGTCTAGAACCTGCCATAAACGAGTATAGAGATGGCAGACGCACTTCGCTGTTCTATCAACATCAGACCCACCTTACAATGATTTGGAAGCTTACCCAAAAGGCGTTAAACATCAAAGCAAAAACTGCTGATTTATACGTTCTATTAAGCAATACGTTAACCATTGCACAATAACATGGGTGATAAAACTATCACTAAGTCATTTTTTGAACTAGTTTTAAACTAAACGCAGCACAAATAAGCTGCGGGGAAAAATCCACCCGCCCTGGGTCAATATATACCCACCACACATCCCCCTTGTTATCTTGATCAGCGCGTAGACTCTACTCCTTTGACTGGGTGATTTTAATCCCACCCTGTTTTTCCTAAAACTCGCTTAACCCTTCTATTGCACGACTTTCTCGTCGATCGACTCAGTGGCACAGCCATTGCATTTACAAACAACAATTACAAACAACAATCAAGATAAAAATCGCCCTAACAAGAAACAACCGGTGAATTACCGTGCCATGTCTCTGCGAAAAAGACACTGATAAAGTTTACCAATTGTCTGTCTCTATCGAACGTTACCTACGGGAGAATTCGCAGGGAGCGGATACGCTGAAAGGCATCGTTCATTGGTGGCTAATGCAACAGCGTTTATATGACGCAGAACGCGATGTCAAAGCCGCACTTGAATACTTATGCCTGCAGCAAGTTATCGAGAAGAGAATACTTGCCGATGGCACAGAGCTTTATCTAAAAGGTTCAAACGTAACTCAACTTTCAACCCATGGTGTTGATATAAGGCGCTGAGCAAGGCCGATAAAAACAGGATTGCGTCATTGAAAAAAGCTACGCAACAAGTGATGTAACAAATAAGGAACAATAATGGCTGGATACACTGCCGTACATGGAACGTTGGAAGCCCTGGAGAGTTTTTTCAAACAACGCCTTCCGTCTGAATTAAGCGGAGGAACTACCAGTGCGTCAGTAAAACTGCTGGGAAGCGCTGATATCGCCAAACCGATCAACGGAAACGTGCTTGGTATTTATTCACATCGCATAACGGTTGATGAACACGGGCGCTCCCGACACTTCCCTAATCAGGGTAGTGACAACAGCTCCCCTGCTGGTGAGTTACCCATCAACATTCATTTTTTGTTGTTAGCCTTTTCCAGCAGCGCAAGCATAGAAGCAGACTTAATGGCGTGGGCCATGCTGGAACTGGCAAACCAAAGTCAACTAACCATTGCGCATCTCGCACAATCCGATCCCAGTTGGACTGAACGAGAATCCGTCAATATCGCACCCGACACCATGTCCACCGAAGATCTTATGCGCATATGGGATGTATTTGATGCCAACTACACCAGCAGCGTTCCTTACGTGGCGCGCACAATTCGTTTGCGATTACAACAAGCGCCTACAGACGGTTCAGCTGTGATGTCACGCGTATTCGCAACAGGCAAGGCAGAGCATCAGCCATGACAGCAAACCTCGAAGAACAGGACGAGTTGCTCGAAGCTAACAGCGTGGATGTGCAGGAAACGCTTCTGTTACACGCAACAGATGCCATTTTCTGGCTTGATGCCTGCAGTGCCGAGATAACAGACAACTGCACTCGCATCAACATCGCGATGCAAGTCCAGCTCGATACACAACCCAAGGCTATTCGCAGCATCAGCAAACCCGGGGCATTCACTTTTTGGTTTAGCGATGCAGGCTCTATTGAAAGTGGCACAACCACCGATGCACAACGGGCACGCCCCGCCATTACGCCTTTTTTACTGTCAGGAAAGGTTATCGATCAATCCGCGCGTTACCAGCCACGATTATTTTCACTCACTGTGGGTTCCGGTGAAGGGCATGGCATTGCCATCTACCCCTCTCCAGGCGCGATTCACTTAAACAATGTCGGTGGCATCATTGGCAGTCTGGCGCAAATAATAGACGGCAATAGTCAATCCGTCGCATGGGCAGTGGTTCAACTGGTTGTGGAGACTGCTCCAGCAAAATTTGTCACCTTCACATGTCAAGCTGACGCGAAAGGTGACTTTCGAATGGCATTAACCCGTCTGCCACCGTTACCGGAAAGTGTCGATTTTTATGAGGCGGAACTTTCGGTAAAAGCGAATCTGACCGCAAGCGACAATAGTCCAGTCAATCCGGACACGCTGCCAGCGGTAAACGTTGGTCTTGAAGATGCAGAAAGCTATGCCAACACCATTGAGTTAAACATCTCGCCGGGGCAAATCCGGCATATTACATCATCCGGCCTGTCGTATCTGGCCCTACAAGCCACCTAATCGGTGGATTCGAGGAGGACACAATGCCTGAATATTTGGCGCCTGGCGTTTTTGTGGAAGAAGTCAGTTTCCGCTCTAAATCTATCGAAGGAGTCGGTACCAGCGTAGCCGGGCTGATTGGCCCTACCCGCACCGGGCCTCTTCGAGGACGACCCGAGTTACTCACAAGCTTCGCAGACTTCGTGCGAATCTACGGTGACGCCAAGGATCTTACTTTTGGCTCAAGTACCGTACTCAACCATACAGCCATCGCAGCAAAGGCTTTTTTCGACGGCGGAGGAAGCAAACTCTACGTCGCAAGAACAGTCGGGAATGTCAATGCCACCAATGCTAACGGCAACGGCAGCAGCGCAACGTTTGCCACAATCAGTGATAGCAGCAATGACATCAGCTTCAAAAGTCGCCACCCGGGTGCAGCAGGCAACGTGACACTGGAGCTGCAATGGCAGGACAGTGAGAACCTGTTAAAATCAGAAATCACATCAACACCTAAAGAAGGTGAAGTGGTCTTTTTGCAGGCAACTGGACTGACGACAGATGTAAGAACCTCAGGCATTACTGCACGAGCTCCCACCGCTGCCTTTCCGATCAGTTTCTCGGGACTGGTGCGCCGCAATGGTGACGATTATGAAATTGTCGATAACCAATGTGTTATCGACACGGACAACGACTCCGATCTCAGCGGCGCAAACCTGCGTTTGTCAACATCAACGGATGCCACTGACGAAGGCATGCTCATTGGCACGGGGCTGGCAAATAACGACTCGACCACCGTCACCTTTACGCGTGTTTATGCAAAAGCCCCCACCAGTGGCGCACTTGAAGACGGCAATGCCGCCGTACTGGCGCTATCGGGCGAAACCAATCTCTCTGACTATACCGGAGAAGCGCACTGGGGCACCTTAACCACTTTGCGTGGCACCCTGAATAAAGAAGGCACGACGATCAATTTCAGCGCTGCTTTGAACGACGGCATTGCCAGCGCCTTTGACATGCCACTTGCAGCGCTGGCCGCCACGCCAAGCAGCGCACAAGCGATCATGGTACAGCGTAATTTCAACATTGATGTTCGCAAAGGCGGCGCAAATGGCGAAATGATCTATAGCTATGGCAACATCAATACAGCCCCATCAGGCGCTGGCAGCCTGGCGGCAGTCATGCCCGCAGATTTCGACAAACGCTTTGATGATCTCACCAGCCCCGTGAGTTGCACCGTCACAGCCAGCAATGGCGATGAAGTACTCACAGCACTTTATGATTTGTTCGATGACGCGGCGATGAGCCCTGCTCCTGGCTCCCTGGCTGCACCGCGTTATCTTATCACGCTGGAAGGCGGCGGCGACGGGACAGCTCCTGTCGCTATCGATTATGGCGGACAGATTGACGAAGTGGATGGCAATACCGGCTTCGCTGCTTTTGAAAATATCGAAGATATTGCTATCGTCATGGCGCCCGCTGCCGTGATCGCGAATGAAATCACACACCAGGCCATCATCGTAGAGATGCAAAAGCACTGCCTGAAAATGCGGTATCGGGTAGGCATTGCTGATGCGCGAAAAGATATGTCATTGTCTGAAGTTCGCAGTTTTCGCTCTAATCTCGGCAGTGATTCACGACTCGCTCTGTACTATCCATGGGTGGTAACCGCTGATCCCACCGGGCAACGCGAAACCATTACTGTGCCCCCCGCAGGATTTATCGCTGGCGTCTATGCTCGCACGGATGTCGATCGAGGCGTACACAAAGCACCGGCCAATATGCCCGTAATCGGCGCTCTGCGATTTGCCCAGGACATCAACAAATTCCATCAGGAAATGCTAAACCCAGACGGCGTGAATTGTTTGCGTTCATTCCCAGGCAGCGGTCATCGCGTGTGGGGTGGCCGCACATTGTCCACTGATCCGGAATGGAAATACGTCAATGTACGGCGCTACTTTCTCTATCTGGAACGATCCATAGAGAAATCCACGCAATGGGTTGTTTTTGAGCCCAATGGAGAGCGCTTATGGGCCAACGTACAGTCAACCATCGAAGGATTTCTATACAACGAGTGGTTTAACGGACGCCTATTGGGAGGATCACCAAAGGAAGCCTACTTCGTGCGCTGTGACCGCAGCACGATGACCCAAAACGATATCGATAACGGCCGCTTAGTGTGTGAAATCGGTGTTGCTCCATTGCGACCGGCTGAATTCGTTATCTTCCGAATTGGCCAAAAGACTGCAGATGCATAAGCAGCCCCTGCACATTCAAACTTATTTAAGAGGATGCATCAATGGCAGAACCACGGGATATTCCCTACAGCGCATTTAACTATCTGGTCAATTTGGGAGACGGCAGTGAAGCCACCGTTCTTGGCGGCTTCTCTGAAGTATCCGGACTCAACGCTGAAGTCACCGTTGCCGAATACCGCAACGGTAATGCCAGAACAAACTACGTCACCAAGATTGCCGGTATTCATAAAGCGGGTGATGTCACTTTAAAGCGTGGCGTCATCGGCGGTCAGAATCTGTACGAGTGGCTGGAACGTGTTCGCTCTGGAGATGTCAAGGCCAAACAAGATGTCGAGATAAAACTACTTGATGAAACACGCAGCATCACCGGCGTCACCTGGCGCTTAAAAGCTGCCATGCCAATCAAGTGGACAGGACCAACACTAACGGCCAAAGGCGGCACTGACGTTGCCATGGAAGAGTTGGTATTGGCCTGTGAAACGATCGAGCAAAGCTGATCATGAATCTGCTTGGTGATCGTATCCACCTGAATCCACGTCCGGCACAAAACCGTGTCCGGGCGATGGATGTTGCCATGCTGGGTCACTGCCCAGGACGGGTACGGATTGATCGCCTGCTAAATCTGGATGAGGCGCTGAATGAAGCTCGCGCCGTCGGCTTTGGTTCTCGCATCGATCAACTTCACAACGATGGCAATGCGGAACTGATCGATCACCTGCCAATCTCTTTAGGCTCCATAGCAGAATTCAATGACCTCTTTCCTGACGCCCATAACGAGCAAACACAATACCGCTCCATCTCTTCAGGCGCCAAAGCCTGGCTACCCCAGGCCGTCAGTGATTACTTTGCCAATGGCGGTGACAGGCTGTGGCTGATTAAAATTCCTGAATCCGAAGGACAAGCCGGTTTTCTTCCCAAACCCGGCACTGTCTTGCACGATGTGGAAACACTTAACGGCCTGGCTGTCACACTGGCGTTAAACAATGTGGGACTGGTCGCCTTCCCCGATTTGGAAAGACTGCAACTCAAGCCAACCATTTCAGGGCCAAAGCGTTTACGTCTCGCCAATCCAGCGCCTGTATTTATGCCCTGCGCACAAAACAATGAAGACGATCACCGGGAGCGGCGTTACAGCAGTGAATTGGAAGATCAGGATCAGCCCTGGCCCCTGATCAGTCTCCTGAATCCATTGCTTAACACCGTTCGTCAACACAGACCGGATATTCAATTGCTTTATAGCCTCCCTCTGTCAGGCAATAACACCGGAGACAAATTGGGCATTGATCCAGAGAGCATAGCGCTGATTACCAAGCTCAGTGAACAACCCCAGGGACAGGCTCTACGTAACATACAATTTGTTTTCCCCTATTTGCGTAGCGTTAAACATCCACTCGTGAGTTCCTGCGGCGCACTGGCGGGCCTGCAAAGTCGATCGGCTAGACAACGCGGTATTTGGCGTTCCACTGCGGGTGTCGCCTTGCTGACAGAAGGTCGACCGTTTCCAGTAGTGACTCAACAACAGATGCTGAAATTACGGGAACGTCCTGGTATGGGCATTATCATGCAACGTGGTCACGAGGTTATTCTTGATGACGAACGCTTAAGCGTTCCCGCTCTTCATCCCGATGATTATTTACCAGGCCCGCAACCCAACCGCTGGTCGAGTTATCGATCAGGAGAAGTGGCGCGTTTTATGGGATTTCTACAAAGGCGCCTACGCCATTTTGGTGAAAAACTGGTATTCAATACTGATCCCCGTGATCCTGCGCCAAAACTGGCGCTGGAACGTTTTTTTACGCGTTTGTTTGAACAGGGAGCCTTACGTGGATCACTGCCTGAACACGCGTTTAGTATTCAATCCACAAACAGTGCTGAAAACAGTATCGCATTTGATATCGAAATTTCCCCAGCCTTTCCTATCAACCGCATATCGCTGACCTTTGTTAACCGGGATGGCAACTGGCAAACGGAGGTTAATCGTGCCTGAATTTATCGCCTTTAACTTTCACGTCAATCTCTACAACGAAGAAAATCAGGAGATGCTTTGCCAGGGCTTATTTAGTGAGGTCAGCGGTCTCGAACTGACTATGGAACCCAAGGTTATCAGCGAAGGGGGAAGAAACTGGGGGGAGATACAACGTGTCGGCACAACAAAATTCTCACCCATTGTACTCAAGCGAGGCATAACACAACACAACGATTTATGGTCCTGGTTTGATACCGTTAGTCGTGGCAATAACTATGGCTACCGAATGCAGGGAGAAATCGTTGTCTATGGACCGGGACTTGATGACAGCAAAGAACGAATCCCTGCGATCACATGGAAGTTGGGCGGCGTACTTCCCACTAAATTCAAAGGGGCAGACCTGTCCTCAACAGCGGCGCAGGTAGCCATTGAGGAAGTGCATTTGGCCATTGAAAGCTTAACCATTGAACGCCCCAATAGCTCGACGAGCTCTGCAAACTCCAATACCCAGCAATCGGGAGCAAGTAACGCAATTCCCTGATAAGCCCAGATAAGACAATAGTTAAAACAATTGATAACACAATAGATAACACAATAGATAACACAATAGATAACAGAACAGATGCCAGAACAAACACCAACAGAAAACAGCACAGGTAGCCAGGCTTCAGACAGTAGGCCGGTCAAAGCACGCCTTTACACAGTGAGTGATCCCATTGACCGCCCTGTCAGCGAGTTGATTCAGGGTGAGTCCTCTGTTGAAGTGCAGTTTAACCCGGCATCACTGAAAGTTGCCCTGTCCAACTCACTGAAAGAAAACGAACGAAGTGGCAACACTCGCGCCGCACAGTACGTTGACTCCAGCTCATCCAATCTCACTGTCGAACTGATATTTGACACGACGATGGAAGTGAGCGACGGCCAGTTCACCGATGTACGCAGTCGCACCGGACAAATAGCCAACACCTTTATGGCCCCGGATGAAAACGAGAGTGATCAACCGGCACCAAAACGCTGCCTGTTCCAATGGGGCGCATTTGCCTTTGTCGGCATCATGGAAAGTTTTGATGAAACACTGGATTTTTTCTCTGCCGAAGGCACACCGCTTCGAGCCACAGTGTCAATAAAACTGACTGAAAGCCGTTTCCAATTTCGTACTGCAGAAGCACAAACGGCAGAACAAACAACACCGCAGATTAGCCCTATTCCACCCGACACGCCCATTACCAGCGCGGCAGGAAACAACGCAAAAAAAAGTCGGAACTGGCGGGACAATGCCATGTTCAACGGGATAGAGTCACCTCGATTATCAGGCGCACTGTCGATATCGACACCCAAGCTCTCACTCAATGCCAGTGTTGGCGCTTGTGCATCGGGATCATTTAGTTTTGGTGCATCAAGCTCACTGGGCACCGGCGTTACCGGTGCATTCAACGTTGGGAGCAGCGCAAGCTTCAATGCAGGATCACTGATCAATGGCAGTGCTTCACCGTCTGGACAAAATCTCTCCCTTGCAGTTGGGGAGAATTTAGCAAGTCGCATCAACGCCACAACATCCCGCAACAGAAGCTCGATGACGGCAAGCACGTCTTTACCCCGTGCAACAGTAAAATCAAGCAGTGTTGGTTTTGACTAGGAGAGAAATTAAGTGCCCGTATTAATAGGAGAGATCATCGCGGAAGTGGAACCCCCTCTTGTGACGCCACAAGAAAACCAGGCACCAGAGACCTATATGCCCGTCTCCGATCCCGAACATGAGCTTTTAAAAACCCTGACTCTGATTGAAGAACGACGCGCTCGCTTGAGCATAGACTGAGACTTGTTAATGACGCAAACCAGCTTAATCAATACACGCCCCAGCATTAAGGTCAACGGTGAAACACACAGTGACCTGGGCACCGCCATCACAGGGCTTATCATAAATCAGCCCCTCAGTGGTTTCGCCCATGGCGAAATGACAGTGACCAATTGGAGCACAGGCGGAGACAATACAAACCCAGACTTCGCATTTCAAACAATAGGGCTTGGTAATACATTGGAAATCTACATCGGTCCAGACGAAGAACACCTATTGTTCAAAGGTGAAGTCACTGCCCTGGAAGAACGCTACGGTGACGGCACGCCGCAGCTCATCGTATTGTTACAGGACAAACTGCACCGTCTGGCCCGCAGTCGTAATAATCGCGCTTTTGAAGATCAGTCCGTAGATGACATTGTTAACCACATTGCCCAGCAAGCCGGTTTGCAGACAGACGTAAACGTTTCCTCCCTGGCCAGTGTTTTTCATCAATTAAACGAGAGCGATTTAGCCTTTCTGCTCAAACTCTGCCAACGCTTTGGTATCGCTTTACGCCTGGACGAAGACACAATACGGGCAAAACCAGAAGAACCCGATGCTGAACCGGTCGCACTGAATGTGCTCGACAGTGCGCTGTCGGTCCGGCTTATTGCAGACCTCAATCATCAAGCACATAAAACACAGGTAAGAGGCTTTAACACCGGCACGGATGAGCAGGTTGATTACGAAGCCGAGCAACTTGATGCCCCCGATGGCACAACCGCCTACGACACACTATCTGAGCTGGGCTGGGATAGCGACGAGATCTCACCACAGCCCTTTGCTCGCTCATCGGGTGAAGCCGAAGCGCTCGCAAAAGCGCATTTCAGGCAACGCGCCAAACGCTTTATCTATGGTGAAATCCGTTGCCAGGGAGAACCCACATTACAAAGCGGACGGGAAATCGAATTAAGCGGTGTCTCAGAACGCTTGGCTGGCACTTACCAAGTCGTTCACTGTGCCCATCGTTTTGACGGTGTCAGTGGTTTCGAAACACATTTAAAAGTTAACAAATCGGGATGGAGAATCTGAATGAGTAGCGCGATGTTACACGCACTCGGTAGTTACCAAGCGCTACACATGGCTAGAGTTGTCGATACGGTTGACCCGGACAGTCGTGGCAGACTGCAGGTTCAATTGCTGGCCAACAACATGACGGTATGGGCCAATGTTGTCGTTCCCTCAGCAGGTAACGACTATGGTCTTGCCTGTCTACCCAGAAACGATGAAATTGTTGTACTTGCTTTTATTACACCGGAGCAACCCATGATTTTGGGCAGTGTTTGGTCAGGTGCCGACAGTATGCCATCGGAAGCAGATCCTGTGCAGGAAAACTATGTTGTTAAAACGCCAGCGGGAACGGTGATGGCCTTTAACGATGAAGATGGTCCCAAGATGGAAATCAACACGCCTCAGGGTCACAAAATCTGCATCACTGATGGCAATGGCGGCGAAATTGAAATCACGCGCGGAAGTCAGAGTATCAAACTCACCAGCACGGAAATCAATCTAACGAGCAGCGCCAACGTCACCATAGACGCAGGCATGATTACTATGAGTGCCAGCATGGTACAAGTGGATGCAGGCGTTACAAGATTCAGCGGCGTGGCACAAGCCGACACCGTAATTGCCAGTACAGTGGCAGGCACTACCTACACACCAGGAGCGGGGAATATTTGGTAATGACAATCCACTATCAATCCCATCCAGTCAGTTTTAAGCGCCCCTATTATTCAACATCAGGAGGTGCTCAACTGCACCGTTATCTGGATCCGGATTTTGTCAATAAATTTCAACGGGAACTGAGTCTGCAACGCTTTGATCAGGCGTGGCTCAACGAAGATCGTTTCAGCGATCACGGTAATGAGCCGGTCTTGCGCTTGCCCATGCATCACAGTTTTTATCTAATCAGCACAGAAGTGATTTGTGATCACATCGGTTTTCCCGCTCTTGATCCCAAGCGCATCACATCAGCCGGTTTTGTCATTCGCAAGCTCTCAGCAACACTCTCACCAACACTCTCACCAACAGGAGAAAAAAGCTGGCTGCTTGAAGAAGGAGAAGCAATGGGATGGCAGGATTCACCCACAGGCCTTAACGACCCGGACATTCACAGAAGAGTGTGTCGTGAAAATATCCTGCATCCACGTCTGGCCATTGAAGCTTATTCAGGAGAACAGACTCATCCCCTCCATGTTAAAACCACGACTGACGACAACAAGAAAACACGCACTATCCTTTATGGTTATGTTCCATTGGGCGGAACGTATCGCTTACCCAGCTCCAGCACGGCCTCACCCTTTGATAGCAGCAGCGAAAACAACTTTCGTACCGTAGCCAAACAACAACTCCCCTGGCCTTTTGGCTATCGAAAAAACACGGTTCCAGGCAATCACAAAAAAAACCAGGAACTACAGTGGCAAAAACAATACAACACTCCTATTAAGGCGGGCATTCCAGATGCCGCAAGCTTTGAACTCTTGCGGGTTCTGATTAATCGCTATCACCTGGGAGAATCCAATGTCACTATGAATCAGCGATTACAACAAGTCACTGAGGCGATTTTCTTTGCTGAAAAAACAAAAAAGCATAATAAGACAGGACTGACAGATAAAAGCCTATGGGACTATCTCAGCTCTTTCAGCACTCAAGGAGAAAAAAACCGTTTGGTTGAATGGCTGATTCGCCAGGAAGATCGCATTGAGGCTTCCGGCAGCATCGACGTGGTAAATCAATTTGAACAACTGCCTGGCTGGAATGGACAGCAACACCTCGACGATTCACTGTATTTAAGTCCCAGCGATGCCCAAAACCTGCGCGATGCACTGGACCAACGGCTTTTCGAGCATGCCAGCAACAAGGCAAAAGAAATTCCACTACCCAAATTTCAGCAAGGCGAGCATGATCGATACCAAATCGTACCGTTCATACGTGCACGCGACAAAGAAGGTAAAGAACGGATCTATTGGGCGGATGCATCTGCACGCAGTGAGTCTTTTCGCGTTGCCGCCCCTTTTGACCCCTTGGCCAGCAGACCTTCTGTCATTCAAATGCCCAGCCTGAAAGATTTGCGCAAAGGCATGGCTCAGGGCGTCAGCATGATCACGCCAGCGGACACCTTTAGTCTGCTCAATGCGCTGAAGCTAAAGAAAGGGGTTAGCGAAGAAGTACTACCCGATAACGAGCCTGTCAGCCTTGGCATTCAGTGGATATGTTCATTCAGTTTGCCTGTGGTGACTTTGATAGCCATGATTTTGCTGATGATCATGATCTCCCTGCTCAATATCGTCTTTTTCTGGCTACCGTGGGTACGCATTTGCATACCCTTTCCGAAAATAAAATAAACGGGGAAATGATGCGCACACCTGTTCCAAACGTTATCAGCTGGCCCCTGGGTGGCATTGATGAACAAGGACATATGAGCTACGCCTCTGATGATGATAGCGTACGAGAAGTCATTCGCAACATCCTGCTGACACAGCCGGGCGAACGTCTGATGCGCCCTGAATTTGGAGCAGGTCTGAGCGATTTTCTTCACCAGCCCAATAACGAAACAACTCGCAGTCTAATGGCCAATGTCATAAAGAAAGCGCTTCAACAGTGGGAAACACGAATCTTGGTTGATGCGGTACTGGTCTCGCCGGATCCAGTCAACGTAGCTGATGTTCATATCACGATTCGCTACCACATGCGCCACGGCCAACAACCACAGGCTTTCACACTCAGCTTGAGCCTGAATTAACGACATGAGCCTGAATTAAAGACATAAGCTTAACGACACAGGCTTAACGATATAGGACGCTGACAATGCCCATTCCGGTACCCAATTTAGATGATCGACGCTTTGATGACCTGGTAGAAGAGGCAAAACGCCGTCTGTCTTCACATCTACCCGAGTTAACCCAGCTCGCTCCCGGCGATCCTGTTCATTCGATCATCGACCTTTTTGCTTTTTATACCGAAACGATTCTGTACCGCGCCAACTTGATTCCAGAGCGCCAACGCAGAGTGATGCTAAACCTTCTGCAAATACCCTTGCGTCCCGCAAAGCCTTCACGAGGCGTTGTCTGCATTGACACCGGCTCCCGATCCGTTCAGCTACCGACTTTGCTACGAGCAGGAACACAGCTCAGCGGCAAGAATCAACACGTTACTACGTTGGGAGAATTACAACCCACACCGTTGAGCCTCAGCGTTGCAGTTAAACAGGCGCTGAGCGAAGAACAGCTCGGGGCAATGGGTTTAAGCAGCGCTGATCTAAAAGCGCAATTCGGTCTGCGAGCCAGTGATACTCCCCAGGCCTTTCAGCCCAGACATTTTGAACTGGGCAAGGATACTCTATCCCTGCAATCCAGCATTGACGGCTATTTTTATTTGGCAATGCTTGCGCCCAAACCCATTGTCTCGCGCATCGATGAACTGCGTGAAAACCTTGCGGGAATTACCTTAAATGTCGCCATAGCGCCCGCCGATGACATTGAAGAGGATGAGATCAGCTCTCTCAAAAGGCGCACATTGCTATGGGAGTTAATGAGCGAAAACGAAGAAAATGAAAGCCTGCCTATCCCATTGGAAGTCATCGAAGACAGCTCGATTGGCGGAAGACAATGCGGCACCGTCAGGCTTCGACTGCCAAACAATGTCGCTCTGCTCACTGCCCTTACCCTGAATAATAACGACCCCATGTATGCCGGTTTTGGCGATTCCCCTCCAGAGCTGCCTGCAGCGATTGCTACACAACGCATCGCCTTTTGGCTACGTTTAAGTTGCCCGGATGAGCCAAAACTCTCACTGGGTTACCTTGGTGTCAATGGTATTGACATTACGGGCCAGGGTATCGCTCGGGATGTCATGCTGGGAATAGGCACTGGCCGCCCCGAGCAAAGCCTTTCCTTGGGCTACAACGATATCGACGCAGACTCACTTCAACTGGATGTTGAAGAGGAAGGACATTGGGTACCTTGGCAACGCCAGGATTTTCTTATCGGTTTTAATCAAAATGACCGAGTCTTTCAACTGGATGCAAGCGCGGGAGTCATCTCATTCGGTGACGGGCTCGATGGCGGCATGCGTCCACCGGCTGGGAAAAAAATTCGCGCTGCACAATTTCTCTTCGGCGGTGGTAATGCCAGCAATCTTCGCGCAGGCGAAATTAAGGAACTCCAGAACGTCAGTGAACGTTTGAGTGTTCGCCACGAGTGGCCTTGCAGCGGAGGGCGTAATGCTGAAACACTTGCGCAAGCAGAACGACGGCTTCCGCAATATCTCAGTCACCGAAACCGGGCTATCACCAAAACGGACTTTCAATGGCTAGTACTGAACAACCCGGTCAATCCCGTTGCCCGGGTTGATGTTGCCGAAGGATTGCTTCCGGGAAATCGCCTTGAATCGCTGCGCGAAAATGTGCCCGGTGTTGTCAGTGTCTTTGTCCTGCCGCCGCAACAGCCGCCTACATCACGAGCAACGTTACGAGCAACACCTCGTCCCAGTCGCGGCTTGCTAAAAGACATTTTTCAATACCTTCTTGATCGCGTGGCCATCGGCACCGAACTCTATGTGCTTAGCCCGGAGTTTATTCCTCTGGCCATTGGCATCAGTATTGATGTTCTGGACAAGGAAACCGAGCAGGAAACCGTTCAAGCCGTACAAAACGCCATCGTCTCTTTCCTTTGGCCCCTGGCACCGGGGGGAATTCATGCAGAAGGATGGCCCATGGGCGGCAACGTCAAAACCAGCGAGTTAATTACACAGGCCGCAAGAGTTGCGGGAGTGCGCTCTGTGAATAAAGTCCGTCTGTTTACTCCAAAGACAAAAAACAAACAATGGCGAACCCTGGGCCTAAACGAAGAACTGTCACTCACTCGCTATCAACTGCCTGAGCTATTGGGAGTCAGTGTCAGCATAGGTAATACAGAACCGCCCTTGCCGGGTGGTCTGGAAGTCAACTCAACAGATTCGCGCACTGTACCCGCACCGGTAATCCCGGAGGTGTGTTGATGGATAGCAATAACACACCACACTTTCTGCTACGCGAAGAAAACGAGTTTCGAAATCGAAGCCGCCGCTTTTGCTGGAATAGCCAGCGCGGCGCACTTGTTCTTGCACAAAACCAAACACTGCGATTACCGTCCTCAAACCCAACCAACACTGTCGTTGCCTGGGAAAACAGTCAGCCACTCGTGCAAGACAGTTTTGGTCAACTCGGAAGAATTTCGACGAATTCTCAACAGATAGAATTTAATGCCGGGAGAGGATTTAAGCATTTGCGCGATGGTGAATTGGCCAGTGTCACAGCGCCAGTAGGCGAGTATATTGACCTGACGATAGGCGGCACTGGTCGACTCGCCGCGCTTTACAGCAATAACAGCGACCAGCATGGCGTACTTGTATTTGATTTAGCACAGCGCTGGCAACGAACAGTAGCGCTACCAAACAAGCCGATTCGCGCCTGTATTGATAGGGATAACCGAACTTGGATCATTTGCGAAGAGCACTTGATTCTAGTGGATGGCAAACCGCTTCCTCATCCCTATCAAGCACAGGCAAGCCGTTTTGAACCAGTGTCTATTAACCCTACGCCCTTGCGCATTGTGTGCCAGCAGGCTTGGCAGGCTCCGGCAACGACCGAACAAGCCATGGCAATTACCTGCGATGAGAGTGCCCTATTTATCTTAACTCACAATCATCAGGGGACTCAGAGAATCCATCGTCGCCGTCTTATCCCACAGAAAGAAGCCAGTATTCATCGTTTTACCATCGCGAATGATGTTCCCTTCGCCAGTGACCTCGGTGTTTACAATAAAGATCGCCTTGCCCTTCTGGTACCACAGGATGCGGCTGATAGTGACTTTTTACAACGCGACTGTCCTCTACTCTCGCTCCAGTGGGATGATGAGAGCAATAGCGCTGAACTGGTTAGAACGGCTGAACTGATTCTGGAACGTTTTCCCCGATTAAGCGAAGGCGGCGTTCGTTTTGTTTCTACGATGGACAAGCGCTTACACTACCCCGCAACGTATATCAGCGCCGATGGTGGCACAGACAGTGACATTCCCGCTCATCCCAGGCCACTACTGCCTTTAAAGCGCCCGAGATACTTTTCCGCCGCTCACGCAACGCTGCTGGAAGAACTCGACAGCGAACAGGCCGATACGATCTGGCACCGACTCTACCTGGATGCACACATTCCGAGTGGAACGCGAATTCGTATTTTTGTGAAAGCCTACAATAGCTCGACTGAACGCAGTCAAACAAAATTTGTTGAGCAACCCTTACCGACTTGGAATCCGCTATTATCCGAAAAAGCACACGGCAGAAATCTTGCCCAGGATTGCAGAAAACGTTTTGACCCACAAGCGCAGATGGGTCACGCAACCGGCTTATTTGACACCTTGTTGCAACACCAAAGCGGCAGCGTACGACAAATTAGCGGACGCTACCTCCAAATCCGTTTGCTTATGGAAGGTACCGGACTGCAAACGCCGGCATTACATGCTCTGCGCATTTACTATCCTCGTTTCTCCTATCAGGAACACTATTTACCTGCGCATATGCGCCAGGATCTTATGCGCCCAAGTACACACAACGGTACTAACAACGGCGCAGACAACAGTGCAGACAACAGTGCAGACAACGCAGGCCCGGCAAACGGTGCCGATGTTCGCGAGCGTTTGCTGGCAAACTTCGAGGGGATGTTAACACCCATTGAAGGACAGGTTATCGCAGCGGAAGGTTACCTGCATCCGCGCATAACGAATCGAAATAACCTGTATTGGTTGACCGAGCTGATGGGCGAATCACTCCCTGAACACTGGCCAGAAAAACGACAACGCCGCTTCGTTAGTTGTATTGGTACCTTACAAAAATGGCGCGGCACGCTGCAAGGCGTGCGCCTGGCGCTTGACATAGTAACAGACGGCGCAGTTGCTGACGGACAGGTCGTACTTGTCGAAAACTTTCGTTTGCGCCGTACAATGGCGACCGTACTGGGCGTGAATATGGATGATGAAGACCATCCACTGACACTGGGTACAGGCATGAGCGGTAACAGTCTGGTAGGAGACAGCCTGATACTTTCCGATGCACACGCCCGTGAGTTTCTTGCGCTTTTCTCTCCTCAGATCTCGTCAAAAACTGATACTAAGGAAGGTCATTTATCAAGTGTTTCTGGGAAGAAGCATTCCAAAAAATATGTTTTTCAAAACGAGAGCGAAAGCAAGAAGGAAAGCGACAAAGAAATTGTCGAACGTTTTTTTGACCACTACGCCCACCAGGTCACTATTTTATTGCACGGCCCGGCGCGTCAACAATGCCAGGCGGTTGAAACCGTACTGAAAGCAGAAATGCCCGCCCATGTGCAGTGGCAATTATTCGAAACCGAAACACCTTTTGTACTCGGACTCTCTCCCCTGCTCTGCGTAGACAGCTGGATAGAATCCAAACCGCCCGCTCATCGCGTCACCCTGGACGATACCGCCCTTGGCCGCGAGGGAATTTTAAAAAACCCGGTGGCACTGTCACCACAAGATGCCCTAAGTCATCTTTAAGAAATAAGACAGAAACGCAAGGCAGAGACATAAGACAGAGGCTCAAGACATGCATAGCACGCAAGACGAGAATACTCTCGAACAAGACGCCAGCTTTGACCAACCACTAAAACGTGTTGCCTACGAGGCGGGAATGTTGCTCGGCCTGGAAGCAACCCGAGATGAGCAGCAATATCATCGTCGGCGTTTGTCACGCCATCAATACTGGTTGCACGGGGCTGGCACCCTGTGTGGCATGTCAGTGCGCGCAGACCCAGCGACTGCACCGGATAATGACCCCATGCCTGTTCGCCTGCTGGTTAGCGAAGGAGTCGGCATTGACGGCTTTGGACGAGATATTTTGGTCAATGAGCCCTACTGTATAGACTTTGGTCAATGGCTAAAAGCACAAAGCGAAGCGCAACTGCTGAACGGCTATGAAGAAACCGATGGGGCAAATTATCTGCACCTGGATGTCACCATACGACATCATGACTGCGCTATCGCCAGACAACCCGTACTGGCTCGCAAACTTAACCTCAGTACCGATGCCGTGCAACCCAGCCGCCTAAAAGACAGCGTTCTTCTTGAGCTGCAAGCCAGTATGCCTGATGCTGAAGACCGGTTTCATCCCTGGTCGGTTCATGACGCCTTGGATGGTCCTGCACCCACGCTCAATACCGATGAACAAAGCATGATAGACGATGCGGCGGGCAATCCGGGTTTACAGCGCCAGCTGGCGCTTCAAGCCAAACTGTTGCATGCACTGGACAATACAGGCGTCAGTGCGGATACAGCCTCAGACCGACTGGAAGAAGATGCTCGCATATTGTTGGCTCATATTCGAATTGAACTCGACAACTTAAGCACTTTGCTCAACGCAACTGAAAATACAGCAGTGTTAAATCCCAACCTCATTCAAATTAATAATCTGGTTCGACCGTTTATCTTAACTGCCAGCCAATTAGCCTTTCTGGCACGGACTGAATAATGAACTTTCGGGCACCTCTAAAAATTGCTCCTTAACCGAGGCTCTTTGACATGACAACTGATCTTATTTTCCAACCCCTCGGCCAACCCGTCAGCCCCTATGCCGGCTTTGCTCAAAGTGCGGACATTGATCCTAGATTAACCCGCACGCATTATTTTGACGGTCGTTTATTGACAGCTGATGACCTGAACCGGGATCAAACCTATCTGGATCGTCGCCTGCGCGAAGTCGGTCAGGCGTTGGGCCATGGCATTTTACGTGGACTCAGTCTGAGCTTGAATCAACAAACCGGCACCTTGCATCTCAGTCCCGGCATTGGCTTAAGCAGCGCAGGCCGCGTTCTGCAATTGAGTATTCCTCTCGACGTAAATCTGAACGAGCGCGCCGAAATACTGACACTTAACAACGGCCTGTACCAACGTCTCGAACGTGGGCTATACGCCGTTGTCCTAAAATATGCCGAGGAAGGCAAAGACGTCGCCGAAGTTTTCCCCACCGATTTGGGCACGCAAAAAACAGCACAGTACGATGTCATCTGTGATTCAGTACAGCTGGGTTTGGTTCGCCTTCCACTGCCGTTAGCACAGATGAGCACTCTGCATATTCGCGCAACACTCGCCCGCAAACTGGCAGGCGACAGCAACGCAGGCGGTGCAATCCAGGAAGATGCAGTGGCATTGGGCCTGCTGGCCATTAGCGACGATCGCCCCCAGTGGTTGGACGTCGAGCTATTGCGCCACCCCATTGAAGAATCATTCTCAGAGCAGCAGCTTCAACAGAAACTGTCCCGGCATTACAATGCCCTCATCACAGATATTGTGGATGAACGCAACAAAGGCTCTTTGGATTCCGCTTTCAGTGCCAACGACTATTTTCAGCTCTTACCACCAGCGGGCAGTTTACCCAAAGCTGCCATCAATCCAGTCAAAGGCACACAGCATTTCTTTCCTGATCACTATGATGTTTGGATTGCGCCTGTTCGCCAATCTGATCTTGAACTGATCAAGCAGGAATCCATGACCCTTCCCCCACTGGATCTTGCCCTTAACGAAGCCGTTGATATTATTGTATTGGCACCGCTGGACAACAATCACTATCACCAGTATGCACGACGCCTGGAACGCGCGTTTAATCCTGACAAAAAACGCCTGGCCAGCTTGGATCTTCTGCGCCTAAAAATACACCCCAGGCGACCCGTTCATGAACTGGATACTGACGCTGCAACCTGGCAAGCCATTTGGGATACGATCGGTACGATGGACCTGGCCTTCGTTCGTCGCCCCCTGCGAGCAGCAGAAACAGCGGTAAGTGGTATCGTACTGGCTACAGGAACGAGCTACCCAAGCTCGGCAACTGACACGACTTTACCAGACGGTGATTCAACAGCTTCAAGCGATTCAACAGAGCCTACCGACACATCAACCCCCTTTGTGCTGGACGAAGACAGCATATTTCTTGAGCGAGTCAATCTGAAACGACTCAGCACTATTCGTCCACCGTCTAACAATACGGGTGAAGAAGCGTTGAACAGACTGCAGGATGAGTTCGGTAAGAACGCCGGGGTCATTCAATTGATCATGACACTCTTACTGCGCATCGACCAGCGCTATGACCCGGTATTATGGCCAACCCTTTACGCACTTGCCCATCGTGAAGCGCTCAAGGATTTTCGTTCTCAATTGATCGAAAGCCAGCAGGAAGGCAAACCCACCGGCGAATCTGTTGAACATATCGCAGCGTCTTTGGGTATTGATATCGACCTGTCTGGCTGGCCAGAACTGGATCCACATTAAAACCTGATTTACATGAAAATCATGAGTAAAAGTTTGTCGAGGGAGAATTGCCCAATGTCTGAGATTCTGATTTGCCACCCAGTGGCCAGCTCCGAAGCGCTGACAAAACTGAATCTATTTCCTGGTCGCCACTTGGGGGAAACAGAATTTGATCGCCGCCAAGCCTATGTTGACGCCCGCCTTGCACCGCTGCTGGCTGGCAATCAGACAGGCATTATTCAAGGCCTTGAGGTGCAGGAGCACTCGGATAAAGCCGGTTGCACGCTCACACCGGGATTTGCCGTTTCCGGCTGCGGCCTCACACTGGGATTGTTTTACCCTTTGGTGGAAAGTTGGCAGGCACTTATAGAACAGTACCTTGCGGACACGGAAAGCACCGATCCCACAGGCGTCTACTACCTTACGCTAAAACGTAGCCGCCGCCGAATTGATGCAGACCCTGACGTAACGCCTTGCCAACGCACCGAGCATGACCCGACGAGAGACTCAACGCTGGTTGTTGCTGCCAGCCTTGGCTTACGTAAACTCAGTATCGCCTCCGCTGCAGTAACGACCCTACCCAAAGAACTCATAGCAAATCGCGTCGCTGCCAGTCGAGTCAGTACCGATTTCCTTCAGCAAATGGGCGATGAGGTACCGCTGGCCTTGCTGGCAATAAGCTCCGATGAAACCGTACATACCGTCAGTTGGTGTTCTACCGCCAGTGGGCGGTATCAAGCCATTGCACATACCGGCTATCGAACCCTGGATGCTCAGGTAAGCGAAGCCATCTACCAGGCAGAAGCCATACCCAGAACAGAAGAGCAAACACTTGAGCAGCACCTGCACGACAAGCTCCACCTGGACTATCTTCCAGCATCCGGTCAGCTACCGGTGCCCTGGTTGCAAAATCCCGCCAGCGTAACACCCAATGTCGTATGGCTACCCAAACACCTGCACATCGATATGGTTGCGGTTCCTATCAATGGAATAAAAGAACTGATAGAACGCCATCAGCCACGCAAATTACTTGAACTGAATCGACCCGAAAACCAACACTTACGTTTGCTGCTCGCCGTCAGTGAAAACGATTACCAACCACGGCTATTGGATTTTCCGCAAGTTGATAAAAAACTGCACAGCGACCTGTATCGTTACTTTATGCGAGCCCACAACAGCTGGCGAGACTGGATGAATCAATTCCATCACCTGTACGCAGTCACCGAGGCTGATGTTCTTGACGATGATGAGATCGAATCCTTGGATCTTCCCGACCCACTGAGCCCGCCTTTCCAGCCAGGGTCGATCTATGCACAGCTGATCAACAACGCCACCAATGAACTACCCGCAGATTCAAATGGCGGCGTGCCCTACCCCTATAGCAAGGGCGTGCCCACACCACCGAGCTTTTATCCTCCCTGGCTTGAAAGCAGCGAACCGCCAGCACCAACAGAACCGACACAGAACGGCCTAATCATACAATTTGCTGAGGGCCAGTGGGAGTTGGAATCACTGGATAACTCCATTCGTGCCGTCCGTGCACGCCTGGAAAAAACCCGTGACTACTTAACACTGCAACGACAGCAGCTTGATTCACAAACCGTATCACTCGCCTCGCTGGCGGGCGGTGTCGCCGGAGACGGTTCGGGCTTACAGGTTTCACGCTGGTTACCCTTTACCAAATTTACCGGCGTTAAAGCACAAGCTTCTACAGATATAAATACAGGTACAGACTCCGACACTCCACCACCGCCACCAGCGCCACCAACAGCTGAAGATCCAGATACAGACAGTTCTGACAGTACCACCACCGCCTCTTCGGCTGCGGGAATAAACTATGGTCTGATGCTGCGCGCTGCCACGGATACGCAAAACACGAGCCGATTTGTACTCAACAGTCAATCATCAAGCAATATTCCGCTGATGAACATCTCACGTGCTTACAAAGCCGAGTCCTTGTTTTCCAATACACTTCGCACCGCCCCGCAACAGCTGTCATCACTGCAATACAATTTAAACGCCAGCCGACTGCATAAAATTGCCAATGCCCCAAAACATGCGTTGACCCAACCCTCATTTGAACCGAAGGCTTTCCGCTTTGGCGTCCTGGAGCATTTACTGCCGGAACTGGCGGAATACGCCAAGGCTCACCGGGGTATGCGAGAACTACTGACGACTCTGGACGGCTTGTTTGACAAAACCGAAGCCAAATCCATCAAAGCAAAACTCAACAGCTTTGGTAAATCAATTCCCCCTGAAAAACTGGCTGAGCAGGATAAAGAAAAGGCATTGTCGGAAACGGGAGAAAAGGCAGAAGAAAATGTGGAGCTTAATCGACAGAACGCCATTCAAGCCCGGTATGAGGCGCTTTTCAAATGCGGACAAATCCTTACGAAACAAATCGCCTATATGGAAGGTCGCTACGCCCGCATTGAGTCACTGCTTGAAGGACGTCTGCGTGCCCGTGTTCGACAGGACGCAAAGCTTGATAAACTTGCCATCGCTATTGAAAAGGCCACGGAAAAACTCACCAATATTGATAAACGGCGTGTTGAATACCTCGGTGACTACGGCGTAACACAGAGACTACAGGATGAAGACCTGGAAAAAACCTATCAGGAGAACCAGGAACGCAGCCGTATTCTGAATGAACGTTTGCTAGGTCTCTATTATGTTCGTGCCCGCTCCACGCCTGTC
Organism: Gammaproteobacteria bacterium; assembly: GCA_003353945.1. Classification (GTDB taxonomy): domain Bacteria; phylum Pseudomonadota; class Gammaproteobacteria; order Pseudomonadales; family PIVM01; genus PIVM01. The sequence goes on from PIVM01000054.1 coordinate 24,136, forward strand.
AGTATGCGCTTGGCCGATCCATTATCTTTACGCCACCACCAACCCGGCGACAAAGTACCGGGTTGTGAGTGGGTGGATAATCCTGATCTTCCCGACGCGCTCGATGACTTTTTTGATGCTGTCCTTGAAGTACCGCTGGACGACTGGCAACGACTGTCCGTGCTAAAACCACACCTGCCGGAAAAGCCAAAACTTCAGCATATGATGTCACTGCGCCAGGCTCGCTTTACCCATCGGATGAGCAAGTTCAGCACCCAAGCATCAAGCAGCACGCTGCATAGTCGTCTTATGCGAGTACGCCACCAAAATGAATCTGTTTTACAACAATGGTCGTTGCGCAATTTACCATCGCACGCATTAACCCATAAGAGCTTACAACGAGACAGCGCAAAGGTACTGTCACTGGAAGACGTCCTAAGCGGCACTCGCAGTACCCTGCGCCGTGCCGCCCACAGTCTGCGAGATGATCTTGAAAATGCCATCTCGAGTTTGCTGGATCGTCTGAATCAACTACCCCCATCGATCCGCTTGCAGTGGGGACAACTGGCTGAAGATGATCGAATAAACGTTGAACACGTCAACCAATGGCCTGCTCTCGATCGTGCAGAGCGCGAGGACTTTAATGTAACACGCACGGTTGCTGAACTTATCGACTACTGGTTTCGCCAGCTCAGTGATGACGTGTCCAATGAAGGGCGCGCGGCTATGCGAAATATGATCCGAGGCGCTTTGATATACGCATCTCTCGGAGATCCCGCAGAAATTCTCCACGGTACCGTGCAGGCACCGCCTCGCCGTTTGCTCGCCGGAGAAGCTCTGCGTTTGAGTCTGAACCGCACAGCAAAACCGGGAACCATTCTGCAACTGTTAAATACCCAACAGCAGATAGTCGCCATACTCAGTATTGAAGATCAGGATGAACGGGGTGCCATCGCGAAAATTGCCCAGGTTACGCAGCACAACGTCGAAATCAATACACGCTTTACGGTTGTCGCCAGCCAGTTAACACAGGGGCTACGTTAGAAGTGGTTTTAATGGGATCGTGACCATGCAACTCGCAAGGGATGATACGCTGATCGATCAACTCAAGCTATCGGGTCCAAGCACCCATGCTTGTGAAAAGATCGTGTCGAGCTTGCGCAGCGCTCATTGGCCAAGCCCTCGAGATGACAGTTGGATTATCGTGCGCAGCATCGAAGTGCAGTCGACACCTGAGCTCGTCAGTCAACACTGCGTTGGCAAAGCAAGCGAATCCATTCAGCATGCCGTCAGCGCCTTCAGTCATGCCGCAGATCAGGCCAACGCCGTACGTTTTAGTAACTTGCCTGAACTTATCAGTCTTTTAATTCACGACCTTCTCTATCATCGCGAAAAACAACGCTGGTTCTGGAAACAGTGGCAAAGTTATTTCGACATGCCCTTGGCCAGTGCTATCGTGACATTGTTGAAAAAACAGCCCACACAACTCACCTCCGTTTTCGATCTACTTGCTCAATTAAATTGCCTTGCCGACACGCTCAGATCAATAGACGATCAGGGCAGCACTCAACTTCTGGGATTACTCAGTCAAGCCAGCGGTTTTTCAGATCTTGCTATGAGCGCCGAGAACTCACGTGCTGAGTTGAGCCCAAAAAGAAGTGAAAAGTCCAATATTCAACTTCAACAATTCTCTGTTGAACACTGGATTCCAGTCTGGCAGGCAGCCGGTGAAACCCTATCAAAACGACAGTTGATATGTTCGCTGATCGCAGTACAACACTATGGCGTGGCGTTGCTTGATGATATATCAAGCACACTTCAAATGATTGAAAATAAGTTAGATGGATACTCTGCGCTTAGCTCAGACAAGGAAGAAGAGGAGTCAGCGACCGATTTTGAAACGACAGCACAGTCACTTCAACAACAACGTTCTGACTCAAGCGCCGCGCAACAAAACACCTATCATCCTACAAATAACAACAGCAATGATGCGCCTGACAAAGACGGGGAATCACGCCCTATTAAACCCTTGGCGAATTCAGTTGCCAGTCGCGAAAAAGCTCAATCGTTTATACAAAGCAAAGCAGCGCAAGATCACGAGAATGCCATTAAACAACGGAAGGAAAAGCAGACAATAACTTCTGCTGATCACTCCGTACAGAACTCAACCCGTGAAGTCTTAGAAGAAGCTGCATCGCTCGTTTTACCTGTTCAAGGAATTGCCGACGCACATACAGCCTGCGGCGGCACTTTTTATTTGGTTAATGCACTCAACCACCCCCGCACTCGCGCTTTGATCGAAAAATCCTGCGGCTGGCCAGCGCTTCCTTCAGGATGGCTCTGGTTGCTTCGACTCGCAGAAACCTTACAACTGGATGATAACGATCCCATCAGCTATTTTCTTTTGCAACAATCAGGCTTTGAATCTGTTACAGATATCGAACCCTGGCCAGAACTTCCCAACAAGCACTTGCTACTGCACGAGTGCCAAAAACGCTATCAGGACTATAACATTTGGCATCAGAACCTGCTTCAACATGCAGCGAACGTTTCCGTCAGTCCCAGCCACCTTGATATCCATTTTCAACTCAGTGATGTGGATATTGGCATTCGAATGGCTGGCCTAGATATTAATCCAGGGTGGATTCCCTGGCTTGGCCGAGTAGTGACTTATCACTACGACGGCTAAATTGATAAGGGAAAAGTTCAAAGGAACACGCAGGCATGAAAAAAAATCACCCCATAAGTACAGACCTTTCAGACAGCGATCAATGCTTCTGTGAGGAAAGCAAGATCAGAGCAGGCTCACCGCAACTCTATCAACTGCTAGGGGCATGGTTACGTGCGGGCCTGGCAGAATTCTATCGCTCTGCTCTGCCGGAAAACACTAGCCTGCTGTCACTTCTCGAAGCAGAACAGTCAAAACAATGGCCCGAGAGTAAGGCATGGGCATGGAAACAAATAAACCATGAACTAACCGTACAGCGAGCAAACGGTTCCGGAGCACTGGCCGAATTGATTCAAAATGAACAATTAAATCCGGCTCAAATTTTTCTGCTCATGTTAGCGGGAGAAGCTGAACAATCTCACGCCATCAACTTAATACTTGCAGAACTACAAGCACCGAACCGCCAAGCTAGACCCAGCATACATCTGTGCCAGGCGATACAGGAGCATCTTTTTGCAGAGGCACAGAGCGCTCTACAACTATGTAACCAGGGTCTCTTTCAACGACATATCATTCAGCGTACTGGCAATGGCCCTCTGCCTGAACAATTGCTATCGATTGATATGCAGTTGTGGTCAGCACTAGGCGATATGCCCATCACGCTGCAACAACAGAAATTTGTTCCACCCGGCACTCTAACACTGATACCCAAAAGCACTCAACAGCAATTACCCGATTTAATCCATTTGTGGTATCGCAGCTTGGCGCAAAATCCGTTTGCTGGTTTTGCTATTCGAGGCGAGCCCCATTCTGGCAGGCTTAATCTCGCCGCACAGCTTGCCAATGACTTGGATCTTCAAGCCGTTTTATGGACAGAGACAGCGTGGCAACAACACCCCTGCCCCGACGAACTTTGCCTTTATGCAGCATGGCTACCCGTGTTGGCACCTGACATACAGCCCGATACGGTATGGCAGCCCCCGAGCATCAAGAAAGGGCTTCCAATCGCTTTTGTTTTGCCAACCAAGGCCACGATCAATCAAAGCGACCTGATCAATATCGAACTGCCACTACCAGACTTAGAGCAACGCCATGAGCTGTGGCAACGCTATTTGCAGAGCAACGGGATCGCTAAAGAAAGCCAAAAGAGTCATCCCAAAGAACACCGAGCCGATCGCATAGCCCATCTACTAGCAAAGACAGCCTTGCTCGGTGCTCCCACAATTCAACGCCTGGGCAAGCAAGCTCAACAATTGGCCACGCAGCGCCAGGAGCCGCTGCAGCTCAATCACATACTTGAAGCACGCCAGCTTGCTGGCAGTGAAAAGCTGCGTGTATTGGCGCAACCCGTTCTGCGAAGCGTTTCCAGAGAAGCGCTCGTGGTTCCCTCGCACCTGGATCAACAACTCGACAACCTTATCAATCGAGCACATCAGCGCGAAGCCCTTTGGCAGGGATTGGGCTCAACACTCACAGCCTCCATTACACCGGGCATACGTGCGCTGTTTGTAGGGGAAAGCGGAACGGGAAAAACCCTGGCGGCCAGTTTTGTTGCCACGCAGCTGGGCGCACCGTTGTACCGGGTAGATCTTTCATCCGTGATGAACAAATACATTGGTGAAACAGAAAAAAACCTTGCTCAACTACTCGACTATGCTGCCGCGTTTGATGTCATCCTGCTGTTTGATGAGGCCGATGCACTCTTCGGCAGCCGCACCGAAGGACGTGAAACCGGTGAACGCTATGCCAATATGCTAACGAATTTTTTACTCACGCGTATTGAAAATCACCCCGGTATCGTTCTACTCACAACCAATGGCCGAGAGCGAATTGATACGGCCTTCAATCGTCGCCTTGATCTGATTATGGAATTTCCACTACCGGGTTTTGAACAGCGCCTGAAGCTATGGCAAAGCCATCTCGGTTCGCGCGCACCGCATAGCGCCGTATTAAAAAGTATCTCGAGTTATTGCGATTTTAGCGGCGGACAGATCCGTAACGCCGTCATCAATGCCGCCGTGGCTTCTGCAGGAGGCCCGATCCGCGCACAGCATTTGCTTGATGGCTTAGGTTTTGAATACCAAAAACTGGGGCGCTCATTGCCGGGTAATCTTAGCAGCATACTCGATATAGAAATACGTCTACAGAAAAAGCCACTCTCGGAGTCCGCAACTTATGCGTGATAGCAGACTACCCCAAACCTTGCTCGTCGCCCCTGACGTTCCCTTCACAAGCATTAAGAAGGCCTTTCAAGAGCTTGGTTGGCAGCAAAGCAATCTCAGTCAAACAGCGCCTCTTATCGAAGGAGAGCCGGAAACCGCCACCTGGACTTGGCAGGGTGAAAAACCCTTCGTGATTTACAGCTATAACCCGGTTGCACAGCTGCGCGTGCTTGATGTTGCCACACTGCCACCGGTATTTCGAAAAGCGCTCTGCGATGCAGTGCCGACACTCAGTGATAAAGAAGTCGACCACCTGTTCTTCTCTGATGATATCAAGGAGCGGCTGCTGGGCTTGTGGGCGGCACAAGAAACTGAACGAATTGATTTGATCACACAGGCTGAACGACTGCAAAGTGATTCTGATAGCATCATTGCAAAACAGGCAAAAGCCGTTACCAAAAAACTGCGCAGTATTAGCGAGGCTCGTCTGCAAACTTTCGCCAGTCTGCAGATGCTAGTGCAGGCAGCTCCGGAGCTGATTCGTCAACTGGATAACGCCGAATTTGTTGCCAGCCTGCAACCCAGCTTAAGCGATTGTAAAAAACTGTTTGATGAGCACATTGCCCAGGCGGCATTTGATGCCATGCAAAGTCTGTATCACCCTGGAATGCGTTTGAATACCATCGATCCGGCCGCCGACATTAAAGTGACCGCCACACCAGCGGGGCTACTGCGCTGGTCAAACGAACTTAGCGATAAATTTCCCGGCGCCTTCCGTGATTTAGCCGGTTGGATGAACCCCTCTTCGCTCTGGCTGACCTGGACCATCACAGACCCCGAAGGCAGTACCGTACGCTATGACGGCTTGAGCTGGCTGGACAATCACTGGGTTTGGCTGCCCAAAGTATACCGCGACCTTGTTCCTCTGTGTTTAAGTGGTCGTATTAGCCAAAGCAAAGTGCATTAGCGATCTCGCCCTATGCCATCATTAAGCCCCGCCAGTCGCCAGTCACAAACCGATGCGAATAATTCGCAGGACAGCGCCCGTTCGACAAGCGACCAAAGCAGCAGTGAGACCAACACGCCACGCTACCTGCAAGGCAGCAGTGACCAATCACAAGCTATCGATCACAGTGCTCCGACGACAGGAACAGAAACAGCGCCGAACGACTCCAGCACAGAATCAAGTTCCACAAACTCCCCAGAAGAGACAAATACCACAGAACAGAACCCGAATGCGGAAAGCTCTGCCAGCAACAACGAAAGCAGCACGAGCGATGCGGGAGAAGAAACCTCAGTCGCCGGTGAAGGATCCTCAGCCCAAGATGAGCCCTCAGCCCAAGAAAAACCCTCAGCCCAAGAAAAACCTTCAGCTAACGAAGAGCAATCAGCGGATCAAGAGTCTTCAACTGAGAAAGAGTCTTCAACTGAGAAAGAGTCTTCAACTGAGAAAGAGTCTTCAACTGAGAAAGAGTCTTCAACTGAGGAAGAGTCTTCAACTGAGAAAGAGTCTTCAACTGAGGAAGAAACCTCAGCCAACGAAGAGGAAGCAAACGCCGCAGAAAATGAGGAGCAACAACAGTCAGCCAATGCACAAACCACAGCTAACAATACCCCACTAAACAGCGTTGGCCCTGATACAACAGGCGGTCAAAAAAGTGAAGGTCATGCATTCCTTCAGGCAACACCTATTCCACGACTTGGTATCCGTACCCCTCTCGTTCATGCCCCACCAAAACCCAGCATTGAACGCAGTAGTGAAATTCGCAGCAAAACCGGCATGCCACCGGAGTTGCATCACGCCCAAATACAAGAATCACTAAACAGAACATCGGCTGGAACCCGAGATGCTCAACGCCAGATGGTCATTGCTGTGGAACGCATCGCCGGTGATACACGTCTTTCAGCCGAACAGATGGCCGCAGAAATCCCCTCCGTTGTTGCGGCCTGCGTTGGCAGTATCACGCGTATTGTTGATAGCACCAAGGACGCAGTAACCGATGCCGGTGGCCATTATTCAGCGCATATCGCTCAACACGGCGTACTGGTTGGCGAAGAACTTCAACAAAACCGCGATGCAACAACGATACGCATTTTCGATGAACTGCAAGAAGGCGCCGAACATATTGAAGAAGCCAACGCTATCATCCAAAGTCACTT